>NZ_JARAWX010000014.1:0-225513 GCF_033793585.1 Streptomyces sp. MI02-7b | reverse complement strand
TGGCACCCGCGCCCGCCGCCGCCGCGGCGCGCGGCGCGGCGGCCTTGCGGTTGCGCCGGGCGAGCCGCCGCCGTGACCACCAGCGGCCGCCCGGCGAGCTGTGCAGCACGGAGCCGAGCACGGTGCTGCCCGCGCCGCTGATCAGCTGCCTTACCCGGTCCAGGTCGGCGCGGTGCACCGCGTGCGGGTCGGCGACGACCAGGACGCCGTCGATGCGGTCGGCCAGCGCCAGCGCGTCCGCGTACGTCAGGACCGCCGGGGCCAGGACGACGACGGCCGACCCCGGCTCGTCGGCCTCCGCGAACAGCCGCCCGGCAGCGGCCGAGGTGAGCGCGCGGGCCACATTGCGCACCCGGCGTCCCGGCACGAGGTCGAAGGAGCCGGACTCGCCCGCGTCGACGGGCACCTGGATGCCGGCCGGCCAGCCGCCCTCGCTGAGCTGCGGGGAGCGCGCCCAGCCGGGCCGGGAGCCGTCCGCCGCGCGCAGCCGCGCCGACAGTCCGGGGGTGCGCAGGTCGGCCTCGACCAGCAGGACGTCCATGCCCATCTCGGCGAAGGACGCGGCCAGGTTGACCGCCACCGCGGCGGCCGTGTCCCCGGTGCCGCGCGGGGCGACCACCAGCAGCCGCCGCCGGTCGGCGAAGCGCTGGTCGTAGGCGAGCCGGAAGGCGACGGAGCGGTACTCCTCGGCCAGGCGCGGGTCGGCGTGGTCGACGGCGAGCAGCGGGCCGCTCCTGGTGCGCGGCAGCGTGCCCAGCACGGGCGCGCGCAGCGCCCGCACCACGTCGCCCTCGGAACGCGCGGTGGGGTCGAAGACCAGCCGTACCCAGGCGGCGAGCAGGCCGACGGCGACGCCGACGAGCGCGCCGAGCCCGAGCATCATCGCCAGTCCGGGGCCGGAGGGCGCGTCCGGCGGGGTCGCGACGCGGTTCCAGCTGCCGGGGGTGGTGTCCAGTGACTGCAACTCGGTGATGCGGCTGCTGAGTTCGGAGATACGGCCGACGAGCGTGGCCTGCACGGTGGTGGCCGCGTCCAGGGTGGGTCCCTCGCCGAGGCCGGCGATCTGGGCGTCGAGCTCCTTGCGCTGCTTGACGACCGGGTCGAGCTGCTTCTGCAGGCCGTGCACGGTGTTCTTGATGGTGTTCTCGGTGCTCTCCTTGCGCGCGTCCATGAAGGCCGTGGCCAGGGCGTTGGCGCGGCGGGCCGCCTCGTCCGCGTCGGTCCAGGTGTACGCGAAGCGCAGCACCACGGTGTTGGGCGGGTTGGTGACCTGCAGGTCGGACTGGAGCTCGGGCACCGCCCGCGAGGACAGCCCGAGCCGCTTGGCGGCGCGCTTGGCGATCTCGTTGCTCATCGCGGTCTGCCGCTCCGAGCCGATGTTGATCGACTTGTCGGGCGAGGACGCACCCGCGGCGAACGGGTCGGTCGTGGCGGCGCGCAGCACCACCTCGCTGGTGGCCACGTAGCTGTCGCTGCCGGTCAGCGCCAGGTAGCCGCCGCCCAGCAGGCCGAGCAGCACACCCGCCACGAGCAGCGCGCGGTAGCGGATGAGCTGCCGGAACTGGTCCCGGAGGAGATCGGGTTCGTCCTGTGCCTCGGACATCTGCGAACCGTGCGGTTGATCACTCACGTGCGTGGAACCCCCCATGCGTCCGACCCCACAGGATCGGCACCTCGCGTCGTTGTGTCCAGTGCCTCGGCGAGCAGCGCGCTCATCCGTGACAGTCCCGCTTCGCGGCTGAGATGAGCCGCCACGTACGCCGGGCCGCGGGCGCCCAGTTCGTCGGCTGCCTCCGGGTCCTGGGCCAGTGCCCGGACCGCCTTCATGAACGCCTCCGGGTCCTCCGGCGCCACCAGCAGCCCGGCCTCGGAGCGCACCACCTCCTGGGCGGTGCCCCCCTCGGCGGCGACGGAGGCGATGACCGGGCGACCGGAGGCGAAGTACGAGGTGAGCTTGGAGGGGATGCTCATGTCCAGCACCGAGGCGCGCTGCGTGACCGCCAGCACGTCGGCGGCGGCCAGCACGTCGGGGAACTCCGCGTCCCCGGCGGGCGGGGCGAACTCCAGGTTCGGCACGTCCGCGGCCAGCAGTCGCAGGTGTTCGCGCTGGTTGCCGTCGCCCATGAGCACGATCCGCACCGACGGGTCACGGCGGGCCGCCTCCACCAGCACGTCCAGGCCCTGCTTGAGCCCCATGTTGCCGGAGTGCAGCACCACCGTCCGCTCCGGGGCCCAGCCCAGCCGGGCCCGGGTCTCCTCGCGCGGGCGCGAAGGACGGGCCACGTGCGACCAGTTGGGCACCAGGCGGATGCGGCCGCGGTCGATGCCCATCGCGGCGACCTTGTCGACGAAGGTCTCGTGGATGACGCCGACCAGCGTCGCCCGCTTCAGCGCGTACGCCTCCGCCGCTCCCGCGACGGCCGCCGCCCGGTCCCCGCCGCGGATGCCGCTCTGCGCCGCCGCCGCACCCATGAGGTCCTGCACCACGGGTATGTACGGCACCTTGTGCCGGGCCGCGACCCGGGCGCCGATCACACCGCCCGCCAGGCTCGGCATCTGCGCCACCACCGCGTCGGGACGGATCCGCGGTGCCGCCACCAGGCCGTGCGCCAGGACCGACGCCTCGAACAGGCCGCGCCGCAGCGCGGTCTGACGCGGCGGCACGGTGTGCCGGCGCCGGTGCACCGTGACGCCCGCGCGGTGCTCCTCGGCACGCCACACCCCGCGGTAGGCCGGGTCGAGCCGCCACGACGGGTAGTGCGGCATCCCGGCGAGCACATGGACCTCGGCCCCGCCGCCGTCGGGCGCCGCCCAGTGCTCGGCGATCTGCGTGGCGTACGGGCCGATACCCGCGTGCTCGGGCGCGTAGTTGGTGGAGACCAGCAGCAGAGTGCGGCCCTGGAACTCGGGCACGGACGGACCCCTTCCCCCCAGAAGTGACCAGATGCTCACCTTAACCGTTCACCAGAGAAACATGCCGCCTTCACGCTAATGTCTGAGACTCCGCAACTCGCGAGAAGGTTGTGTTCCTGTGGGGGGGATTGACAACATGTCGCACCGAGTGGGCTACGCTCCCGGCGTCTACGACCTGTTCCACGTCGGGCATCTGAACATCCTGCGGCACGCCCGCAGTCAGTGCGACTACCTCGTCGCCGGGGTGGTCTCCGACGAGATGGCCGCCCTCGCCAAGGGGCGCACCCCGGTCGTGCCGCTCATCGAGCGCCTGGAGATCGTCCGCAGCGTGCGCTTCGTGGACGCCGCCTTCGTCGAGACCGTTCCCGACAAGCTGGAGACCTGGCAGCAGGTCCGCTTCGATGTCATCTTCAAGGGCGACGACTGGCGCGGCACCGACAAGGGGCTGCGGCTGGAACGGGACTTCGCCACCGTCGGCGTCGAGGTCGTCTACTTCCCGTACACCGTGCACACCTCCAGCACGCAACTGCGCCGCGCCCTGGACGCGCTGACCACGCCCGCCGCCGGGGCCTCCGCGCAGTAGGCGGTGCGCGGCCGGCGGTCAGCGCAGCAGCCTGCGCGGGTCCGAGCGCAGGGTGGTCACCAGCGCGAAGCAGATCAGCGCCACGCCGATGCGGCCCGAGGCCTGCAGCAGCGGGCCGCGCAGCAGGATGAAGGAGTACCCGGCGATCAGCGGGATGACGATCGCCATGACATTGCCGGGGCGCCGGTCGACGGCGGTCCGCCGGGCATAGAGGCGGTCGCCGCGCGCGGACAGGTAGCCCAGGCCCAGGAAGCCCGCGACGACGCCCCCGGCGCCGAAGTCGATCCACAGCTCCGCCCACATGGGGGAGGAGAGGTTGACGTTCTTCATGCCCATCCACTGGCCGATCATGACGCCGGTGTCGCGCGGTTTGCCCGGCCACACCGAGCGCGGCACGAAGAAGAACACGGAACCCGCGATCTGCCGCCCGTAGAAGTGGCCGGGTCCGCTGTCGGCGAAGGTGACGGTGTTGGCGAACATGCCCACCTGGTCGTAGTCCTTGACGGCGAGCGGTTCGAAGACCGACGTGGTCTCCACCGGTTTGTAGCCGCCGTCGTCGTACCGGAAGCGGTCGGCGAAGGGGAAGACCACCAGGGCGCCGATGACGCCGAGGGCCAGCGCCGCCCGGTACATCGCGGGGCTTCTCGGGAAGGCCGTGAACAGGAAGGAGAACAGAACCGTCAGGAACCAGTAACGCGGGTTGGAGACCGGGTTGTTCACCACCGCGTTGAGCAGCAGCAGGGCGCCCCAGGTCGCGATGACCAGCGGCCGGCGCCGGGCCCGCCGCGAGGTCACCAGCCAGCGCGTGAAGATCAGCAGGGCCACCAGCGCCGGCACGGTGCCGAAGCCGCGCAGGAAGGCGGAGCCCACATTGGACTCGGCGGAGGCGGCGCCGTCGGCGCGGATGGTGTCGGTGATCGCCTGCCGGCTGCTGAAGAAGACCGCGGGGCCGCCGAGCTTGACGACCAGCAGCGCGCTGCCCGCGAAGGCGACCGCCGCCAGCAGGAACACCCGCTTGCGGTGGAAGGACGCCGAGCGCTCCCGCCGCCGGGCCCGCCGGATGGGGCGGTGCCGCGACAGCAGCGTGCCCACGTCGAACGCGGCGCAGCCGATCAGCACCAGGGCGACCGCCACCAGCAGGTCCGCCCGGGTGCCGACCACCGGCGTGGGCGTCTGGTCCAGGACGTCCTGGGCGAGCGGGGCGACGCCCATCGCCACGTACACGAAGAGCCAGAACGAGCCCTGGATCAGCTTGCGATGGGCGGTCAGCGCCATCACCGCGAGCCGGATGCCCGCATAGCTGGTCAGCACCATCTGCACCCAGAAGACGCTGTCCCGTACGCCCGGCCCCGGCTGCACGGCGACCAGCGCGGGCAGGAACAGTCCCAGACCGAGGATCAGCGGCACCGCCAGTGCCCGGGACAGCAGCGCCCGCGGCGAGACGGCCGGGACCTCAACCTTGCCCGGCGGCAGGCCCGGTGACCGGATTTCGTGCGTCTGAACCGCCATGCAACAGCCCCCCAACGATTCCCCTCGGGCAGTCTATAGATCCGGCTGCCCCGCAACCGTGTACGCCGATAATCTGTGCGGACGGTGCCGGGGAGGGCACGGGTACGGGGGACACAGGGGGGTGCGCCGTGACGGCACGTGATCTGACGGCCTTCACACTGGCCGGGTACGACAAGGGGCGGGGCAAGGTGGTCCAGGCCCTGTGGTTCGCCGTGATGAACACCGTCTTCGCCGCCTGGTTCTGCCCGGCGCGGCTGCGGGTCGCCCTGCTGCGCGCCTTCGGCGCCACGATCGGCGAGGGCGTGCTCGTGCGCCACCGGGTGCGGGTGCTGTGGCCCTGGAAACTGACGGTCGGCGACCACACCTGGATCGGCGAGGGCGCCTGGCTGCTCAACCTGGAGCCCATCACCCTCGGCGCCCATGTCTGCGTCTCGCAGGAGGCGCTGCTCTGCACCGGCAGCCACGACCACCGCGCGGTGGACTTCCGCTACCGCAACGCGCCCATCACCGTCGAGGACGGCGCCTGGGTCGCCGCCCGCGCCGTCGTGCTCGCCGGGGTGACCGTCGGCCGGCACGCGGTCGTCGCCGCCGGCACCGTGCTCGCCAGGGACCTGCCCGAGCTCACCCTGCACGCGGCCGACGGCACGCGCCCGCTCAAGGAGCCGCAACGGTGAAGGTCCTGCACGTCGTCACCCTGCACACGCCCACCAACGCCTTCGGCGGTCCCACCCGGGTCGCCCTCAACCTGGCCGCGGGCCTGCGCGGCCGCGGCGTCGACGCCGAACTCGTCACCCTGGGCGACGGGTTCCCGCCGGGGCGGCTGCCGGACGAGGTGGAGGGCGTGCCCGCGCGGGTCTTCCAGGCCCGGCACGTCCTGCCGCGCTTCGAGGTCTCCGGGATCACCTCGCCCTCGCTGCTGGCCGGCGCCCGGCGCCTGGTGCGCTCGGCCGACGTCGTCCACGTCCACCTGATGCGCGACCTGATCACGCTGCCGGTGGCGGTGGCGGCGCTCCAGTGCGGCCGGCCGCTGGTGCTGCAGACCCACGGCATGATCGACCCCAGCGACAAGCCGCTCGCCAAGGTGCTGGACGCCCTCGCCACCAAGCGCCTGCTGCGCCGCGCGGACGCCGTCCTGCACCTCACCGAGTGGGAGCGCGGCGACCTGGAGGCCGTCGCCGGCCCCGGCGGACCGGCCCGTCCCGTACGGCTGCCCAACGGCACCGCGCTGCACCAGCCGCGCACCCGCAGCGGCCCGCCGACCGTCCTCTACCTGGCGCGGTTCCAGACCCGCAAGCGTCCGCGCGACTTCGCCGCCGCGATTCCGGAGGTGCTGGGGCGGTACCCCGACGCGCGCTTCGTCCTGGCCGGACCCGACTCGGGCGAGCTGGCCGGCACCCTGGAGGCCGTCCGCGAGCTCGGCGTGACGGACGCGGTGCGGCACGTCGGGCCGCTCAGCCACGCCGAGGCGCTGGAGGCCTTCCGCGCCGCCGACGTCTACGTCCTGCCCTCCGTGGACGAGCCGTTCGCGATGTCGCTTCTGGAGTCGATGTCGGTGGGCACGCCCGTCGTCGTTCGGGAGTCCAACGGCCTCGCCCCCGACATCGATCGGGCCGGCGCAGGCCGTGTCGTGCACCGCCCCGGCGACGTCGGCGCGGCGGTCCTGGACCTGCTCCGGCCGGAGGCCAACCAGGCGGCCTCGCAGGCCGCCTGGCGCCTCATCAGGGACGAACTGTCGCTGGACGCCGTGCTCGACACCCTCCAGGAGGTGTACGAGACGGCTATGAAGGCGCCCGCTCGCGCGTCTTCAGCCCGATCTGCCAGCGGTAGAAACTGAGCGCCAGCGCGTAGTCGAACCCGGCGCGGCCGTCGAGGAAGCCCCGTCGGGCGACGTAGGTGTAGCCGAAGAAGAGCAGCGGCTTGAACGGCACCTTCTGGAACAGCCGACCCTGCCGGGTCTTCAGCCCGCGCACCTGCTCCTTGGCGCCCGGGTGGTGCTCCAGCCACGCCTCCCAGTCGGAGTAGCGGTTGTGCCGGTCGAACCAGGTGCGCACCGGGTCCAGGTCGCGGTGCTCGATGCGCCCCCGCAGCCGCCCGACCGGGCCGTCCGCCGTCGGCTGGTAGTGGCCCTCCTGCTCGCCCATGCCGGGCGCGGCCAGGTCGTCGACCTCGGGGTAGGAGACCCGGGTGCGGTCCAGCAGCGAGCGCTTGACCACGGTGTGGCCGCGCCGCAGCGGGCGTCCGGCGAACCAGTACAGCAGCGGGATGTCGAAGGCGGCCGCCGTGACCGGCCGGGCGAAGAGCTCCCGCAGCTCGGCGATGAGCTCCGGCGTCGGCACCTCGTCGCCGTCCAGGAAGAGCAGCCAGGGCACGTCCGGGTACACGTTCTCCAGGCACCACTGCTTCTTCTTCGGGTAGCCGCCGTCCCAGGTGTACGGGACGACCTCGGCGCCGTGCGCCACGGCGATCGCCTGCGTGTCGTCGGTGCTGCCGGAGTCGACGACCACGACCGCCTCGAAGTGGCCGGCGACCGCGTCGACGGTCGTGGCGATGTTCTCGGCCTCGTTCTTGGTGGGGATCGCCACCACCACGGGCAGCCTGCTGACGAGTTCGGTCATCGGTCCTCCTTCGCCCACGCGAAGCAGCCGCGGGAGCCGAAGGTCCTGGCGGCGGCGGTGACGGTGACCTTGCGGGCGGTGCCGGACTTCGTCCCCACCGTCCACGTGCAGTCCTTGGTGGGGGTCAGGGCGCGGTAGGTGCCGGGCGTGATGACGCTGCCCGCCTTCGCCTTGGCGCCGACGGTGTAGGAGCCGTCGGCGAAGCCGGTCTCGGCGGCCCGCAGGATGTCCTCCTGCTTCGGGCACAGATGGGTGACCGCGCCGTTGGCGCCGCCGATCTGGCCGGTGATGATGCCGCCGATGGCGGCGTCCCGGTCGATCCGGGCGACCGAGGCGATGCGGTCGCAGGTCTCCTGGCCGAGCTGGAGCACGGCCGCCGGATCGGTGCCCTTGGGAACCCGGCCGGTCAGATAGGCCTTCTCCTTCTTGGTGAAGGAGCCGGTGACCGGGGTCAGTTCGCCCTGGGGGACCTTGGGCCCGCTGGGGACGGCGTCGGAGGCGGGGTCCGCCGGCGCGGAGGGCGCGGAGGTGGCACCGGCGGACCCGGTGGACGCCGTGGCGGGTGCGGTCGCGGCGGGGGCGGATCCGCCCCGCGCGGCGTCCTTCGTGCCGGAGCCGCCGGACCCGCCGGGGCCGTCCGAACCGCTGGAGCAGCCGGTGAGCAGCACCGCCGCCGCCGTCACGAGGACGGCGGCGGCGAGGCGGACCCGGCGGTGCGTACGGGTCATCCGTTCGTCCCCAGGGAGTAGTGAAGGGCGATCTGCGCGGGCGACAGGACGCTCGGGTAGATCGCGGTCTCGTCGAGGGAGCCGGCGAAGTAGTTGCTGGTCGGGCGGCTGGTCCAGCCCGACAGATTGTCCCCGCCGACGTGCCAGTAGCCGGTGTAGTCGGTGCCCCCGGTGGTGAACGGACTGGATGCCTGCAGCGCGCCGTCGACGAACAGCCGCATCCCCGTCGAGCCCTGCGTGGCGACGACGTGGTGCCACTGGCCGTCGTTGTAGGCCGCGGAGGTGGTGACGGTGCGGTTGCTGCCGCTGCGCACACCGAAGATCAGCCGGCCCGCGTTGGTCATGTAGACGTGCTTGTCCGTGGTGGCGCTGATCTCGGAGGTCCGGTCGCCGAAGCCGACGAGCTTCCCGCCGGCGGTGGTCGTCGTTCTGAACCAGGTCTCGATGCTGTACGAGGACGGCCGGCTGTGCTTGGCGTCGCTGTACGACCACTGCGTCGTGCCGTTGTACGTCACGGCCGTACTGGCCGAACCGGTCAGCGCGCCCGGGCTGACGCCGCGGGTCGGGCCGCCGACGTGGTTGCCGCCGTCGTCCGCCGGGGAGTTGTCGGCGACGAAGGTGTTGGCGGTCTCGTTGTAGCGCCAGTACAGCGTCGCGCCGTCGGCGAGGACCTGGGTCGGGTAGGCCTCGGGTACGGTCGCCGCGGTCACCGTCTGGGTCGGGGACTTGACGGTGGTGTTGGTGCCGTCGCTCGCGGTCACGCGGTAGGTGTACGTGGCGCCCG
Organism: Streptomyces sp. MI02-7b; assembly: GCF_033793585.1. Classification (NCBI taxonomy): domain Bacteria; kingdom Bacillati; phylum Actinomycetota; class Actinomycetes; order Kitasatosporales; family Streptomycetaceae; genus Streptomyces; species Streptomyces sp. MI02-7b. The sequence continues at coordinate 216,381 of NZ_JARAWX010000014.1, read as the reverse complement.
CGGTCACGTCGGTGTCGGTCCAGGTGAACTGCGGGCGGACCCACGGGAGCGACGACGCGGTCGTGGTGTACACCGGCGTCGCGCCGCCGTTCTTGTACACGCGGTAGGTCAGCGAGCTGTCGTCGAGGTCCAGGCTGGTCTGCACGCGCACCGCGACCGAACCCGGCGTCACGCTGGAGACGCTGACGTTCGGCGTCGTCGGGACCCCCGTGTCGGGACCGGAGGCGAAGCGGGTCAGGCCCTGCTGGGCCACCCCGTTGACCGTGGTGAACTCACCGCCCACCCACAGGTAGTCGGTGCCGCCGGAGGAGGCCAGGCTCATGGCGCGCGGGCCGATGCCCTCGCCCAGGCCGTCGTTGGTGTCGGGGAACCAGCCCAGCTTCGCCGGGTTGTCGACGCCCTGCGCGAGCAGGTGCTTGCGCCGCTGGTTGGGGTACTCGTTCATGGTGCTGCAGTCGTGCGCGTGCGAGCCGCTGTACAGCACGGTCTTGTAGACCTCGACCGACTGGGTGGCTCCCAGGCAGGTGTCCCGCCAGCGCTGGTTGAGGTCGCTGAGGTTGATCGCGATACGGCCGTCGAACACGCCGCCGCCGGTGCCCTCGTTGCCGGTGTAGAAGCCGGTCGCGTCGGTGGCGATGTCCTTGACGACCGAGGTCGACGGGATGAAGGAGGAGCCGTAGCCCTTGACCACCGCGCCGGTGCCGGCGTCCACGACGGCCAGCGCGTGCGAGGCGGTCCCGTTGACCCGGTCGAAGTCGCCGCCCAGGATCGCCTTGCTCCCGTCCGGGGTGAGCGCGAGCGCGCGGCCGGGCGCGTCGCCGTCGGCGGTGAAGGGGGTGACGGCGCCGGAGGTGCTCACGGCCGCGAAGTCGCTGCGGGGCTGGCCGCCGACGGAGGAGAAGTCGCCGCCCAGGTAGACGGTGTCGCCGCTGACGGCCAGGGCGCGCACGGTGGCGTTGACCGACACCCCGAACCCGGACTTCACGGCGCAGGTCGCGATGTCGATCGCGGCCAGGCTGCTCACCGGCGTCCCGTTGACCGCCCCGAAGAAGCCGCCCGCGTACAGGGTCGTGCCGTCCGGCGAGACGGCCAGCGCCCTGACGGTCGCGGTACCCGAGCCGACGGTGAAGGACAGCTTGCAGTCCGTCGGCGCGCCGGTCGCCGCGTCGAAGGCGGCGAAGTTGACCGCCTCCTGCTCACCGGCGCCCCCCGCCGCCTCCCCCGACGGCCGCACCGACGAGAAGGTGCCGCCCGCGAAGACGGTCCCGTTCGCCTGTGCCATCGCGAAGACGATGCCGTTGGTCTGCCAGGTCGGCAGGTTGTCGGCGGTGATCGCCACCGGCGCGGTCAGCGCGCCGGCCGGCTGCGGTGCCACCGCGCCGGCCGCCAGCGAGCCCGCCGCCACGGTCAAGGCGGCGGATATGGATCTGAGCTTGCGCTTTCTCATGTGCCCCCCAAAGGCCCCCAGAGCCCGGGCGCCCCCTGCGGTGCCCGTGCACCGCAGGGTAGGGCGTGGCATACGTCCGATGGACGTGCTTTGAAGAAAAAGTGAGCACTAAGGTGCGCCGAACGTCAGAACGAGTTCCGGGTGGTTCCCGGTGCCCGCGGCCTCGCTCGACCACAGCCACAAGGCGTCCGTGCCCGCGCCGGTGAGCGCGAGGTCGTAGGAGCCGCCCAGCGCCCCGCTCGGCCCCGAGGGACTCAGCGCCGCCGTGTACGTGGTCTGGGAGGCGGTCGCGCCGCTCAGCGTGCCCAGCACGGTGGAGGACAGGGCCGGGCGGTTGCCGTACGTCGCGCCGGTCTCGGTCCAGGCCCCGGTGACCGGGACGACGTTCTGGCTGTCGGCGGAGCCCGCGGTGGGGTCGGAGTTGGTGCGCACCCGCAGCGTCGCGGACTTCAGCACCGTGCCGGCGGGCGCGGACGGCAGTGCGAAGCGCAGGTAGGTGACGTACGCCGAGCCGCCGCGCACGGCCAGCGACCCGGAGGTGCCGTAATTGGTGGAGGGCGCCCCGGCGTTGACGTAGGTGTCGGCGTCGGCTGCCACGGTGACCTGGGTGTCCTGCGGCGGCGGTGTGCCGCCGCCACCGGTGCCCAGGGCGTGGTGCTCGGCGACTTGGGCGGCGGTCAGCACGAGCGGGTACACGGCGGTCTCGTCCAGCTGTCCGGCGAAGAAGTTGCTCGCCGGCTGCTCGGGCCAGCCGCTGAGGTTGTCGCCGCCGATCCGCCAGTAGCCCGCGTAGTCCTGGCTGGTGGTGGTCGTGCCGCTGCCCGCCGGGGCCCCGTCGACGTACAGCCGCATGCCGCCGCCGCCCTGGGTGGCCACCACGTGGTGCCAGGCGCCGTCGTTGTAGGCGGCGGTGGTGGTGACCGTGCGGGTGCCGCCGTTGTAGACGCCGAAGACCAGCCGGCCGTTGTTGGTCATGTAGAGGTGCTTGTCGTAGCTGGCGCTGAGGTTGTCGTCCACGTTCCGGTCGCCGAAGCCGATCAGCTTGCCGCCGGAGGTGGTCGTGGTCCGGAACCAGGTCTCGATGCTGTACGCGGCCGGGCGCGGGTGCCGGGCGTCGCTGTAGGCGTAGTCGTTGGTCCCGTTGAAGCCCATGGCCGTGCCGCCGCCGGGCACCGCGCCCGGGGCCTGCCGGTACAGCGGGCCGTTGAGGTAGACCGCGTTGTCGTCGCCCGGCGAGGAGTCGGCGCCGAACTGGCCGGAGGCCTCCTCGTAGCGCCAGTACAGCGTCGCGCCGTCGGCGACCACCCGCGCCGGGTAGGCCTGCGTGCCGCCTGCCGCCGTCACCGACTGAGCGGCGGACTGGGCGCTGGTGTTCGTGCCGTCGCTCGCGCTGACCCGGTAGGAGTACGTGGTGCCCGGGGTGACCGAGGTGTCGGTGAAGGTGAGCTGCGGGCGCGACCAGGGCAGCGAGGGGCCGGTCGTGGTGTACACCGGAGTGCTCGACCCGTTGCGGTAGACGCGGTACGTCAGCGGCCCGTCGTCCAGGTCCAGGCCGGACCGCCAGCGCACCGCGACCTCGCCGGCCCGCACGCTGGAGACGTTCACCTCGGGCACGCTCGGCGCCCCGGTGTCGGGGCCGGAGGCGAAGCGGGTCAGACCCTGCTGGGCCGCCCCGGCGACGGTGGTGAACTCGCCGCCCACCCACAGGTAGTCGGTGCCGCCGGATGAGGCCACCGTCATCACCCGCGGCCCCAGGCCCTCGCCGATGCCGTCGTTGGTGTCGGGGAACCAGGGCAGCAGCGTCGGGTCGTCCACCGACTCGGCCAGCAGGTGCTTGCGCCGCTGGTTGGGGTACTCGCCCATGCTGCTGCAGTCGTGCGCGTGCGAGCCGCTGTAGAGCACCGTGCGGTACACGACGACGGACTGGGTGGCGCCCAGGCAGTTGTCCCGCCAGCGCTGCCCGAAGTCGGTGGTGTTCAGGGCGATGCGGCCGTCGAAGACCCCGCCGCCGGTGCCCTCGTTGGCGGTGAAGACCGCCGTGGCGTCGGCGGTGAGGTCCTTGACCACCGACGTGGGCGGTATGAAGCCCACCGGGTAGGCCCGGGTCAGGGCGCCGCCCGCGGTGTCGACCACGGCCAGCGCGTGCGAGCCGGTGCCGCCGACGGTGTCGAAGTCGCCGCCGATGACGGCGTGCGCGCCGTCCGGGGTGAGCTGGATCGCCCGGCCGGGCTTGTCGGCGTCCGGGTTCCAGGCGCGCAGCGCCCCGGCTGCGGACAGGGCGGCGAAACGCGGTCGGGACTGGCCGGCGACGGAGGTGAAGTCGCCGCCCGCGTAGACCGTGTCCCCGGTGACCGCCAGCGCCCGCACCGTCGCCGAGAACGTCGGCCGGAAGGAGGCGACCGGGGTGCAGGTGGCGATGTCGATCGCGGCCAGGCTGCTGACGGTGACGCCGTTGACGGCGTTGAACCAGCCGCCCGCGTAGAGCGTCCGCCCGTCCGGCGAGACCTCCAGGGCGCGCACGGTCGCGGTGCCCGAGCCGATGGTGAAGGAGAGCCGGCAGCCGGTGGGCGCGCCGGTCGCCGCGTCGAACGCGGCGAAGTTGACGGCGGGCTGCGTGGTCGTGCCCGCGCCGGAGGAGCGGATGACGGAGAACGTGCCGCCGGCGAAGACGGTGCCACCCTGCTGGGCCATCGCCCACACCACGCCGTTGGTCTGCCAGGTGGGCAGCGGGTCGGCGGTCATCGCGACCGGCGCTGTGAGGGCCGCGGCGGGCGGCGCGGTCGCGACCGCCGCCCCGGCGAGCGACGCCGCCGTCAGTGCGAGCGCGGCCGACAGCGTTCTCGCCGTTCTCGCCGTTCTCGCCGCGCTGGTCGTGCTGGTCGTTTCGGCAGTTCCCGCAGTGCGCATGAGCCCCCCAGCCCTCGCGACCCCCGGCGGCGCAGAAACGAACCGCCTGGCACGGCAGCGTACGCCGTGACAGGCGGCCCGGAGGAGACCCCGACGCGTACTTTCCGCCGGGGTCTCCGGAATGCCCTGCTAGGACCCGAAGGTGAGCACCAGCTTCGGGGTGTTCGCGGAGGACGGCGCCTGACGCGACCACAGCCACAGCGCGTCGGTCCCGGTGCTGGTCACCGCCATGCCGTACGAGCCGCCGAGCGACCCGCTGAGCTGTGCGGCGTCCAGCGGCACCGTGTAGGCCGTGGAGACGGCCGTGGCACCGGTCAGGCTGCCGAGCACCGTCGGGGACAGCGCGGGACGGCTGGTGTACGTGGTGCCGGTCTCCGTCCACGTCCCGGTCACCGGCACCACGTTGGCGGTGTCGTTGGTGCCGGCCGTGGGGTCGCTGCTGGTGGTCAGCCGCAGGACCGCGCTCTTCAGGGTCTGGCCGGCCGGGGCCGACGGCAGGCTGAAGCGCAGGTAGGTCAGGTACGCCGAGCTGCCGCGCACGGCGAGCGACCCGGAGGTGCCGTAGTTGGTGGACGGCGCCCCGGCGTTGACGTACGTGTCCTCGGCCGCGGTCAGCGTGGTCACCGTGTCGGCGGGCGCGCTGGCCAGGTCGTAGTGGTGCGCGACCTGGGCGGCGGTGAGCGCCGCCGGGTAGACCGCCGTCTCGTCGATCTGCCCGTTGAAGTAGTTGCTGGACGGTTGCAGGGGCCAGCCGTTGAGGTTGTCCCCGCCCGCGCGCCAGTAACCGGTGTAGTTCTCGTTACTGGTCTGCGGGTTGGTGCCGGTCAGGGCGCCGTCGACGTAGAGCTTCATGCCGCCGCCGTCCTGGGTGGCCACCACGTGGTGCCAGGTGCCGTCGTTGTAGGACGTGCTGCTGGTGATGGTGTTGGTGGCACCGGTGTAGACGCCGAAGACCAGCCGGCCGTCGTTGGTCATGTAGACGTGCTTGTCGTACTGACCGCTGGTGCCGGTCGTCGAGTTGCCGAAGCCGACGATCTTGCCGCCCGCCGTCGTGGTGGTCCTGAACCAGGTCTCCACGCTGAAGGTGGCCGGCCGGCCGTGGCTGCGGTCGCTGTAGACCCACTGGTTGGAGCCGTTGAAGCCGATCGCGGTGCTGGGCCCGGTCACCGCGGCCGGGGTCTGCCGGTAGGACGGCCCGCCGACGTAGTCGCCGTTGTCGTCCGTGCTGGAGGCGTCGGCGGCGTAGGTGCCGCCCGCCTCGTCGTAGCGCCAGTACAGGGTGGCGCCGTCGTCCAGCACCGCCGCCGCGTAGCTGTTGCTGCCCGATGCCACGGTCACCGTGGCGGTGGAGGACAGCGGGCTGGTGTTGGTGCCGTCGCTCGCGGACACCCGGTAGCTGTGCACCGATCCGGGGGTGAGCCCGGTGTCGGTGAAGCTCAGCTGCGGACGCACCCACGGCAGGGAGGTGCCGGTGGTCGTGTACACGGGGGTGGCGCCCCCGTCCCGGTAGACCTTGTACGTCAGCACGCTGTCGTCGTTGTCCAGGCTCGCCTGCCAGGTCACCTTGGCCTTGCCGGCCGACAGGCTGGCCGCGCCGGCCTCCGGCGTGGTCGGGTTGCCGGTGTCCGGGCCGGACGCGAAGCGGGTCAGGCCCTGCTGCGGGCTGCCGTCGACGGTGGTGAACTCGCCGCCGACCCACAGGTAGTCGGTGCTGTTCTTCGACGAGACGGCCATCACGCGCGGGCCGATGCCCTCGCCCAGCCCGTCATTGGTGTCGGGGAACCAGCCGAGCAGGTGCGGGTCGTTGACGGGCTCGGCCAGCAGGTGCTTGCGCCGCTGGTCGGGGTACTCGCCCATGCTGCTGCAGTCGTGCGCGTGCGAGCCGCTGTAGAGGACGGACTGGTAGACCTCGACCGACTGGGTGGCTCCCAGGCAGTTGTCCCGCCAGCGCTGGCCGAAGTCGCTCAGCTCGAAGGCGGTCCGGCCGTCGAAGACCCCGCCGCCGGTGCCCTCGTTGCCCGTGTAGAGGCCGGTGGCGTCGACGGTGATGTCCTTGACGACCGAGGTCGCGGGGAAGAACCCCACCGGGTACGCCTTCGTCAGCGCTCCGGTGGCGGAGTCCACCACGGCCAGGGCGTGCGAGTCGGCGCCCCCGATGGTGTCGAAGTCGCCGCCGATCATGACGTTCGCGCCGTCCGGGGTGACCTGCACCGCCCGCCCGGGCTCGTCGCCGGTCGGGTTCCACGCGGTCAGGGACCCCGAGGAGGTCAGCGCCGCGAAGTAGCGGCGGGACTGGCCGGCGACGGAGGTGAAGTCGCCGCCCGCGTAGACGGTGTCCGCGGTCGCGTCCAGCGCCCGGACGGTCGCGGAGACCGCCGGGTGGAAGGAGGCGATCGGGGTGCAGGTGGCGGTGTCGATGGCGGCCAGGCTGTTGACCTGGACACCGTTGACGGCGCTGAAGTACCCGCCCGCGTAGAGCGTCCCGCCGTCCGGCGAGACCGCCAGCGCGCGCACGGTGGCCGTGCTGCCCGCGCCGATGGTGAACGACAGCCGGCAACCGGTCGGTGCCCCGGTCGCGGTGTCGAAGGCGGCGAAGTTCACCGCCGGCTGCTCGTTGCTGCCCGCCCCGGAGCCCGGCGGGCGGACGGTGGAGAAGGTGCCGCCCGCGTAGACGACGCCCTGTGCCTGGGCCATCGCCCAGACGATGCCGTTGGTCTGCCAGGTCGGCAGATCGTCGGCGGTCATGGCCACCGGCGCGGTGAGCGCGGTGGCGGCGGGTGCCACCGCCGCGCCCGCCCCGGCCAGTGCGCCCGCCACCAGCGCACCGGCGGCCGTTATTGCCCCAAGTCTTCGCATGTGCCCCCCAAGGCCCACTCGTGCACAAGCGGCCCAATCGCCCGCCTGTGGACGGCAGCGTAGGGGTATGTGAACAGGGCCGGTAGAAAGTTTGACGAATTTGTGTTCACTGAATACCCGACCGGACGTCATCTGCCGGACGCCTCCGGCGGGTCGGGGTCCGCCGGGTCGCCGGCGGAGCCGCCGGGATCCCGGCGGCCGCGTCAGCGGTCGATGCGTACCGTCGCGCCCGCGAGCTGCTGCTCGACCTGTTCGCAGTCGGCGTCGACCATGATCCGGGCCAGCTCGTCCACCCGTACCGAGGGCTTCCAGCCGAGCAGTTCCTCGGCCTTGCTCGCGTCACCGATGAGGGCGTCCACCTCGCTCGGGCGCTCGTACTTGGGGTCGTAGCGGACGTACTCGGCCGCGTCGAGGCCGGCGTGCGCGAAGGAGGTCTCCAGGAACTGCCGCACGGTGGCCGCCTCCCCGGTGGCCACCACGTAGTCGTCCGGGGTGTCGCGCTGCAGCATCAGCCACATCGCCTCGACGTACTCGGGGGCGTAGCCCCAGTCCCGGACCGCGTCGAGGTTGCCCAGGTAGAGCCGGTCCTGCAGCCCCGCCTTGATGCGGGCGACGGCGCGGGTGATCTTGCGCGTCACGAAGGTCTCGCCGCGGCGCGGGGACTCGTGGTTGAAGAGGATGCCGTTGACCGCGAACATGTCGTACGCCTCGCGGTAGTTGACGGTCGCCCAGTAGCCGTACACCTTGGCGCAGCCGTACGGGCTGCGCGGGTGGAAGGGGGTCCGCTCGTTCTGCGGCGGCGGGGTCGCGCCGAACATCTCGGACGAGGAGGCCTGGTAGACGCGGGTGTCGACGCCGCTGGCCCGCACCGCCTCCAGCAGCCGGATCGAGCCGAGGCCCGTGACGTCGCCGGTGTAGAGCGGGGCGTCGAACGAGACGCGGACGTGGGACTGCGCGCCCAGGTTGTAGACCTCGTCGGGGCGCAGGTCGCGCAGCAGGTTGACCAGGGCCACGCCGTCGGAGAGATCGGCGTGATGGAGCGTGAAGGAACGATTCGCCTCCTGCGGCCCCTGGTAGATGTGGTCGATCCGTTCGGTGTTAAAGCTGGACGACCGTCTGACGAGGCCGTGCACCGTGTATCCCTTGCTCAGCAGCAGCTCCGCGAGATAGGAGCCGTCCTGGCCGGTGACACCCGTGATCAGGGCGCTCTTGCCCATGCGCTGTCCCCCCTGGGGTCGGATATGTTTCCTTTGCGTACTGATGTTTGGATTCAGCCCCTATGGGGTGACCCGGGCTGGCAGAATCCGCTGTCATGACCCAAGCGAACGCAACCCTGCCGGAGCGTGCCCGGATCTTCGTCGCGGGCCACCGCGGACTGGTCGGATCGGCGCTGGTGCGCCGGCTGGAGGCCGACGGGCACGAGGTGATCACCCGCGGCCGCGACCAGCTCGACCTGCGGGACGCGGCGAGCACCGAGGCGTTCCTGACCGGGGCACGCCCGGACGCGGTGGTGCTGGCCGCCGCCAAGGTGGGCGGCATCATGGCCAACAGCACCTACCCGGTGCAGTTCCTGGAGGACAACCTGCGGATCCAGCTGAGCGTGATCGCCGGCTCCCACGCCGCCGGCGTGGGGCGGCTGCTCTTCCTCGGCTCGTCCTGCATCTACCCCAAGCACGCGCCCCAGCCGATCCGCGAGGACGCGCTGCTCACCGGCCCGCTGGAGCCGACGAACGAGGCCTACGCACTGGCCAAGATCGCGGGCATCGTCCAAGTCCAGTCCTACCGGCGGCAGTACGGCGCGTCCTTCGTCTCCGCCATGCCGACCAACCTCTACGGGCCCGGCGACAACTTCGACCTGACGTCCTCGCACGTGCTGCCGGCCCTGATCCGCCGCTTCCACGAGGCCCGCCGGGCCGGGGTCCCCGAGGTGGTCCTGTGGGGCTCCGGCACACCGCGCCGTGAGTTCCTGCACGTGGACGACCTCGCCGCCGCCTGCGCCCTCCTGCTGCGCTCCTACGACGGAGACGAGCCGGTCAACGTCGGCTGCGGCAGCGACCTCACCATCCGCGAACTCGCCGAGACCGTACGGGAGGTCGTCGGCTACGCGGGCGACATCGCCTGGGACACCGGCAAGCCCGACGGCACACCGCGCAAGCTGCTCGACGTGTCGCGGCTGACCGGCCTCGGCTGGAAGCCGGAGATCGCCCTGCGGGACGGCATCGCCTCGACGTACGCCTGGTGGCGGGAGCACGGCGCGGACTGACCTCACCCGCGCCGACCGCTCCGCCCCCCGCCCGCCGGGCATCAGTACGCTCCGCGGCCGTCGACGACGGCCCGGAGCGTGCGGGCCATCAGGTCGACGTCGCTGGTGAAGGTCCAGTTGTCCACGTAGCGCAGGTCGAGCTGGAGGGTCTCGTCCCAGGAGAGCTCGGAGCGCCCGCTGACCTGCCACAGGCCGGTCAGGCCCGGCTTCACCGCGAGCCTTCGCAGCTCGACCTCGTCGTAGCGCGCGACCTCATCGGGCAGCGGCGGGCGCGGGCCCACCAGGGACATGTCACCCCGGAGGACGTTGAAGAGCTGGGGCAGTTCGTCCAGCGAGCAGCGGCGCAGGAAACGTCCGACCCGGGTGATCCGGGGGTCGCGGCGCATCTTGAACATCAGGCCGTCGTTCTCGTTGGCGGGCGCCAGTTCCGGCTTGCGGTCGTCGGCGTCGGCCACCATCGTGCGGAACTTCCACATGGTGAAGGGCGCGCAGTCCAGCCCGTGCCGGATCTGCCGGTAGAAGACCGGGCCCTGGGAGCCCAGCCGGATGGCCGCCGCGATGATCCCGAACAGCGGGGAGAGCAGCAGGAGTCCGACCGCCGCCCCGACCCGGTCCAGTGCCGACTTCAGGGTGACCTGCACCCCGCGCCGCACCGGTGGGCTGATGTGCAGGAGCGTGAGCCCGGCGGCGGAGGTGAGCTCCACCCGGCGCTCGGAGACGTCGGTCAGGCCGGGCAGGACGGCCAGCGGCACCCCCGCGTCGTGCACCGCCCACGACAGCCTGCGCAGCCGCTCCCCGGCCATGCGCGGGCCGGGCGCCACCAGCAGCAGGTCCGCGCCGAGTTCGCGGGCGGAGGCCAGGACGGCGCCGGAGTCGCCGCTCGGACGGGCCGGCGGCAGCGATTCCAGCCGGGTGGCGACCGGGGCACCGCACTCCAGGTTCGCGAGGCCGACCGGCACGACGCCGACGACCACGTACTCGTGGTCGGTGCGCGCCGCCAGATGGTCGACCACGTAGTCCGCCGCGCTCGGCTCGCCCACCACGAGCACCCGGCGCACGGCGTGGGCCTCGCGCCGCGAGGCGATCAGGTGATGGTACGTCAGTTTCCGGCAGGCGGCGGTCAGCAGGAGCCCGGGGGTGAGCGCCAGCAGCGCCACCAGGGGCTCGGAGGCCTCGCCCACCACGGTGCGGACCATGGCCAGCACGCCCAGCAGGATCAGCCAGTCGTACAGCACCGAGCGCGCGCTGCGGGACTCGCCCAGCACCCGGGCCGCGTAGCGGTGCCGGCCCGCCAGGACGCACGTCCACGCCAGCGCGGCGGTCCCCGCGCACAGCACGGGATGCGGCTGGCCCGTGGCGTCGAAGACGAGCTCGACGGGTACGCCGACGCCTGCGGCATCCGTGACGAGCGCCGCCGGGAGATACCAGCGCGCCTTGTCGCTCGACCCCGGCGGAGCCGCGACCACGCGGCCCGGCGCGGGAGTTGTATCCGTCTCTTCCGAACTGGGTATACCGACCCGCCGCATGGACCCCCCTGGCACAACGCGACAAAGTGGGCACACCTGCCACTTCCCCAAGCAGCGGTGTGCCGTAGTAAGCCGGAACGCTATGCCAAACAGTTGTACGTTCGCTGCGGTTTACGAAATTTCGGAGGTCCGTTGTCCTGAAGTTCACGTTCGGCTGGATCTGCGCACTCCAGTGAAGCGTCTGCCTTTTTGTGGCTGATTGCGCGTATGTTGCGGCGTGCGGAGATCGACCTGCGGGTTTGCCCGCGACGGGTCCGCATTGTGTACAAACGGCCCTGAATGCGGCGGCGGGGCGCGGAGGGCAATGATTCGGCCACCCGTTCGGCCGTCAGAGTGACGCGCGGACCGCGCGGCGGGGGCCGCCGACGGGACCGGTGGCGCGGAGGGGGCCCTTACCCTTGTCCTTTGTGTCCACTCTGCATGCCGCCCTCGCCGATCTCCTCGACGGGCTCCCGCCGGGCCGCGCCGCCCAGGCCGTCGACCGCCTGATCGCCACGTACCGGGGGCGTACGCCCAGCAGCACGCCGATCCTCCGCGACCGCTCCGACGTGGCGGCCTACGCGTCCTACCGCATGCCCGCGACCTACGCGGCCGTGTGCGCGGCGCTGGCGGAGTTCCGCGACCGGGCGGGCGCGTGGGCGCCGGACAGCCATCTCGACGTGGGCGGCGGCACGGGCGCCGCGACCTGGGCGGTCGCCGACGCCTGGGACGAGGGCACCCACACCAGCACCGTCCTGGACTGGTCGGAGGCCGCCCTCGCACTCGGCCGCGACCTGGCCGGTTCCGCCGGGCACGAGGCCGTACGGCAGGCGCGGTGGCTCAGGGCGCCGCTCGGCACCGGGGCGCGGCTGCCCGAGGCCGACCTGATCACGCTCTCCTATGTCATCGGCGAGCTGCCGGACGCCGACCGCGAGGCCGTCGTCGCCGAAGCCGCGCGGGCCGCGCGCGGCGCGGTGCTCGTCGTCGAGCCCGGCACACCCGACGGCTACGCCCGCGTGCTCGCCGCCCGCGACGCCTTCGTCGCGGCCGGCCTCCACGTGCTCGCGCCCTGCCCGCACGACGAGGTGTGCCCGGTGCAGGCCCCCGACTGGTGCCACTTCGCCGCCCGGGTCGCCCGCACCTCGCTGCACCGCCAGGTCAAGGGCGGCTCGCTGCCCTACGAGGACGAGAAGTTCAGCTACGTCGCCGCGGCGCGCTTCCCCGCCGGGCCCGCGCCGGACCGGGTGGTGCGCCACCCCCAGATCCGCAAGGGGCAGGTGCTGATCGACCTGTGCACGGTGGAGGACGGCCTGCGCCGCACCACGGTCAGCAAACGGCAGGGCTCCTTGTACCGATCGGCCCGCGACGTGGCCTGGGGCGACGCCTGGCCACCCCCGGACCCGGGCGAGTAGCCGGTCCGCGCGGTTCCGGTCGTCGCGTTGCCCAGGGATGCGGCCGGGCGGCCCGTTCCGGCCACGTCCCGCTGGGCCGGGGAGTCGCTTCGCCGGACGTCACGGTGTCCGGCCGGCCCGCGGCGTGCGACCGCCCGCCCCGGGCCCGGTGGCCGCGGCCGTGCCGCGAGGTCTGGCCGGCCCGCACATCACGCCGCAGCTCAGTCCCGCCGTGGCCGCGTTGTGGCCCGGGATGCCGGGCGCCCTTGGGCATGCCGGGTCGTTTCGTCCGCGTCGCGTGGCGGGCTGGGGTGAGGGGCCGGGGGTGCGCGCTCGACAAGCAGGTCCGAGGGGCGGCAGGGCACGCATCGCGGCCGCCCGCCCGGGCCCGGTGGCCGCGGCCGTGCCGCGAGGTCTGGCCGGCCCGGACACATGGCCGCCGGCACGGCCGGGTAGGTCCGTTCTCGTTGCGGGCTTCGGCGCGGGGCCTGGGGGTGCGCCCCCCGGGTGGGCCCGGGCGCTCTGGGCCATCGGCCCGCGTCCTGTGTCCGCCTGCCCCGGGCCCGGTGGTCGCGGCCGTGCGGAGACGTCTGGCCCGGCCCGGACGCCACGCCGCAGCTCAGTCCCGCCGTGGCCGCGTTGTGGCCCGGGATGCCGGGCACCCGGGGGCGCCGGGTCGTTTCGTGCGCCTTGCGCGGCGGGCTTCGGCGCGGGGCCGGGGGTGCGCTCCCGGGGCGGGCCGCGCCGTCAGGCGCTCAGTGCCGCCATGGCCGCGTTGTGGCCCGGGATGCCGCTGACGCCGCCACCCCGCACCGCGCCCGCGCCGCAGAGCAGCACGTTGGCGTGGGCCGTCGCGACGCCCCAGGCGCCGGCGCGCTCCTGTGCGTACGGGAAGGACAGGTCCCGGTGGAAGATGTGCCCCCCGGGGAGACCGACCTCGCGCTCCAGGTCCAGGGGCGACTTCGCCTCGATGCACGGCCGCCCGTCAGCGTCGACCGCCAGGCAGTCCGCCAGCGGCTCCGCGAGCACCGCGTCCAGCTGCGCGAGCGTGGCCTTGAGCAGGGCGTCCTTCGCCCCCGCGGGGTCGGCCGCGAAGAGCCGCGCGGGGGCGTGCAGGCCGAACAGGGTGAGGGTGTGCATGCCGTCCGCGACGAGCCCGGGGGCCAGGATCGTCGGGTCGGTCAGCGAGTGGCAGTAGATCTCCGAGGGCGGGGCCGTGGGCACCGCACCGGCCGCGGCCTCCTCGTAGGCCGTCTGCAGCTGGGTGTAGGACTCCGCGATGTGGAAGGTCCCGGAGAACGCCTCGCGCGGGTCCGCGCCCGCGTCCCGCAGTCGCGGCAGGCGCCGCAGCAGCATGTTGACCTTGAGCTGGGCGCCCTCGGGCCGGTCCGGGGCGGCCTCGCCGAGCAGTCCCGCGAGGGCGTGCGGCGAGGCGTTGACCAGCACGTGCCGGGCCGACACCCGGCCGCCGTCGAAGTCCACCTCGGCCCGGGTCCCGTCGGTGGCGATCGCGGTCACCTCGGTGCCCGTGACGATCTCCGCCCCGGCCGCCCGCGCCGCCTCCGCGAGGGCGTCGGTGAGCGCGCCCATGCCGCCGACGGGCACGTCCCAGTCGCCCGTGCCGCCGCCGATCACGTGGTACAGGAAGCAGCGGTTCTGCAGCAGCGAGGGGTCGTGGGCGTGCGTGAAGGTGCCGATGAGGGCGTCGGTGAGCACCACGCCCCGCACCACGTCGTCGTCGAACGCCGCCTCGAGGCTCTCGCCCAGCGGGCGCTCGAACAGCGCCTCCCAGGCCCGCGGGTCGTCCACGATCCGCTCCAGTTCGCCGCGCGAGGGCAGCGGACCGGTCAGCGTGGGGAAGACCCGCTCGGCGACCCGCTGGGTCATCCCGTAGAAGCGCTGCCACGCCTCGAAGTCGCGGTCGGAGCCGGTGAGCCGCACGAAGCTCTCCCGGGTGCGGGCGGCAGACCCGGCGTCCACGAGCAGGCCGCCGTCCCCGTGCGGGGTGTACGAGGAGATCCGGCGCCGCCGCACCGCGAAGCGCAGCCCCAGGTCGTCGACGATCTTCCGGGGCAGCAGGCTCACCAGGTACGAGTAGCGCGACAGCCGCGCGTCGAAACCGCTGAACGCCCGCGTGGAGACGGCGGCGCCGCCGGTCGAGGGCAGCCGCTCCAGCAGCAGCACCGAGCGGCCCGCGCGGGCGAGGTACGCGGCGGCGACCAGTCCGTTGTGGCCACCGCCCACGATCACGGCGTCGTAGGTGGTCCGGAGGGGCCGGTGGGGCTGCGGCTGCTGAGGCATGGGCCTCTTCGTATCACGGTCAGTCCCGCAGCTCCATGGTGCAGCACTTCACGCTGCCGCCCGCCTTGTGCAGTTCGGACATGTCCACCGGCAGCGGCTCGAAACCGCGTTCCCGCAACGGCTTGAGCAGCCCCTTGGCCGCGGCCGGGACCAGGACGTTCAGGCCGTCGCTGACGCAGTTCAGGCCGAAGGCGAGCGCGTCGTCGCGGGTGGCGACCAGCGCGTCGGGGAACAGCCGGCGCAGCACCGACCGGCTGCCGGGGGAGAAGGCGTCCGGGTAGTACATGATCTCGTCGCCGGAGAGCACGCACAGCGCCGTGTCCAGGTGGTAGAAGTGCGGATCGGTGAGCTCCAGGCCGATCACGGGCCTGCCGAAGTACTCCTGGAGCTCCGAGTGCGACAGCGGGCTGCTGCGGAAGCCCTTGCCGGCCAGAAGCCAGCTCTCGGTGACCGCGAAGTCGCCCTCGCCCTCGTTGATGTGCTGCGGGTCGTGGACGTGCGTGTAGCCGCGGCTGAGGAACCATTCGCGGTGCGCCGGGGCCTCCGCCTTCCGCTCGATGTTGGCGAAGCGGGCGCCGAAGACCCGTCCGTCCACCACGGTCGCGCCGTTCGCCGCGAACACCATGTCCGGCAGGCCGGGGAGCGGCTGCAGGATCTCGACGGCGTGTCCCAGCGAGCGGTACCGGTCGCGGAGGTCCTCCCACTGGAAGAGGGCCAGCGCGGGATCGACCGGCTTGGCGGGGTCCATCCAGGGGTTGATGGAGTAGGTGACCCGGTAGTACGTGGGAGGACACATCAGGTACCGCCGGAACGAAGCGGTTCGCGCAGCGCTCAATGAAAGCTCCTCGCGGTGTCGTTGAGACCGTTGTGCTCATGGTGGACCCCCCGCGGACATCCCGCACCGGATTGCGGACGGAAAAATGCCCGTTCGGCCCTGGTGGGCGGCCTCTAAGGTGAGCGCATGCCGACACCCAGTCCCGCGTCCGACGCATCCTCCGACGCCCTGTTCCCCGAGACCCGCCGGGCCCTGATGCACCGGATCGCGGTCGCCCAGTCGACCTCCCGCACGCCCTCCCTCGTGGCGGCCGTCGTCCGGGACGGCCGCACCGTGTGGACCGGCGCCCGGTCCTGCGTGGACGGGCACGCGCCGGACGGGGACACGCAGTACCGGATCGGCTCGATCACCAAGACCTTCGTGGCCGTGCTGGTGATGCGGTCGCGCGACGCGGGGCGGCTCGGGCTGGACGACCCGGTCGACAAATACCTCGGCGCCACGGCCGCGGACGGGGTGACGATCCGTCAACTGCTGGCGCACACGGCGGGTCTGGCCTCCGAGAGCCCCGGCCCGTGGTGGGAGCGCACCCCCGGCGCGCTGCGCCCGGACCTCGACGGGGTGCTGGGCGAGCGCGCCCGGCTGCACCCGGCGGGGGAGCGGCACCACTACTCCAACCCGGGCTTCGCTCTGCTCGGCGCCGTCGTGGAGCGGCTCCACGACGGACGGCCGTGGGACGAGGTGCTCTGGTCCCAGGTGCTGGAACCGCTCGGCATGACCCGTACCTCGCGCCGCCCGCAGGCCCCGCACGCGGGCGGCTGGGCCGTGCACCCCTATGCAGAGCTGATGCTGCCCGAGGCGGTCCACGAGACCGGGCTGATGGCCCCGGCCGGTGAGCTGTGGTCGACGGCGGACGACCTGTGCCGCTGGGCGGCCTTCCTGGCCGCGGGCGACGAACACGTCCTGTCCGCAGCCACGTTGGAGGAGATGCGCCGGCCCGCCGCGCCCTCCGGCGACTACGGCCTCGGCCTCCAGGTGGCGACGGCGCCCGACGGGCGGCAGTTCGTCGGGCACGGCGGCTCCATGCCCGGTTTCGTGGCGGCGCTGTGGTGCGACGTCGCCGAGGGGCTGGGCGCCGCCGTCCTTGCCAACTCCACCACCGGCGCCCCGACCGGGGTGATCGCCCGCGACCTGCTGGCCATCGTGACCGAGCGCGAGCCGCGCATCCCCGAACCCTGGCGCCCGGTCTCCGACCCCGACCCGGAACTGCTGGCGCTGACCGGCCCCTGGTACTGGGGCACCTCCCCGCACGTGCTGCGGCTGGCCGCGGGCCGTGACCTCGAAATCGCCCCGGCCACCCCCGGCGCCGGCCGCGGCGCCCGCTTCCGCGCCGGCCGGGACGGGACCTGGACCGGCCTGGAGGGCTACTACGACGGAGAGACGCTGCGCGCGGTCCGCTCGGCCGACGGCACGGTCACCCACCTCGACGTCGGCTCGTTCGTCTTCACCCGCACCCCCTACGACCCCGCCGCCCCGGTCCCGGGCGGCGTCGACCCGACCGGCTGGGGGACGCACGGGGCCTAGCGGCGGGGACGCGCTCAGGCGGTGAGCGGGAACTCCCGCCCGAGCGCGGCGAAGACCGCCGCGTTGTGGGCGAAGGCCCGGCGGCACTCCTCGACGACGCGCTGCTTCTCCAGCTCGTCGGCCGGCAGGGCGTCCAGCAGGGCCCGGTACTCGCGCTTGAAGGCGGCGGGGTTGCCGATCGTCTCGAAGACGTAGAAGCGCACGCCGTCGCCCTTGCGGGGGAAACCCCAGGTCCGCTCGGCGATGCCCCGGATGGCCTGGCCGCCCGAGAGGTCGCCGAGGTAGCGGGTGTAGTGGTGGGCGACATAGCCGGCCGGCCAGTCACGGGCGGTCTCGGTGATGCGGGCGGCGTAGGCGGCGGTCTCGGGCAGTGCCGCCGCCCGCTCCCGCCAGCCTGCCCCGAGCAGGTGGCCGAGGTCACGTTCGAGGGCGGCGACCCGCGGCAGCTCCGGCCGCAGGAAGGGGCCCGCGACGGGGTCGCCGGCCAGCATCCCTGCCGCGTCCTCCAGAGCCCGGTAGACGAACCACAGCTGCTCGGTGTAGCGGGCGTAGGCGGCCACCGCCAAGCGGCCCCCGAGCAGGTCGCCGATGAAGGTGGAGTTCTCCGCGTCGGTGTGGCGGTCGTGGCTGGCGGTGCGGATCACCGCCGAGAAGGGTGCGGCTCCGTCAGGGCTGGCGGGCGTCAAGGGGATCCTCCTGCGTCGGGCGCCTTGCAGGGATCATGCCGACTTAGGCTGACCTAAGTCAATGGGCTTGCCGACAACCTGTCGGAAACCAGGCTACGTCCGGGTGGAGCGGTATGGGGTCATTTGCGGGTTCCCATCCCCCAATCGGGGGACCTTCCGGGCACCCCGGGTGCGGACCGGATCCGTACAGGGCGCAGGATGGAAATCCACCATCCGTGGATTCCGCTTACGGCTTTTCCTTCGTTACGTAGGGTGGAGCGAGGGTTCACGGGGCGAGGGAAGGGGCTCGATGGTCACCAAGGGCAGGTTGTCCGGCTGGTTGCGCCGGAAGGCGGGAGAGCGGGACGCCGAGGGCGAGGACGGCTTCGCCCAGCGGACCCCGGGCGCCCGCGACCGGGACGACCTGCTGCTGGCGGCCGCCGTGGCGGGCCTGCCGTTGGCCCCTGCCGCGCACCCGTCCGCCGAGTCCGGCTACCGCTGCTCCTGCGACCGGATCGGCTGTCCCACCCCGGGCAGCCACCCGGTCTCCTTCGCCTGGCAGACCCAGGCCACCACGGACCCGGAGAAGATCCAGCGCTGGCTGCGCACCCAGCCCCTCGCGAACTTCATCACCGCCACCGGCATCGCCCACGACGTCCTCGACGTCCCCGCCGAGGCCGGCCGGATCGCACTGGACCGGCTGGCCGTCGAGGGCGCCGCCACCGGGCCGGTGGCCGTATCCGACGGCCGGACGCTCTTCTTCACCGGCACCCGCGCCACCGCCGACGAGGACGAGTGGTGGCCCTGTGAGCTGGACTGCCATCCCGAGACCCTGGACGAGCACCCCGGCCTGCGCTGGCACTGCCGCGCCAGTTACGTCCTGATGCCGCCCTCGCGCCTGCCGTCGGGCGCGGTCGTGTCCTGGCTGCCGGGCCACGGCCCCGACCGGCCGCTGCCCGACCCCCTGCCGCTGCTCGCGGTCCTCACCGACGCCTGCGCCCAGGTGGAGCACGAGCCGGAAACCGCCGGCTGGATCAGCTGACCCCGCGCCCGCCCGGTCCCGGCGGCGGTGGGCGCCTCGCCGCCGTTTTCCGCGCCGGGTCACCCGGTCGGGCGTGAGCGTCTTCTTCGTGCCGCCCCGGCCGGCGCCCCGCCGTGCTCGGCGCCCAGCCCGCCCCCCTTCCGAGGCCGGGACAGCGCGGGCGGCGTCACCCAAGGCCGGGCGATACGCCGTGAGACCGGCCTCGTCGGCACTGCCGAGGGGCCGGTCTCACGGCGGTGACCAGTCGCGTACGCCGGGATCGCGCCCGGGCCTCGGCGGTGTCAGCCCTTCTCGCCGACGGGACGAGCGTCCGCTTCCCGCGCACCGTCACGCACCGCGTCGGCGGCGGGCGCCTTCGCGGCCGGGGCCGCGGCCCTGCCGGGGCGCAGGAAGAAGAACATCGTCGGGACGAGGTACACCGCCCAGACCGTGACCTGGAGCCAGGTCGGATCCGGCTGGAAGTTGAACACGCCCTTGAGCAGCGTCCCGTACCAGGAGTCGGCCGGGATCGTCGTGCTGATGTCGAAGGCCCGCGCGCCCAGGCCGGGCAGCCAGTCGGCCTCCTGGAGGTCGTGGAAGCCGTAGGCGAGCACGCCCGCCGCGACGACGACCAGCATCGCGCCGGTCCAGGTGAAGAACTTGGCCAGGTTGATGCGCACCGCGCCGCGGTAGAACAGCCAGCCCAGCACCACGGCCGTGAGCAGTCCCAGCGCCGCGCCGACCAGCGGCCGCACGCCGTCGTCGGTGGCCTGCACGGCGGTCCAGATGAACAGCGAGGTCTCCAGCCCCTCGCGGCCCACCGCGAGGAAGGAGGTGACGACCAGGGCGCCGGTGCCCATGGCGACCGCGGCGTCCAGCTTGCCGTGCAGCTCGGCCCTCAGGTGCCGCGCGGTGCGCCGCATCCAGAACACCATCCAGGTCACCAGGCCGACCGCGACGACCGACAGCGAGCCGCCGAGGGCCTCCTGCGCCTGGAAGGTCAGCTCGGAGGAGCCGAACTGCAGGGCGGCGCCGAAGCCCAGGCTCAGCAGCACCGCGGCACCGACGCCGAGCCAGACCGGCGGCAGCTTGTCCTTGCGGTCGGTCTTCACCAGGTAGGCGACCAGGATGCAGACGACCAGGCTGGCCTCCAGGCCCTCACGGAGTCCGATCAGGTAGTTGCCGAACACCCGCCGTCACTTCCTTTCAGTTGTTCTCGAAGAGCGCGCGGCCCCACCAGTCGCCGGTGTCCCGGACGCCCGGCGGCACGGCGTAGACGGCCGAACCCACGTGCTGGATGTACTCGTTGAGCGCGTCGGTCTTGGCCAGCCGCATCTGCAGCGGGATGAAGCCGTCGCGCACGTCGCGCTG
This sequence comes from Streptomyces sp. MI02-7b, assembly GCF_033793585.1. Lineage (NCBI taxonomy): Bacteria > Bacillati > Actinomycetota > Actinomycetes > Kitasatosporales > Streptomycetaceae > Streptomyces > Streptomyces sp. MI02-7b. Next base: position 196,298 of record NZ_JARAWX010000014.1, on the reverse strand, counting down.
GTAGGCGAGGAAGAACAGCCCGGCGTCCAGCCGTCCGAGGCCGTCGGTGCCGTCGGTGAAGGAGTAGCCGCGCCGCAGGATCGTGACGCCGCTGTTGTCCGGGTGCGAGAGCCGGACGTGCGCGTCCGGCTTCATCGCCTTGAAGTCCGGTGTGTCCCGCTCGTGCTTCCTGCCGAGCGGGGCGCCCTCGCCCTTGGTCCGGCCGAAGACGTCCTCCTGCTCGCGCAGCGAGGTCCGGTCCCAGGTCTCGATGTGCATCCGGATCCGCCGGGCCACCAGGTACGAGCCGCCGGACATCCAGGCCGGCCCGTCGGCGGACGCGACCCACACGTGCTTGTCCTGGACGGACTTGTCGGAGCCGGCGGCGTTGTGCGTGCCGTCCTTGAAGCCCATCAGGTTGCGCGGGGTCTGCTCGTCGGGCGTGGTCGAGGAGGTCTTGCCGAAGCCGAGCTGCGACCAGCGCATCGCGACCTTGCCGAAGCCGATGCGGGCCAGGTTGCGGATGGCGTGCACCGCCACCTGCGGGTCGTCGGCGCAGGCCTGCACGCACAGGTCCCCGCCGCTGCGGCCCGCGTCCAGGTTGTCGCCGGGGAACTTCGGCAGGTCCACCAGGGCCTCGGGACGCTTCCCGGCGAGCCCGAAGCGGTCCTTGCCGTCCGCGCCCCGGAAGAGCGAGGGCCCGAACCCGATGGTGAGGGTGAGCCGTGACGGCTGCAGGCCCAGCGCCTCGCCGGTGTCGTCCGGCGGGGCCTCGGCGAGACCGCCGACCGCGCCCTCGCCGACCGGCCGGCCCTGCGTCATCCTGCGCGCGGCCTCGGTCCACTCCTTGAGGAGCGCGACCAGCTCCTCGCGGTCCTCGGTCGTGACGTCGAAGGCCGCGAAGTGCAGCCGGTCCTGGACCGGGGTGGTGATACCGGCCTGATGCGCGCCGTGGAAGGCGATCGCGCTGCCCGCGGAGGCCGCGGGCACCGCGTCGTTCCCGGAGCGCACGGCGGCCACGGCGCTGCCGGCCGCGGCGGCGCCGAGAACGACCCCGGCGCCGGTCCAGCCGAGCAACGTGCGCCGCGAGGTGGTGGTTTCCTCGGACATGCTCCCCAGTCCTCTGCGATTACTTGGCGACGGCCGCGGCGAGCTTGGACAGCGGCTCGGCGAGCGCGTTGACGCTGTCCGAGAGGTCCTTGCGGTCGGCCTTGCCCACGGTGTCGTACGAGACGAACGTGTCGCCCTTGCGGTACTTGGCCAGCAGGCCGTTCAGGGCGGTGAACTGCTTGTCCAGCTCGGTGGTGAGCGCCGCGTCGTTCTCGGCGGCGACCGGCTTCAGCAGCTCGTACGCCTTCTGCGCGCCCTCGACGTTGGCCTGGAAGTCCGACAGGTCGGTGTGGGAGTAGCGGTCCTCCTCACCGGTGATCTTGCCGGTGGCGACCTCGTCCAGCAGCTCCTTGGCGCCGTTGGCCATGCTGGTGGCGGTGATGTCGGCCTTGCCGACCCGGGTCTGCCAGTCCTTCAGGTCGGTGACGAGCTGGTCGGCGAGGGTGCCCTCCTCGGCGCCGGCCTTCTTGTCCTTCCACAGGGACTTCTCCAGGCGGTGCCAGCCGGTCCACTTCTGGCCGTCCTCCAGACCGTCCTCACGGGTGTCGGTCAGGGGGTCGATGTCGCCGAAGGACTCGGCGACCGGCTCGGTGCGCTCCCAGCCGACGCGCGAGGGCGCGAAGAGCGACTTGGCCTTCTCCACGTCGCCGGCCTTGACGGCGTCGGCGAACTGCTGGACCACCGGGATGGTCTGGTCGGCCTGCTCCTGGGCGTACTTGCGGTAGGCGGCGACGGCCGCGTCCAGGCGCGGGTCGGACGTCACGGCGCCCTTGCCGGTCACGGTGATCTTCTGGCGGATGCCGTCGCCCTGCATGCCGGGCTTGCAGGCGATCTCGTACGAGCCGGCCTTGATCTCGGCGGTGATGGTGGCCTTGGTGCCGGGGCCGATGTTCTCCCGCTCGGTCACGATCTTGTCGCTGGGCGTGTAGACGTAGACCTCGGTGACCTTGGAGCCCTTGTTCTCCACGGCGAGCTGCACGTGCCCGGCCGGGAAGGTGGCCTTGGAGATGTCGCAGGCGGTGTCCGAGGCGGTCACCGTGATCGCGTCCGAGGAGGCGCTGTCCGCTTTCTTCGCACAGCCGGTCACGGCGGTGACGGCGACCACTATGCCGGCGGCGGCTACTGCGGACATGCGGACGGCGGACATACAGGCTCCTGGCGATCGGTGCGGCGAGGACTTAGGCATGCCTTCCTGTGGAAAGGCTTGCCTAACCTATCCGAGCCTCATCTCGCCTTGCCCACTTTAGGGTAAAGAAAAGGTAATGAAGGGCGTGGCGGTGCCCGGTGCGCTTCAGGGCGTCACGGCAGGGTCAGCACCTCGGCGCCCGTGTCGGTGACCACCAGGGTGTGCTCGAACTGCGCCGTGCGTTTGCGGTCCTTGGTGACCACCGTCCAGCCGTCGTCCCAGATCTCGTACTCGTGGGTGCCGAGCGTCAGCATGGGCTCGATGGTGAAGGTCATGCCCGGCTTCATCACCGTGGTGGCGCGAGGGTCGTCGTAGTGCGGAACGATCAGACCCGAGTGGAACGCCGTGTTGATGCCGTGGCCGGTGAAGTCGCGCACCACTCCGTACCCGAAGCGCTTGGCGTACGACTCGATCACCCGGCCGATCACATTGATCTGCCGGCCCGGCTTGACGGCCTTGATCGCGCGATTCAGCGACTCCCGGGTGCGGTCCACCAACTGCCGTGAGGTCTCGTCGACTTCTCCGACGAAGTAGGTGGCGTTGGTGTCGCCGTGCACGCCGTGGACGAAGGCGGTGACATCGAGGTTGACGATGTCGCCGTCGCGCAGCAGGGTCGAGTCGGGGATGCCGTGGCAGATCACCTCGTTGATCGAGGCGCACAGCGACTTGGGGAAGCCGCGGTAGCCCAGGTCCGAGGGGTAGGCCTGGTGGTCGCACATGTACTCGTGGGCGATCCGGTCCAGTTCGTCGGTGGTGACGCCGGGCGCGATGGCCTTCGCAGCCTCCTCCATCGCCCGCGCGGCGATCCGGGACGCGACGCGCATCTTCTCGACGGTCTCCGCCGACTGCACCTCCGGCCCGTCGTACGGCCGCGGGGCCGGACGGCCCACGTACTCGGGCCGCGGGATCGAGGCGGGGACGTGACGCGTGGGGGAGAGCTTGCCGGGCACCAGGACAGACATGTCAGCGAGTGTATCGGCGGCCGGTCGGGCAGCATGGCGGCAGGACGTCGTAGGAGGAGGAGCGATGGCGCCGTTCAGGAGGGTCCGCAAGCCGGCGGGAAAGCCCGGTGAGTGGTTCTACTGCATCGAGCACAGAAAGGTGGAGGAGGGGCCGGAGTGCCCGGCCAAGGACCGCATGGGGCCGTATCCCAGCCGGGCCGACGCCGAGCGCGCGATGGAGACCGCCGCCGAGCGCAACCTGCAGTGGGAGAACGACCCGCGGTGGAAGGACCAGCCGCGCGAGGGCGAGGGCGGCTGAACCGCCCGGTGGTGACCAGGCGCACGCCGCGGGGCTGAGGCCCGCGCCGGCCGGGGTCCCGGCCGGCGCGCGGCGGCCTGTTCCCTCGCGTTCCCACCGCGCGCCCGGCGCTTCACCCGATTGGCCAGTCGCGGGCAGCCGGCCCGGAGGTCCGCCGGCTACCCGTGCGTAGCACACCACCCCCTTTTCTGTCCGAGGTTCCGAACGTATTGAGGTTCGGACCGAGGACGCTCCGTTTCTCAGGACATGCGGACCGGATCCGACCACGACAGGTCGGACGGAGCCGGAGGAGACCGGAAGACCAGGAAGACCCGGGAAAGCCGGAGAACCTGAGGAACCGAGAAACCCGAGAAACCCGAGAAACCCGAGAAACCCGAGAAAAGGGGCCCCATGTCCAGGAAACGCAGGCTCGGGACCAAGCAGAAGATCGCGCTGATGACGGGTGCGGCGACGCTCGCCGGCGGCTTCGCCGCGGCGACGATGGCCAGCGGCCACGCCTCCGTGGTGTGCGACGGCCTCGACCAGGCGATACGCAACAACCAGGCCTTCATCGCGGGCCAGCGGGCGAATCCCGACGCGCAGTCGGCGGCCCGCATCGCCAACCGCGAGGCGGTCATCCAGCAGATCAACGTGCAGCGCCAGGCCTCGGGATGCGGTGCGGCCCCGGGGGCTCCCGCGGCCGCGGCGCCCGCGGGCCAGAACCAGGGCCAGAACGCGGCGCAGCCGCCCGCCGCGCCGCCCGCGGGAGCCGTGAACGGCCAGGTCGTCTGCCCGGGTTCGACGGTGACGCTGTCCGGCGAGGCGGGCGCTCCGGCCGCGTCCAGCAACCAGTTCCCGATGGGCACCAGGCTCAAGGTGACGAACCTGGACAACGGCACGTCGACGACGGTCGCCGTGACATCGACGTCCGGAAGCTGCGTACTGCTCAACAACGCGGCCTTCGAGCAGGTCCGCGAGCCGGGCAAGTTCCTGATCCGGAAGGCGCGCATCGAGCGCGTCGGCTGATCGGCGCCCACCCCGCGCCGCTCTCCGGCGACCACCCAGCCGTCCGGGCCACCGCCGAAACAGGAAGCGGCGGTGGCCCGGACCTCTTGACGGGGGCACGACACTCCGCTTCAATCCGGCGTGATGGTCCAGACCAACGGTCCAGACCACTTGCCCGGCACCGTCTGAACCCCCCGCCCCCCACTGGGAGGTCACGTGCTCTTCCGTCGTCATGTCCCGCGCACCGGATCGCGCAGATCCCGCATCCTCTCCGTCGTCACCGCCGCCTTCCTGGCCGCCGCCGGCAGCCTGATCGCCCTGCCCGGCACCGCCCAGGCGGCCAACCTCGTCAGCAACCCCGGCTTCGAGAGCGGCAGCCTGTCGGGCTGGTCCTGCTCGGGCGGATCCGTCGTCAGCAGCCCGGTGCACAGCGGCACCAAGGCGCTGGCCGGAGCCGTCAGCAGCAGTGACACCGCCCAGTGCACCCAGACCGTCTCGGTGCAGCCCAACACCGCCTACTCACTGACCGGTTGGGTGCGCGGAGCGTACGTCTACCTCGGTGTCACCGGCGGCGCCTCCACCTGGACGCCGTCCGCCGCCTCGTACACCCAGCTCACGGTGCCCTTCACCACCGGTGCCTCGCAGACCAGCGTGCAGTTGTACGTCCACGGCTGGTACGCCCAGGGCACCTACAACGCCGACGACATCAGCCTCGATGGGCCGGGCGGCGGGGGCGGCGGCGACACCCAGGCGCCCACCGCGCCCAGCGGCCTGACCTCCACGGGCAAGACCTCCTCCAGCGTCTCGCTGTCCTGGAACGCCTCCTCCGACAACGTCGGCGTCACCAGCTACGACGTCTACCGCGGCAGCACCCTGGCCACCACCGTGACCGGCACCTCCGCCACCGTCACCGGCCTGGCCGCGAGCACCGCGTACACCTTCACCGTCAAGGCGCGGGACGCCGCGGGCAACACCTCGGCGGCCTCCAACGCGGTGAGCGTCACCACCAGCGCGGGCGGTGGCGGCGGCACCGGCTTCAAGCAGGCCGCGCCCTACCTCTACCTCGGCTGGGGCGACCCGCCGAGCCCGTCCACGGTGATGAGCGCCACCGGCGTCAAGTGGTTCACGATGGCCTTCATCCTCTCCTCGGGCGGCTGCAACCCCGCCTGGGACGGCTCCCGTCCGCTGACCGGCGGCACCGACCAGTCCACCATCAACGCCATCCGCGCGGCCGGCGGCGACATCGTCCCGTCCATCGGCGGTTGGAGCGGCAACAAGCTCGGGCCCAACTGCGCGACCCCCGAGGCGCTGGCCGGCGCCTACCAGCAGGTGATCAACGCGTACGGGCTCAAGGCGATCGACGTCGACATCGAGAACACCGACGAGTTCGAGAGCGAGGTCGTCCAGGACCGGGTCCTGAACGCACTGAAGATCGTCAAGCAGAACAACCCCGGCATCCGGACGATCCTCACCTTCGGCACCTCGACGACCGGCCCGACCTACTGGGGCGGCCGGCTCATCGACCGGGCCAACGCGCTGGGCGCCAACATCGACGTCTTCACGATCATGCCGTTCGACTTCGGCGGCGGCGCCGACATGTACGGCAACACCGTGAACGCCGCCGAGGGGCTGAAGACCAAGCTGAAGTCCACCTTCGGCTGGGACGACGCCACCGCCTACGCCCACATCGGCATCTCCGGCATGAACGGTCTGAGCGACCAGCAGGAGAACACCACCCCGGCCATCTGGACCCAGATCCGGGACTGGGCCAACTCCCACCACATCGCCCGGCTCGCCTACTGGGCCGTCAACCGTGACCGCCCCTGCGCGGGCGGCGGCGTGACCAGCAACTGCTCCGGCATCAACCAGAGCACCTGGCAGTTCACCTCGATCACCGCCGGCTTCACCGGCTGATCCCCGGCCCGGCCGGTGATCCGGCCGGGCCCAGCGACCGCCCCACGGGTCAGGCGGCGGGGGACACCGCGTCCTCCGCCGCCGTCCGCATGCTCACCGCGTGCTCGTTGGTCCGCGCGTCGTACGCCATCAGGGTCGGCAGGCACACCGCCAGCGTCCCGACCGCCGCCACGCACGCCAGGCCGCCGGTCCACACCGAGGTCCGCAGCCCCAGCGCCGCCGCCGCGCCACCGGCCCGCACCTGGCCCAGCTGAGGGCCTGTCATGAACGACAGCAGCTCGATGCCGGCCAGCCGGCCGCGCAGGGTGTCCGGGATGGTCTGGTTCCAGATCGTCGAGCGGAACACCCCGCTGATCATGTCCAGCGCTCCCGCCAGCACCAGGAAGAGCAGCACCAGCCACACGTCGCGGGTCAGTCCGGCCGCCGCCATGCACAGCCCGAAGCCCGACGCGGCCAGCACGATCGCCACACCGTGCCGGTGCACCCGGCTGGACCAGCCGCTCGTCAGGCTCATCAGCATCGCCCCGGCCGGCAGCGCCGCGTACATCAGGCCCAGTGACCACGGGGCGCCGAGGTCGTCCGCCATGAAGGGGAACACGGCGATCGGGAACGCCAGGCCCATCGCCGCGATGTCCACCACGTACGTGCCCAGCAGTTCCTTGCGGCTCCACGCGTAGCGCGCGCCCTCGCCGATCGAGCGCAGCGACGGGCGTTCCGCGTCGTGCGAGGGCGGGGACGGTCGCAGCCGCAGGCCCAGCAGCAGCGACACGGCGAAGGTCAGGGTGTCGATGGCGTACGCCCAGCGCAGGCCCGCGTAGGCGATCAGCACACCGGCCAGCGCGGGTGCCGCGATGGCGCCGAGCTGCCAGCGCAGCGCGTTCAGCGAGGCCGCCGCGGTGAGCTGGTCGTGCGGCACGATGCGGGGCACGATCGCCTCCAGCGCGGGGCGTTGCAGGCCCCCGAGCGCGCTCGTCAGCGCCGCCACCACGTACAGCGGCCAGAGCAGCGGACGCGGGAGCAGGGTGTTGGCCAGCAGCAGGGCCGACATCAGGCCGAGCGCCGCCTCCGTCCACAGGATCAGCTTCCGCCGGTCGAGGGCGTCGGCCAAGGCGCCCCCGTAGAGCCCGAACACCACCAGCGGGACCAGTTCCACCGCGCCCAGGGCGCCGACCGCCAGGGTCGAACCGGTCAGGTTCTTGATCTGGACCGGGAGCGCCACGAAGGTCAGGAAGCTGCCGAAGCTGGTGATCAGTCCGGCGCACCACATCAGGCGGAAGTCGCGGGAACTGCGCCACGGAGCGAGGTCGGGGAGGAGATTGCGCACCATGGCATGTTTGGCGGGCGGGCGCCGGGGCGCAACGCATTTTCCGCCGCCCTCCCGGCCGTTCCGGTGCGTGCCGGAACGGCCGGGACAGGGGTCACGCCATCAGGCCGGCCGCCTCCAGGCGCTCCCCGATGGCCTTCACCGCGGTGTCGTCCAGCGGGGTCTGCGGCGCGGCCGTGGCCGGGCAGGGGATGACACCCCGCAGGTGCAGCGCCGCCTTGAAGGCGCCCAGCGCCGAGGCGCTCGCGCTCATCGGGGCGGCCGCCGCGCCGATGTCGACGATGGAGAACAGCGCCGCGAGCCGGTCCTGCTCCGCGGCGGCCTCCCGCCAGCGCCCGGCCAGCGCGTGCTCGTAGAGCCGCACATAGCCGTGCGGGTCGACGTTGCCGAGTCCCGGCACGACGCCATGGGCCCCGGCCAGCAGGGCGGCGTCGACGGTGAGTTCGGAACCGGTGAGCAGCGAGAAGGAGCCGGCCAGACCGCGCCGGCGGAGCTCCACGAGCAGCCGCCGCATGCCGCCGTCGGCGCCGCTGCTGTCCTTGAGACCGGCCAGCGTGCCGTTCTCCGCCAGCGCCAGTACCGTCGCCGCGGGCAGCTTGGTGTGCACGGCGGAGGGGATGTCGTACGCGAACAGCGGCAGGCCGTCGGCGCCGTCCCGCACCCGGCGGAAGTGGTCGGCGATCTCGACCGGGTGCGTGGTGGTGTAGAAGGGCGCGGTCGCCACCAGACCGTCCGCGCCCGCCGCGACGGCCGCGCGGACATGGTCCAGCACCCGCGCCGTGCTCATGTCGACGACCCCGGCGAGCACGGGGACGCGCCCGCCGACCGCCTCGACGACGGTGGTGAGCGCGAGCCGGCGTTGCGCGTCGGACAGATAGGCCGTCTCGCCGCTCGACCCGAGCGCGAAGACGCCGTGGACGCCCGCCGACAGCACATGGCCGACCAGGGCGCGCAGCCCGTCGGTGTCCACGTCGCCCGCGGGAGTGAGAGGAGTGCACAGAGGAGGTACGACGCCACGCAGAGGGGCGTGCATAACGGTCATAACGCCCACTTCTACCAGCTTGCCGGGGGCGGCGACACGAACTGCTCGGCGAGCCGCGCGAGCCGCGGCAGCCGGTCCCGCAGCCGCACCCGCCGCCCCGCGGCGGCACTGACGAGGTGCTGCAGCAGATCCAGCCCGACCTCGCCCGGCTCCGGCGGCACGGACAGCGCCTCATGGGCGAGGCCGGCGAGCTCCCGGTCGCCCGCGTCCATCGCCAGCACCGTCGCCCCGGCCCGGCGGGCGCCGTCCACCCGCTCCAGCAGCGCCGCCTCCGCCCGCTGGGGCGTGACCACCAGCACCGTCTCGCCGCGCCGCACGGCCTCCAGCCGCGCCGTGCCGACCGCGAGATGCGCGGGCGCGCCCGGCGGCACGCGCTGCCGCACCAGCGTGGGGGAGAGCTCCGGCAGCCCGCTCCAGGCCGCCTCGTCGTCCAGATGGGCGGCCATGTGCCACGGTTCGTACCCGCCGCCGCCCACCAGCAGCAGCCCGCCCGGGGACCCGCGGCCGACCGCGCCCCGCAACGCCCCCGCGAACGTCCGGGTCCGCTCCGGCCACTCGCTGCCGGCCAGCAGTTCACGGACGACCTCGACCCGTACGGCATCCATGCCACGGCATCCTGGCGCAGGCCCGCGCCGTCCGGCGGGGCTTCCCGCCCGGCTCACCCGAAGGGGGTCAGTGCGCGGGAACGGCCCGCGCGACCCTGGCCCGCACGTCGGTGAAGTGCCGGCGCATCGCCGCCCGCGCCGCGCCCGCGTCCCCGGTGCGCAGGGCGCCGACGACCGCGCGGTGGTTGGCGATGATGCGCTCGACGGGGTCGTCGGCGGGCGCGAGGGCGGAGCCGACGTCCTGGTAGACGCTCCAGAACAGATCGATGAGCTGGAGCACCAGTTCGTTGTCGCAGGTCGCGTACAACAGCGCGTGGAAGGTGCGGTCGGCGTCCGGATCGGTGACCATCCGCGAGGCGAGCGCGTCGAGTTCGTCCAGCCGCTCCGCCGGTATCGTGCCGGCCACCTCGCCGATCAGCCCGACCTCCAGCAGTTCGCGCACCGCCACCAGGTCGGCCAGCGCCCGTACCCGGGAGCGGATGTGGAAGGTGAGCGAGGGCAGCAGCACCCGCAGCGGCGCGTCGGCCACGAAGGTGCCGGTGCCGTGGCGTATCTCGACGATGCCCAGCGCCTGCAGCGCGCGCACCGCCTCGCGCACGCTGTTGCGGCCGGCGCCCAGCAGATCCATCAGCTGGGGCTCGGTGGGCAAAGTGGCGCCGGGGGCGAGTCGCTGCTCGTGGATGAGCTCGATGATGCGATCCTGGAGCGTCGGGCCGCGGCCCCCGCCGGCGGTTCTGGTCACAAGTGGCCGCCTTTCCCTCGTACTGTCGTGCTTTCTTGACGTGCCGTCAGTGCCTTGTCTACCGTCCCTTGACGACAAGGGACGTCCTACGTCTGCCATGCAAGGGCGCATCGGAGGCAACACCGATGTCATACCTCACATCCGTCCCCTACCGAGCCGGTACCCGGGGAACCTCCGGGGAAGACCCGGAGGCCGTCTACGCCAGCTTCCGCATCCCCGCGGTCGTCGTGACGGGCACCGGCACCGTGCTCGCCTTCGCCGAGGGCCGGCACGAGTCGGCGGCGGACACCGGGCGCATCGACCTCGTCCTGCGGCGGTCGGCGGACGGCGGCCGCACCTGGGACGACCTGCGGGTGGTGACGTCCAACGGCTCCGGCACGGCGGGCAACCCGGCCCCGGTCGTCACCGCGGAGGGCCGGGTCGTCCTGGTCCACGTGCGCAACGCCGGGACCGCCGAGGAACGGGCCATCATCCGCGGCAAGGTGCCCGACGAGGACGGCCGCCGGGTCTGGGTCCAGTACAGCGACGACGACGGGGTCACCTGGTCGGTGCCGCGCGAGATCACCGCCGCCGTCAAGCGCCCCGGCTGGCGCTGGTACGCCACCACCCCGGGCCACGCACTCCAGTTGCGCGCGGGCCGGCACGCCGGCCGGATCGTCGTCGCCGGCAACCACACCTGCCCGCCCGAGGGTCCCGACACCGGCGCCGAGCCCCGCTACAACGGCGGTCACTGCCTGTACAGCGACGACCTCGGGGAGACCTGGCAACTCGGCTACGTCGACGACACGTCCGACGACTACGTCAACCCCAACGAGACCACGGCCGCGGAACTGCCCGACGGCACGGTCTACTTCAACACCCGCACCGACTCCCGCAGCCCCGGCAACCGCGCCGACGCGGTCTCGGCCGACGGCGGCGCCACGCTGGAGCGCCGCTTCCGCCCGCAGGCCGGCCTGGTCGCCCCCGTCGTGCAGTGCAGCGTCCTGCACCTCGGCACACCCGACGTACTGCTCTTCTCCGGCCCCGGGCATCCCACCGCACGGGCCGGGATGACCATCCGGGCCAGCCACGACCGCGGCGTCACCTGGCGGACCGCGCACACCGTGGACGGCCTGCCCGCCGCCTACTCCGACCTGGTGCGGCTGGACGAGGACACCGTCGGACTGCTGTACGAGACCGGCGACTTCGACCCCTACGAGACGATCACCTTCCGCCGCGTCCCCCTCGCGGAGCTGGTCTCTTGATCGGCCGGCGCGGCGTGCTGGCGGCGGCCGGGGGCACGGCGGCGGCGCTCGCCCTGCCCGGCTGCGCCCCCTCCACCGGCGCGACGGGGCAGGGCACCACGACCCTCACCTTCTGGTCCTGGGTGCCCGGCATCGAGCGCAACGTCGCGCTGTGGAACCGGCTGCACCCCGGGGTCCGCGTCGAACTGGAGAAGGTGGCCGCGAGCGGCGGCGCCCAGTACGCCAAGATGCACGCCGCGCTCAAGGCCGGCAGCCCGCCCGACCTCGCCCAGGTCGAGTACCAGATGGTGCCCGGATTCCTGCTCGACCAGGGCCTGGTGGACCTGGCCCGGCATGGCGCCGACCGCTACCGCGCCCGGTTCGCCGACTGGCTCTGGCAGCAGACCGTGTACGCCGGCGGCGTCTACGCCATCCCGCAGGACTCCGGGCCGATGGTGCTGTTCCAGCGCCAGGACCTGTTCGACCGGTGGGGCATCGAGACGCCCGCCACCTGGGACGACTTCGCGGCCGCCGCCCGCGTCGTACGCCGCCGCGGAGCGCACCTCACCTCCTTCTCGCCGTCCAACCCCGGCTGGTTCACCGCCCTGGCCTGGCAGGCCGGCGCCCGCTGGTTCCGGGCCGGCGGCGACACCTGGCTGGTCTCCGTCGACGACGAGCCCACCCGCCGCGTCACCCGCTACTGGGACCGGCTCATCAAGGACCGGCTGGTCACCACCCAGCCCATGATGCAGAGCGCCTGGTACGCCGGCCTCCAGTCCGGCGACCTCGTCAGCTGGACCGGCGGCAGTTGGGGCGACGCGCTGCTCACCGGCAACGCCCCCGGGGGCGCGGGCAAGTGGCGGGTCCGGCCGATGCCGCAGTGGCACACCCCCGGCTCCGGCGCCGCCCCGTCCTCGGGGAACTGGGGCGGCTCCACCACCGCCGTCTTCACCGGCACCCGCAACCCCCGCGCCGCGCTGGACTTCGCGGTGTGGCTCAACAGCGACCCCGCCAGCGTCCGCCTGCTCATCCGGGGCGGCTACGGCTACCCCGCCCCGGTCTCCGGCTTCACCCCGGCCGAACTCGACAACCGCGCGGCCTACTTCGGCGGCCAGGACTACGGCGCGGTGGTCGCCGCCTCCGGCGCCGCGGTGGACCGCGCCTGGACCTGGGGGCCCACCATGGACACCTTCTTCCAACGGCTCACCGACGCCCTCAGCGGCGCCGTCAGCGACGGCACCCCGCTCACCGCCACCCTGCCGGGCCTCCAGGCCCGCACCCTCGCCGACCTGCGCGACAAGGGCCTGAAGGCGGAGGCCGCGTGACCGCGCGGGCGGACGTCGTGCCGCCGGCCGTGCCCGGTTCCGCCCCGGTGCCCGGGGCCCGGCCCGGCCGGGCCGGCCCCACCCGCCCCCGGAGGCGTTCCCGCACCCGCTCCCGCGAGGCGCGCACCGCGGCCGCGTTCCTCCTGCCGTTCTGCGCACTGTTCCTGCTCTGCTTCGTCGTGCCCATCGGCTACGCCGTGCAGCAGAGCCTGCTGCGGACCGTACGCACCGGGCCGCTCGGCTTCGGCGGCTCGCACGACGTGTTCGCGGGCCTCGGCAACTACGCCCACGCGCTGCGTGACGGCTCGTTCCTCGCGGGCTTCGGGCGGGTGCTGCTCTTCGGGGTCGTGCAGGTGCCGCTCATGCTCGCGCTGGCCGCCGGACTCGCCCTGCTCCTGGACAGCGCCTCCGCCCGCGGCATCGGCTTCTTCCGCACCGCGTACTTCCTGCCCTACGGCGTGCCCGGGGTGATCGCGTCGATCCTGTGGGGCTTCCTGTACGTCCCCGGCATCAGCCCCATCGTGCAGATCCTGCACTCGGCCGGCTGGCAGGTCGACTTCCTGTCCCGCTCCACCGTGCTGTGGTCCATCGCCAACATCGTGACCTGGCAGTTCACCGGCTACAACATGCTGGTGCTGATCGCCCAGCTCAAGGCCGTGCCCGCCGAGCTGTACGAGGCGGCCCGCCTCGACGGCGCGAACGCGGCGCGGATCGCCTGGCACATCAAGCTGCCGCTGATCCGGCCGGCCCTCGTGCTGACCGCCGTCTTCAGCATCATCGGCACGCTGCAACTGTTCTCGGAGCCGCTCGTGCTGCGTCCGCTCTCCCCGGCCATCGACTCCGGCTACACGCCCAACCTGCACGCCTACAACGAGGCGTTCTCGGCCAACGACTACCACGTGGCCGCCGCCGAGGCCGTGCTGCTCGCGCTCGTCGCGTGCGCGCTGTCCTTCGGTTTCCTCAGCCTGGTCGGCCGGCGCGGCGGGGACGGGGCGCTGCGATGACCGTCCCCCTCCGCCACCGCGTCCTCACCGCGACCGCGCTGACGCTGGCCGCCGTCTACTTCCTCGTCCCCGTCTACTGGCTCGCGGTCTCCGCGACCAAGTCCAGCGCCGACCTCTTCGGCAGCTTCGGCCTCTGGTTCGCGCACCCGCACCCCGTCGCCTACCTGGGCCGGGTGCTGACCTACGACGGCGGCGTGTACGTCCGCTGGTTCGGCAACAGCCTGCTGTACGCCGGAGTCGGCGCCCTCGGGGCGACCTGGCTGTCGGCCGCCGCGGGCTACGCCCTCGCGCAGTACCGCTTCGCGGGGCGCGAGGCGGTGCTGACCGCCGTCGTCGCGGGCGTCCTCGTGCCGTCCACGGCGCTGGCCCTCCCGCTGTACCTGCTCTTCACCGACCTCGGATTCGCCAACACCTACTGGTCGGTCCTCGTCCCGGGCATGGTCAGCCCGTTCGGGGTGTACCTGTGCCGGATCTATGCCACGGCGGCGATCCCGCGCTCCCTGCTGGAGGCCGCCCGGCTCGACGGGGCGGGGGAGTGGCGGATCTTCCACGGGCTCGGCCTGCGCCTGATGTCACCGGCGCTGGTCACCGTCTTCCTGTTCCAATTCGTCCACATCTGGAACAACTTCTTCCTGCCCCTGGTCATGCTCTCCGACAGCGACCTGTACCCGGTGACGCTCGGGCTGACGTCCTGGCAGGGCTACGCCGACCGGCAGCCCGAGCTCTACCAGTACACGGTCGGCGGCGCGCTGCTGTCCGTCCTGCCGCTGATGCTGCTCATGGTGGTGCTCCAGCGCCACTGGCGGGGCGGCCTCAGCGAGGGGAGCGTCACAGCCTGACCGGCGCGCCGCGGGCCGCCGCTTGCTGGCAGGATCACGTACATGACTGTTGACAGTGGCAATGACACCCCCGCCGCGAAGGCTCCCGCCAAGGACCCGTGGGACCTGCCCGATGTGTCCGGCCTCGTCGTCGGCGTCCTCGGCGGCACCGGGCCGCAGGGCCGCGGCCTGGCCTACCGGCTGGCCAGGGCGGGCCAGCAGGTGATCATCGGCTCCCGCGCCGCCGAGCGTGCGCAGGCCACGGCGGACGAGCTGGGTCACGGCGTCCAGGGCGCGGACAACGCGGAGACCGCCCGGCGCAGCGACGTCGTCATCGTCGCGGTGCCGTGGGAGGGCCACGCCAAGACGCTGGAGTCGCTGCGTGAGGAACTCGCCGGGAAGCTGGTCGTCGACTGCGTCAACCCGCTCGGCTTCGACAAGAAGGGCGCCTTCGCGCTGAAGCCCGAGGAGGGCAGCGCCGCCGAGCAGGCCGCCGTCCTGCTCCCTGACTCCCGGGTCGCCGCCGCCTTCCACCACCTGTCGGCGGTGACGCTGGAGGACCCGGAGGTCGAGACGATCGACACCGACGTGCTGGTCCTCGGCGAGTCCCGCGCCGACACCGATGTGGTGCAGGCGCTGGCCGCGCGCATCCCCGGCGTCCGCGGGGTCTTCGCGGGCCGGCTGCGGGGCGCCCACCAGGTCGAGGCGCTGGTCGCCAACCTGATCTCGGTCAACCGCCGCTACAAGGCCCACGCCGGGGTGCGCATGACGGACCTCTGACCGGCGTCCGAGCGGTGCGCGCGGCCGCCGTGGGGCCGCGCGAGGGCATGGGGGACAATGAGCGGGTTCGTGACCGATCCGACAGGAGCCGCCCCCATGCCCCGCCTCGCCGTCTACGCGCTCATCGTGTGCGTCCTGTCCGCGGTCGCCGCCGTCGTCTCCTTCGTCGAGGGCAGCTGGCTCGGCGTCCTCTGGATCGCGATCACCGGCCTGACCAGCAACATGTGCTGGTACTACGCGCGCAAGGCCAGGATCGAGAGGGCGGCGGCCGTCTCCGCGGCCGGCTCCGGGGACTAGAGGGCGTTGTCCCAGAAGCGGAAGAGCTGGTAGCCCAGGCCCGACAGGCCGTCCGGCAGCCCGAAGGCGTGCGTCACGGAGTCGATGAAGCCGAAGAAGGCCGCGTTGACCTCCGGGATCCACAGCACGCCGAAGACGGCCAGCAGGCCGAAGGACGCGAACGGCTCCATCTGGCGCCGCACCTTGTACGAGAGCCAGGGCTCGATGACCCCGTAACCGTCCAGCCCCGGCACCGGCAGCAGGTTCAGGATCGCCGCCGTCACCTGGAGCATGGCCAGGAACGCGAGCGCCGCGGCGAAGGGCGTCTGCCCCGGGTCGAAGGGGTCCACGAGGTGGAGCGTGAACGGCAGCATCAGCGCGATCGCGAAGAGGATGTTCGTCAGCGGGCCCGCCGCCGAGATCAGGCTGTGCTTCCATCGGCCGCTGATCCGGCCGCGCTCGATGAACACCGCGCCGCCGGGGAGGCCGATGCCGCCCAGGATCACGAAGACCACCGGCAGCACGATGCTGAGCAGCGCGTGCGTGTACTTCAGCGGGTTGAGGGTCAGATAGCCCTTCGCGCCGATCGAGATGTCGCCGCCGTGCAGGGCGGTGCGCGCGTGCGCGTACTCGTGCAGGCACAGGGAGACGATCCAGCCGGACACGACGAACAGGAAGACGGCGAATCCGGTGTTCGAGGAGAAGCCGGTCCACACCGCCCACCCGGAGACTGCCATGATCGCGACCAGCCCCAGGAAAATCGGACTGATCTGCCGCTCACTGCGGGTTGCTGCGGTGGTCATCGTGCGGGCTCCTGCGGAGGGCGGTACGGGGGCGGTCGTGGTGGCCGCCCGATCATGCCACTCGGCTGGCGCCGGGCACACCCATTGGGGCGATAACGTCCTGCGAACGCGAGACGTTCCATGGGGGGCCGTGGGGGTTGTTCCCCCGCCCGCCCTCCCGTGTGCCCCAGGAAGTCTGGGCGCCCCGACGCGCGTGCGGGGTGGGCCGGGTGCGGGGCCTCCGGGGCTGGGCATTCTGGACAGCACATTTCGGTGCCTCGGGCGCTCTCAACTGATCACCCCGGGTTGTGCACCCAAATATGCTCCACAGTCCAGAACGCCCACCCCTATGACCCCGCCCCCTCCGTAGTGTTCGCGCCTGATCCCCGGAGGGTGGTGATAGCGGCACCGTGCCTGGGGTCGCCCGTTGGCGCGGCGCGGTCCGTGGGGCCAGCCTTCGCGCGGCAAGCCGAAGGGGCGGAGTCAGGCAACCGGGGTCACCCGGACCTCCTCTTCACCCCCCTCCGGGGATCAGGCGCGATTCGAGACGGAGGGGGCGGGGGAGGTGGGGGCACCGGAGGCTGGGGGAGGGTGGATGTTCTGGACGGTGCGGGATATTTGTGTGCGCCATCCGGGCAGGGACGGGATGAGCAGGTGCTGGAAACGCGCCCCGCACGCGCGCCGGGGTCACTGACTTGGGCACCCGGCAGGGCGGGCGGGGAACAAAAGCTGCCCGGAGGGCAAGCGGCGCGCGGGACTCGGACACAATGGGGGCGTGCGCTACGGCATCCTCGGGACCACACAGGCCCACCGCGACGACGGCACCGCCGTACCCCTGGCCGGGAACCGGCTGCGCGCCCTGCTGGCGGCGCTGGCCCTCCGCCCCGGGCGGGTGCGCACGACGGAGGCGCTGATCGACGAGGTGTGGGAGGGCGAGCCGCCCTCCGACGCGACCGGGGCGCTCCAGGCGCTGGTGGCGCGGCTGCGCCGGACGCTCGGGCACGAGGCGGTCGCGTCCGTGGACGGCGGTTACCGGCTGGCCGCGGCGCCGGACGCCGTGGACCTGTTCCGGTTCGAGCGCCTGGTGGAGGACGGCGGGCGGGCGCTGGCCGACGGCGACGCCGCCAAGGCGGCCGACGCGCTGGACGGCGCGCTCGCGCTGTGGCGCGGACCCGTGCTGGCCGATCTCCCGGACCGGGCCTCCGTCGCGTCCCGCTACGACGCGCTGCGGCTCGACGCCCGCCGTCTGCGGATCACGGCCGAGGTCGCGCTCGGCCGCGCCGAGCAGGTGCTGCCGGAGATCACGGAGCTGGCGGCCGCCCATCCGCTCAACGAGCCGGTGCAGGCCCTGCGGCTGCGGGCGCTGCGCGGGGCGGGGCGGGCGGCGGACGCTCTGGTCGCGTACGAGGACGTGCGCCGGGAGCTCGCGGACACGCTCGGCACCGATCCGGGCCCGGAATTGCGCGCGCTCCACGCCGAACTGCTCATGCCGGCCGCGCCGGCCCCCGCGCCCGTCCCGCCGCCGCGTCAGGGCAACGCACGCGCCCGGCTGACCAGCTTCGTCGGGCGGGAGGCGGACCTGTCGGCGCTGGCGTCCGACCTGTCCGCCTCCCGGCTGGTGACGATCACCGGGCCCGGCGGTACCGGCAAGACCCGGCTGTCGCAGGAGGTCGGGGACGCGGTCGCCGGTCAGTGGCCGGACGGCGTGTGGTTCGCCGAACTCGCCCCCGTCGAGGACCCGCGCACGGTGGCCGTCGCCGTGGTCAACGCGCTGGGTCTGCGCGAGACCCTGCTGCACCCGGGCTCGGCCGCCGAGGCCGCGTTCGCCGCGGAGGCGAAGGGCGCGGTCGCCAAGGACCCGCTGCTCCAGTTGACCGAGTACTGCGCCGATCGCCGGCTGCTGCTGGTCCTGGACAACTGCGAGCACGTGATCGGCGCCGCCGCCGAGCTGGCCGAGCGGCTGCTCGCGCACTGCCCGGACCTGGCGGTGCTCGCGACCAGCCGTGAACCGCTGGGCATACCGGGGGAGTCGATCCGGCCGCTGGACCCGCTGCCCGAGTCGCCCGCGCTGCGGCTGCTGGCCGACCGCGGCGCCGCGGCCCGCCCCGGCTTCACCCCGGACGAGGACCCGGAGGCGTGCGCGGAACTGTGCCGCCGTCTGGACGGCCTGCCGCTGGCCATCGAACTCGCGGCGGCCCGGCTGCGGATGATGACCCCGCGTCAGCTCGCCGACCGGCTCGACGACCGCTTCCGCATCCTGACCGCGGGCAGCCGCACCGTGCTACCCCGCCAGCAGACGCTGCGCGCCGTCGTGGACTGGAGCTGGGGCCTGCTCAGCGAGGCCGAAAGGACCGTGCTGCGCCGCCTCGCGGTCTTCGCCGGCGGCTGGGACCTGGCCGCCGCCGAGGCCGTGAGCGGCGGGGACGGCGGTGACTTCGTGGACGCGCGCGACGTCGCGCATCTGCTGGCCTCGCTGGTCGACAAGTCGCTGGTGGTCGCCGACCTCACCGAGGACGGCGCCCGCTACCGCATGCTGGAGACCATCGGCGAGTACGCCGCCGAACGGCTCGACGAGGCAGGCGAGCGCGGCACGGTGGGGCGCCGCCACACCTCGTACTTCCGCGAGTACGTCCGCACCGCCGACCCCGAACTGCGCGGTTCGCGCCAACTGCTGTGGCTGGACCGCCTGGAGCGCGAGCACGAGAACCTGCGGGCGGCCATCCGCCGGGCGGTGGAGACGGACGACGAGCAGGAGGCGCTCTGCCTGGTCCTGGCCTCCAGCTGGTTCTGGGAGATGCGCAACTACCGCAGCGAGATGGGCTACTGGCCCGGCGTCGTGGCGAAGATGAGTCCGGTGGACGCCTTCGCGGGACCCCACGCGCTGCCGCCGCTGGACCGCGGGCCGCTGGACGACCCGCTGCCGATGACGCCCCATCTGCTCACCGAGGCCCGGCGCTGGGTGCGCACCGCCGAGGTGTTCGCCCACATGGAGGAGACGGACGCCTGGAGCGAGCCGCGGTTCGTCGCGCTCGGCGAGGCGATCATCGAGGCCTACCCGCCGGAGCTGCCGCAGTCCAGCCGGCGGCCCGGGCTGTTCCGCATGCTGGGCGCCATGCTGACCGGCCGCTTCGACCTGATGCCGGAGCTGATCGACTCCACGGTGAGCAGTTGCCGGCAGCACGGCCGGACGTGGGAGCTGGCGTTCGCGCTGCAGTTGCGGGCCAAGGTCATGAACGATGTCGAGGACCGGTTCGCCCAGTCCATGGAGGACATCCGTGAGGCCCGGGCCCTGTTCGGCCGGGCCGGCGATGACTGGGGCCTGGCGGAAGTGCTCGCGGCGGAAGCCGAGGCGACCGCCAACTCCGGCGACTGGGCCCGCGCCGCGGAGAGCTGCCGCGAGGCCATCGGCCTCGCGCTCAAGCTCGGTGCCCACCAGCAGGTCCCGATGATGACGGTCCGCCTCGGCGACGCCCTGGCCAACAGCGGCCAGGAGGAGGAGGGCGAGCGGCTGGTCCGGGAGGGGATCACCGACGCCCAGCGGTTCCGTCCGGTCGGCGACGACGCGAGCTACTACGGCAAGGTGCTGCTCGTCGCGATGCTCTCCCGGCGCGGCGAACTGGACGAGGGCTTCGAGCTGCTCGACGCCATGCAGGCCGATCCCCCGCGGGGCATGCCCTCGTTCATCTTCGGGCTGCTCGCCGCGATCCGCGGCTGGCTGACCGGCATGGCCGGCGACCCGTACGGCGGACTGCCGCATCTGCGCGAGGCGGTCGACTACATGGAGGCCCATCCGCTGAGCCCGGTCATCGGGCCGCGCATGGGCGTCCTGCTCTTCCCGCCCGCCGTCACGCTCTTCACCGGCATCGCCGGACTGCGCGACGACGGTGACGCGCGGGAGCCGGCGCGCCGAGCCGCGGTGGTGCTCGGCGCCCACGACAACCTGCGGCAGACCGCCTGCACCCCGTGGGAGCGTCACAGCCTCGACGAGGACGCGGTCCGGCTGCGCGCGCACCTGGGGGAGGAGGCGTACGACGACGCCTACCGCGAGGGCGGGACCCTCACCTTCCCCGAGGCGGTCGGGCTGCTGCGAGAACCCCTGTGACACCGGCCGGTGGTCAGCCGGCCTTCTTGCGGGCCGCCGTCTTCTTGGCGGCCGTCTTCTTCGCGGTGGTCTTCTTGGCCGCCGCCTTCTTCGCGGGGGCCTTCTTCGCGGCCGTCTTCTTCGCCGCGGTCGTCTTCCTGGGAGACTGCGACTTCCCGGACTTCTCGGCTTTCTCGCCGCCGCGGGCGTCGATGCTGGCCTGAAGCGCCGCCATCAGGTCCACCACGTTGTCGGGGGCGGAGGTCACCTCGGCCGTCTCGGGCACGGGCTCACCCTCCAGACGGGCGGCGACCAGGGCGTCCAGCGCCTTCTGGTACTCGTCGTGCTGGGACTCCAGGTCGAAGTCCTCGGAAAGGGTCTCCATCAGGCTCTGCGCCATCTTCAGTTCCTGCGGCCGCACGACGACGTTCTCCGGCGGTGCCAGGCCCCCCGCGTCACGTACCTCGTCGGGCCAGTACATGGTGTGCAGGACCAGGAGCTCCTCGTGGACGCGCAGCAGCGCCAGCGACTCGCGGGTCCGCAGGGCGATCTTCGTCACGGCTGCCTTGCCGCTGGTGGCCAGCGCCTCGCGCAGCAGGACGTACGGCTTGGACGCGGCGGCCTCGGCCCCCACGTAGTAGGCGCGGGACAGCGACAGCGGGTCGATCTCGTCGGTGTCGACGAAGGCGAGGACGTCGATGAGCTTGCGGCTCGGCAGCGGCAGCTCCGCCAGGTCCGCGTCGCTGAGGACCGCCGTGCGGCCGCTCTCGTCCTCGTACCCCTTGGCGATCTCCGAGTAGGGGACCTCCTTGCCCTCCTTCTCGCAGAACCGCTTCATGCGGATGCGGCCGCCGTCCTCGGCGTGCACCTGGTGCAGGGAGACGCCGTGCTCCTCGGTGGCCGCGTAGAGCTTGACGGGAATGGAGACCAGCCCGAAGCCGATCGCACCTTTCCACATGGATCGCATACTTTCGTCCCTTTCCGGGGACTTTCCACACTATGCCCGCCCCGTCAGCCTCGCCCGACCGGCAGCCGGCCGAGGTGGACGGCCGCCAGGTGGTCCTCACCCACCTGGACAAGGTCGTCTTCCCGGCGACCGGTCACACCAAGGCGCAGTTGCTGCGGTACTACGCCCAGGTCGCCGCGGTGATGGTGCCGCACGCCACCGGCCGTCTCGCCTCGTTCGTCCGGGCCCCGGAGGGGCCGCACGGGCAGGCGTGGTTCGCCAAACGGCCCCCCGCCGGCACGCCCTCCTGGGTGACCACGGCCGGCGACCCGAAGGAGCCGCACGTCGTCGTCGACTCCACCGCCACCCTGGTCACCATGGCCAACCTCGGCGGCTGGGAGGTGCACGTCCCCCAGTGGACGGCGGCCGCGGGACGCGACGCCCACGACCGGCTCGTGCTCGACCTCGACCCCGGGGAGGGCGCCGACCTCGTCCTGTGCTGCCGGGTCGCCGAACGACTCCGCCAGATGATGGACGACGACGGGCTCACGGCCTTCCCCGTCACCTCCGGCAGCAAGGGGCTGCACCTGTACGCGCCGATCGAGCGCGCGAGCGGACGGGCGGTCAGCGGTTACGCCAAGGCGCTGGCCGGGCGGATGCGCGACGAGCACCCCGGGCTCGTCCTGGTCTCCATGACTCGCAGCCTGCGCCCCGGCAAGATCTTCATCGACTGGTCGCAGAACGCCTCGGCCAAGACCACCGCGTGCCCCTACACCCTGCGGCTGCGGGACCGCCCCGGTGCGGCCGCCCCCGTGACCTGGGACGAGGTCGCCGCCTGCCGCGCGCCGGGGGACCTGGTCTTCGGCCCCGAGGACGTGCTCGGCCGCGTCGACCGGTTCGGCGACCTGCTGGCCGGCCTCGACGACGGCGCCGCCCGGGGCCGGCTGCCGTGACCGACCCCGTCCCGCCGCCCGTGGTGGTGATGCTCGCCCGGCGGGTGGAGACCGTCCCGGAGGCGGACGCGCTGCCCGGCGGCTGCGCGTACGAGCCGAAGTTCGACGGCCACCGCATGGTCGTCCTCACCGACCCGGTGCGCCTGCAGACCCGTTCCGGAAGGATCGTCACCGACACCTTCCCCGAACTCGCCGAGGCCGCGCGGGCGTTGCCGCCGGGCACCGTCGTGGACGGCGAGGTCGTCATCTGGCGCGACGGGCGGCTCGACTTCGGCGCCCTCCAGCGCCGAGCCCTCGGCAGCACCCGGCGGCGCCTGTCCGCACCACCTGCCAACTACGCCGCCTTCGACCTCCTCGCCGCCGCCGGCACCGACCTGCGCGGCCGCCCCTACGACGAGCGTCGAGCCGCCCTGATCGCCCTGCTCACCCCGCTCGGCCCGCCGCTGCAGCCCGTCCCCGCGACCACCGACCGGGCCGAAGCGCTGCACTGGTACGCCTCCCTGGCCGACTCCGGCATCGAGGGCCTGGTCGTCAAGGGGCGTGCCCAGCGCTACCGGCCCGGCCGCCGCGACTGGCTCAAGCTCCGGCACTCCGTCCCGCAGGACGCCGTCGCCATCGGCTTCACCGGCACCCCCCGCACCCCGCGCGCGCTCGTCCTCGACCTCGGCGACGGCCCGCTGGCCTCCGCCCCGCTCGACGCCCCCCTGCGCGCCCAACTCGCCCCCCTGCTCACCCCCGCTCGCCCCGCCACGGCGGCCCTCGACGACGGCACCCCCTACCGCCCGCTGCCCGCCCCCCTCCCCGTCGAGATCCTCCAGGGCGCCGGCCGCCACGCCCTCACCACGGTGCTGCGCCTGCGCCCGCCGTGACCTCGCCGAAGAGGACCGGCACTCCGTGGGGAAAGGCCGTTGAGCGGCGGCCGGTGCCCGCATACGATGGCGCGTCGCCACTCGGCCGCCACCGCCCGTGATTCCCCGCTCCTCAGGAGATCCCTTCCGCCATGCGCGCGTTCCTGCACGCCCTCCGGCTGCTCGCGTTCCTGCTCGGCTTCTACGCCATGAGCCTCGGCCTGCTCGCGGTGATCGTCACCGTGAACGTCGCCCTCGCCGGGGCCGCGATGAAGCAGGGGTACGCGGTGGTCGTCTTCCTGGGCGTCAGCGTCGCCTTCGCCTCACCGGTGGTGTCGGGTCTGGTCGCCTCCGTCCGGGGTGCCAACCGTCACCGGCCCGCGGGCGTGCGGGTGACCGAGGACGAGCAACCGGAGCTGTGGGCGCGGATCCGTGCGGTGGCCGCGGCCGTGGGCACGGCGGCCCCCGTCGAGCTCTGGCTCGTGGCGGAGCCGGTGGCCGCGGTCTGGCAGAGTTCCTGGGTGCTCGGGCTCGTTCCCGGACAGCGGCGTATGGCGCTGGGCGTCCCGTACCTGGTCGGCTTGACGGAGCGTCAACTCGACGCGGTCGTCGCCCATGAACTCGGCCACTTCGCCCGGGGTGACACCCTCCTGTCGGGCCTGGCCGCCCGCAACCGCGTGGGCCTGCTGCGGATCATGGAACGGTACGCCGAGGACGGCCACTCCATCGGCCACGCGATGGGCTCGCTGTTCGCCGGGTACGCGCGCTTCTGCCTGCGGATGACCCAGGCCGAGGCACGCCTCGGCGAACTTGCCGCGGACCGCGCCGCCGCGCGCTTCGCCGGGCGGGACACCACCGCCGCCGCGCTCCGCCGCATCCCGCTGCTCGCCGCCGCGCACACCCGCTACATCCGCGAGTACGCCGGCATCGGCATCGACGCGGGGCTCGGGCTCCTCCCCCCGGTCGAGGAGGTGCACTCCGGGTTCGCCGCGTTCCTGGACAGCGACACCTGGCGCGAGGAGGAGGGGCGCCTGCTCGCGGACCCGCCGCGTGAGAAGAGCTCGCCCTACGACTCGCACCCGCCGATGCGCGAACGGGTCGCGGCGATCGAGGCGCTGCCCGCCGACCTCGGCGGGTCACGCCCCGAGGAGACGCGGCGCGCGGCGATCGGCCTCCTCGTGGATCCCGCCGGCACCGCCGCGCAGACGGTGCGGGCGCTGCCCTGGGCGGTGGGAATGCGTCAGCTGCCCTGGCGGGAACTGGCCGTGGCGGTGGGATCGGCGGAACTCGACGCCGAGACGGCTCCGTTGCTCCGGGCCGCCCGCGCGGCCCTGCGGGGACCGGCGGACCTCGGGGCACTTCTGGACGCCGTCGACGCCTCGAAGTGGCCGGAAATCGTCGACTGCATGCCGCGCCCCGGCTACGGGGGCCACATGCTGCTCGACGACTCCCTGCGGGCCAGGGCCCGCGCCGACGCCGCCGACGCGCTGTACTCCCTCGCCCTCGCGGCGCTGGCCGAGGACGGCCGGGTCCGCTGGGAGCTGGACTGGGAGCGCGGCAAACACCTGGAGTTCGACGAGGGCCTGCACGCCGCCCTGGACCGCGCGGTGGACGCCGCCATCGACCCGCAGGACGGGGCGGGGCCGGACACCAGCGCTCTGCGGGGTCTCGTCGGGAGCCCCGCCGAGCGGACCCCGGCTCAGGCCTGAGCCGCCCCGGCCGGCACCTGCCGGGTGCGGGTCCAGCGCAACAGGGTGTCCGCGTCCCACGTGGTGACCACCCGCTCCGGCGGGACGCCGCACTCCTCGGCACGGGCGCAGCCGAAGATCTGCCAGTCGAGCTGGCCGGGCGCGTGGGCGTCGCTGTCGACGGCGAACAGGACGCCGGCGTCCACCGCCTTGCGCAGGAGCCGGCGGGGCGGGTCGAGGCGGTCGGGGCGGCTGTTGATCTCCACCGCCACACCGAAGCGCTCGCAGGCGGCGAAGACCAGGTCCGCGTCGAACTCCGACTCGGGGCGGGACTTGCCGCGCACCAGGCGGCCCGTGCAGTGGCCGAGCACGTCCACCAGCGGGTTGCTGACGGCGGAGACCAGGCGCCGGGTCATCTCGTCGCGTTCCATGCGCAGTTTGGAGTGGGCGGAGGCGACCACCACGTCCAGCCGGTCCAGCAGGTCCGCGCTCTGGTCGAGTGATCCGTCCGCGAGGATGTCGCACTCGATGCCGGTCAGCAGCCGGAAGGGCGGGGGCAGCCGCTCGTTCAGTTCGGCGACGACCGCGAGTTGGGCCCGGAGCCGGTCCGCGGTCAGGCCGCGGGCGACGGTCAGCCGCGGGGAGTGGTCGGTGAGCACCGCCCACTCGTGGCCGAGCGCGGCCGCCGTGCGGGCCATGGTCTCGATCGGGCTGCCGCCGTCGGACCAGTCGGAGTGCAGATGGCAGTCGCCGCGCAGCGCCGCCCGCAGCCGCTGCCCCGCGTCCCCCTCGGGCCGGGGCACGGCATCCGTTCCGCCGCCCTCCTCCAGCCGGGTGAGATAGCCGGGCCGGGCGCCCGCGAGCGCCTCCCGCACGGCGGCGGCGGTCTTCGGGCCGAGCCCCTTGATCTCCTCCAGGCCGCCGGGAACGGCCGCGCGCCGCCGGAGCTCGTCCGGCGGCAACGCGGCGACCGCGGCGGCGGCGCCCCTGAAGGCCCGTACCCGGTACGTCGGGGCGCCGTCCCGCTCCAGCAGGAAGGCGATCCGGTCCAGCGCCTCGACGGGGTCCATGTCTCCAGGATCAGGTCTTGTTGCGGAACCTCGCCACCGCCAGCGGCGCGCTGATCACCGTGATGCCCACCGCCCACATCAGCGTCATCATCACCGAGTGCGCCACCGCGCCCCCGTTGATGAGGTTGCGGGAGGCGTCCGCGAGGTTGGACAGCGGGTTGTAGCGGGTGAAGGCCTCCAGCCAGCCCGGCATGGTCGTGGGCTTGGCGAAGATCGAGCTTCCGAACTGCAGCGGCAGGACGACGATCATGGACAGCCCCTGGACGGACTGGGGGGTCCGGGCGACCAGACCCAGGAGGATGAAGACCCACATCAGCGAGGCACCGAAGGTCAGGGAGAGCGCCACCGCGCTCACCAGGCCGAAGACGCCGTTGTCCACGTGCAGGCCCAGAATGAAGCCCATCGCGAGCAGGATGACCGTGGCGACCAGGGCCCGGCCGATCTCGACGACGATCTTCGCTATCAGCACGGAGGAGCGGGCGATCGGCATGGTCCGGAAGCGGTCCATGACCCCGGTCTTGAAGTCCGAGTTGACGCCCGTGCCGACGGCCATCGCGATGTTCATGCCCATCATGGCCATCAGGCCCGGCACCATGTAGTTGACGTACTTCTCCTGGCTGCCCTCCAGCGCGCCGCCGAAGACGTACACGAACAGCAGCGTGAAGACGATCGGCATCAGCAGCGCGTCGAACATCGACTCCGGGTCCTGCCGGATCTGCAGGACGTTGCGCCGCACGAGGGCGCCGACGTGCCGGAGGTTGGCCCGCAGCCCGATCCGCGGATCGGCGTCCACGGCCGCGGCGGTGGGCGCGGCGGGGGCGGTGATGGCGGTCATGCGGCGAGTTCCTCTCGGTCCTTGGCGGTGCCGCTGCCGTGCGTGACGGCCAGGAACACCTCGTCCAGGCTGGGCAGATGGGTGTCGATGCCGGCGATCGCGAAGCCGTGCGTGCCGAGTGCGGCCACGATCCCGGTCAGCTGCTCGTCGCTGATGATCGGCACGTTGAGCACGCCGCGCGCGTGGTCCGGGACGGCCTGCGCCCCCGTGCCGAGGGCGGTCGCCATGGCGTCCAGCGTGCCCGGGTCGACCGGCCGCACCTGCAGGGTGCGGCCGCCGACCTTGGCCTTGAGCTCCTCGACCCGGCCGCCGGCGATGACCCGGCCGCGGTCGATGACCGTCAGCTCGTGGGCGAGCTTCTCGGCCTCCTCCATGTACTGCGTGGTCAGCAGCACGGTCGACCCTTCCGCGACCATGTTCTGCACCTCGTCCCACACCTCGTTGCGGGTGCGGGGGTCCAGGCCGGTCGTCGGCTCGTCCAGGTAGAGCACGGCCGGGCGGCCGATCATGGACGCCGCCAGGTCCAGGCGGCGGCGCATACCGCCGGAGTACTCCTTGGCGGGCTTGCGGGCCGCCTCGGTGAGCGAGAACCGCTCCAGCAGCTCGTCGGCCCGCGACCGGGCCTCGCGGCGCGGCAGGTCGAGCAGCCGGCCGATCATGTACAGGTTCTCGCGGCCCGACAGCGACTCGTCCACCGAGGCGTACTGCCCGGTGAGCCCGATCACCCGCCGCAGCTGCCGCGGCTGCGTCAACACGTCGTACCCCGCCACCATCGCCGTGCCCGCGTCGGGCCGGATCAGCGTGGACAGGATGCGCACCAGCGTCGTCTTCCCGGCCCCGTTCGGTCCCAGCACCCCGAGCACGGTCCCCTGCCGCACCTCCAGGTCCACTCCGTCGAGGGCTTTCGTCTCCCCGTAGCGCTTCACGAGTCCCCGCACCCTCACGGCGGCGTCCGCGCTCTTCACGTCTCGCTGTGTCATGCCCCCACTGTCGCCGGGTCCGCTGACATGACGCCGATATCGTGCCGACGCGGCGCCGACGGGCGGTCGGCGCGTACCCCGGAAGTCCGCCGGCGTCGGCATCCCGCCGCAGCGCCCGCGTCCGCCGGCGCTGCCGCCCGATCGTGTGGCCGGACTCTTCGGTCTCGCGGTCGCGGCAGGACGGCCGGGTCCGGCCCGGCCCGCGGTCGTCGACGGCGGCTCCGCCCCCGTCCTCACCGGCGCCCGGGCAGCGAACGGCCGGAGGGGGACGCGCGCCGCGCGTCCCCCTCCGGCCGTCGGCCCCGTGGGGCTCAGACGTTCACCGACACCAGCCGCTGCCCCTGCGCCGTGATGACGTCGAAGCGCGCGATGTCGTCCGGCTGCATCCCCGCCGACCCGTCGAGCGTCAGCGGCTGCGGCTGGGCGGAGGTGCCGTAGCCCGCCGTGGGGACGCTCCAGGTGGAGACGGTCTGCTGGGAGCCGTCCTTGCCGATGGCGACGAGGCGGCAGGTGAGCGGGCCCTGGACGCCGGAGAGGTTGAGCCCGACCTCGCTGCCCCACTTCTTCTCGTTGACGCCGACCGTGGCCTTGACGCCCGTGGAGCTGTCGGAGCTCTTGAACTCCTGGGCGTAGGCGTGCGTCGCCGGGGTGTCCGAGCCGCCGGAGGCCAGCACCGCCACCGTCGGGCCGCCGATGATCAGGGCGACCGACGCGGCGAGGGCGAACATCCTGCGCCGGGCGCGGGTCCTGCGCTCGTCGGAGACCTTGCCGAGCAGCTTGCCGAGGACCGCGTCGTCGCTGGACGGCAGCGGTGCGCCGGCCCCTGCGGGGGCGAGTTCGGCGAGCACGGGCACGAGCCCGCTCAGCTCGTCGAGCTGCTGCCCGCACTGGTGGCAGATGGCGAGATGTTCCTCGAAGCGCGCCATGTCGGCGTCGTCGAGCACGCCGAGGACATAGGCCCCGACGTCGACGTGCGGGTCGTGAGGCGTACCCGCCCCGGAACCGTAACCGTAGACCGTCACGAGGTGGTCACACCCCTTTCCTCAAGAGCGATTTTCAGCGAGCGGAGGGCATAGAAGACCCGCGAGCGCACGGTGCCGGGCGGTACCCCCAGCGCCGCCGCGGCCTCGTTGACCGTCCGGCCCTTGAAGTACGTTTCGATCAGCACCTGGCGGTGGGCCTCGGTGAGATCTTCCAGTGCGTCGGAGATCGTCATCAGCCTCAGGGAGCGTTCGAGTTCGTCCTCGGCCGGGAGCTGGTCGAGGGCGGCCGGGGAGGCCTCCGGGGGCCGTGCCTGACGGCTGCGGTGGCCGTCTATCACGATCCTTCGGGCGACCGTCACCAACCAGGGCCGCAATGACCGGGCGCCGGGGTCGAGCCGGGACGCACTCTTCCACGCGCGCAGGAGGGTTTCCTGCACGACGTCCTCGGCGAGGTAGCGGTCACCGCCGACCAGCCGAAGGACGTATGCGAAGAGCGCGCCCGCGTGTTCGCGGTAGAGCGCCCGCATGAGGTCCTCTTCGGGGACCCCACCTGAGCGATGGTCGGCCACTAGCGCATCCTGCCCTACTGATCGCTGCGGGTCGAGTCCTCGCAATGCCTGCTGTCCCATCAGTATCCGTCCGACCCGTTCTGGGTGGTGGCGCTCTTCGCCCGTGCACCGGGCACGGCCTTCCCGCCTTGGATGTCGGCCGCGAACCAGACCCTGTCCAGGCCCTGGCCCCTGGTGTCGCCCGGGTTCTTGTCGCCCGTGAAGCGGTAGAGCGGCCAGCCGTTGAGCGTGAGCTGGAGGGAACCGTCAGGACGCTTGACGCTGCCGACCAGGTTCTGGTCCACGCCCTGCACCTGGGTGTCCGAGACCGCGGCGGCCGGCTGCCACCGGGTCGCGCACGGGCCGGCGCAGGTCGAGGTCGGCGGGACGTTCTTGTCCTGGTCGAAGCGGTAGAGGACCCAACCCTGGTTGTCGGTGACGAGGGTGCCCAGCTGGGCGTTGTCCACGGTCCGCAGTCCCACCGCCGACTGCGAGGCGGAGGGGAGGGGAAGGACCGCGTCCACCGGGGGGCCGCTGCCGCCGCTCGCGTTGCAGGCGGTGGCAGCGATCAGCATCGCGGCGGCGAAGGCCCCCGCGATCACTGATCGGTGCAGCTTGCTAAGGCTCATGCCAAGGCCCCCGGCATTCCTGGTCGGTGCAACCGCCCCCTGGTGGGCGGTTGCCCACTCATACGCGCGGGGGGCCGGGTGTACTCAACCGTCCCGGAAAAAACTTCCGCCCCGGGGAGGGGGATTCCCGGGGCGGAAGCAGGCGGCAGGGCGCACCGCCGCACAGGGGGGTCCTCGGTGGGCCGGACCTCGGTGGCGGACCTCAGTGGAAGCTGTGCTCCGCGGCGGGGTAGGCGCCGCCGGTCACGTCCTCCGCGAAGGCCTTCGCGGCGTCGCCGAGCGTCTCGCGCAGCGCGGCGTACTGCTTGACGAAGCGCGGCACGCGGCCGCCCGTCATCCCCGCCATGTCGGTCCACACCAGCACCTGGGCGTCGCACTCCGCGCCGGCGCCGATGCCGACCGTCGGGATGTGCAGACTGCGGGTGACCTCCGCGGCCAGCTCCGCCGGGACCAGCTCCAGGACGACGGCGAAGGCGCCCGCGTCCTGCACGGCCTTGGCGTCGCGCAGCAGCTGCTGCGCCGCCTCCTCGCCGCGGCCCTGGACGGTGTAGCCGCCGAAGGCGTTGACCGACTGCGGGGTGAGGCCGATGTGGGCCATCACGGGGATGCCGGCCTGGACCAGCAGCTCGATCTGGTGGGCGGAACGCTCGCCGCCCTCCAGTTTCACGGCGCCGACCCCGGCCTCCTTCAGCAGGCGGGTCGCGGTGCGCAGTGCCTGCGTCGGGCCCTCCTGGTACGAGCCGAAGGGCAGGTCGCCGATCACCATCGCGCGCTTGGTGCCGCGCACGACGGCGGCGGCGAGCATCGTCATCTCGTCCAGCGTGACCGGGACGGTGCTGTCGTAGCCGAGGTGGCAGTTGCCCATCGAGTCGCCGACCAGCAGAACGGGGATGCCGGCCTCGTCGAAGACGGAGGCGGTCATCGCGTCGTAGGCGGTGAGCATGGGCCACTTCTCGCCGCGCTCCTTGGCGGCGGCGATGTCCCGGACCGTGATGCGGCGGGTCCCCTTGCCCCCGTACAGCGCCCTGCTGCTGTCGGACGCGGGCTGGGCAGGCGCCTGGGCAGCCGAAACGGCGTGCGTCATCGCAACGCTCCTTGTGTTCATCTCGAGGCGCCCTGACGGCGTCCCCGGACCGTTTCCATGCTGACACGACCTGCCGTCCGCGCAAAGGGGGACTCCGGTCACTTCGCTTTGCCGACCTTTTACAATACGATACGGTCCCGTATCGAAATTCAGGTCTAGCGTGGAACCATGTCCGCCGACGTGCCGCAGATCCGGCCCCTCAGCGTCCCGGAGGCGGTCCATCGCCGCCGCTGGGCCATCCTCAGCGTCCTGTTGCTCAGCCTCCTCGTGGTGGTGCTGGACAACTCGATCCTCAACGTGGCGATGAAGACGATCGCCGAGCCCGCCCCCACCGGCCTGGGTGCCACCCAGAGCCAGCTGGAATGGGCGATCAACTCCTACACCCTGGTCTTCGCCGGCCTGCTCTTCACCGCCGGCCTGCTCGGCGACCGGCTCGGCCGCAAGAAGGTGCTGCTCTTCGGCATGGTCGTGTTCGGCATCGGATCGGTGCTGTCGGCCTTCGCCGGCTCCTCCGGGGAGCTGATCGGCTTCCGCGCCGTCATGGGCTTCGGCGGCGCCTTCGTCATGCCGGCCACCCTCGCCATCATCATCAACGTCTTCGAACGCGAGGAGCAGCCCAAGGCGATCGGTATATGGACCGGCGCCGTCGGCCTGGCCATCGCGATCGGCCCGGTCACCGGCGGCCTGCTGCTGCAGCACTTCTGGTGGGGCTCGGTCTTCCTGGTCAACGTGCCGATCATCCTGGTCGCGCTGGTGGCGATGGTGCTGCTCGTCCCCGACTCCCGCGACCCGCGGCCGGGCCGGCTCGACCCGATCGGCGTGCTGCTGTCCATCGTCGGCCTCGTGCTGCTGGTGTACGGCATCATCAAGGGCGGCCAACTGGCCGACTTCGGCGCCCCGGAGGCCTGGACGACCATCGTCGGCGGTCTGCTGATCCTCGGCGCGTTCGTCTGGTTCGAGGCGCGCAGCACACACCCCGCCTTCGACGTGGCGTACTTCCGCAACCCGACCTTCTCGGCCTCGGTCTCCGCGATCGGCCTGGTCTTCTTCGCGCTCATGGGCGTGACGTTCTTCATGGTCTTCTACATGCAGAGCGTGCGCGGCTACAGCGCGCTGGAGTCCGGGCTGCTGCTGCTCCCGCTGGCCGTCGCCCAGCTGATCTTCGCGCCGCGGGCCCGACTCGTCGTCGACCGCATCGGCGCCCGGGCCACCTGCGGCGCCGGCCTCGGGCTGATCGCGCTGTCCTTCCTCGGCTTCCAGCTGCTGGACGGGGACAGCCCGATCTGGATCCTGGAGCTGCTGTTCTTCCTGATGGGCACGGCCATGGCGCACGTCATGCCGCCCGCCACGGTCGCGATCATGTCCTCGCTGCCGCGCGAGAAGGCGGGCTCGGGCTCCGCCGTCAACAACACCTTCCGGCAGGTCGGCGGCGCCCTCGGCGTGGCAGTCCTCGGTTCCGTGATGTCCACGGTCTACCGTGACGGCATCAAGGACCATCTGACCGGCCTCCCCGCCGGTGTACAGCACCAGGCCGGCGAGTCCATCGAGGCCACCCGTGCCGTCGCCGAGCACATGGGCCCCGCGGGCAAGGCGCTCATCGGCCCCGCCACCGACGCGTTCATCCACGCCATCCACGTCACCGCCTGGGCCTCGACCGCCGTCGCCCTGCTCGGGATGGTCGTCGTGCTGCTCTTCCTGCCGCGCAAGAACGCGGGGACGCGCCCCGCGGGCGGCGAGGAGCGTGAGGCCCGTCCGGTCGAGGTAGGCCGATGACGGTGCCGGTGCCGGTACCTGCGACGCCCGCGCGGGAGCGCTCCGAGGCCGGACGGCCCCGGTGCCCGCGCGGGCGTCCGCGCAGCGCCGAGGCCGATTCGGCGATCGTCGAGGCCGTGCTCCGGCTCATCGAGGAGGGCGCCACCATCGGCGGGCTGTCCATGGAGGGCATCGCCCGCGCCGCGGGCGTCGGCAAGTCCACCGTCTACCGGCGCTGGCCCGGCAAGGACGCCCTCATGCTCGACGTCCTGCGGTCCCTGGACGAGACCGCGCCCGAGCTGGCCGGGGTCTCGGTCCGGGACGACCTGGTGACCTGTGTGGAGTTCATACGGCGCCGCGCCCTGGTGAAGCGGTCGTCCGCGCTCATGCGCAACGTCCTCGCCCAGTTCCAGAACGTTCCCGAGCTGTGGGCGGCCTACCACGACACGGTCATCGTCACCCGCCGCCGGCAGGTCGCCGAGGTCCTGGCCCGCGGTATCCGCGAGGGCGAACTCCGCGACGACATCGACCTGGAACTCCTCAGCGACCTCTTCGTCGGCCCTATGCTCTCGCGCGTGATGCTGCGCCCCGAGGCGTCGCTGCCGGACGGACTGTCCGAGCAGATCGTGGACTCGGTGCTGCGCGGCGTGCGGGCGGTGCGCTGAAGGGGGGCGTAACGGGCGGAATGTGCCCGTTGTGTCACAGGCGCCCACGTGCCGCCCCTCGCGGGAACCCGCCGCCCGGCGCGCCCCGTCCTTCACGTGTCGATCCCCTATGGTCGACTGAGCACTTCGCAAGACAGTGAGGACTTCCCTTATGGCGCAGGCGTACGACGCGGATGTGACCACCGAAGGCGGCGGGGAGCCGCGACGCGGGTCCGGCGCGGCGGGACGATTCCGGCGTTGGGTCAAGAAGTTCAGGGACGGCATGTGGCGGCGCGGCATCATCACCGCCGTACTGGCCGTCCTCACAGCTGTGGTGATGGGCTTTCACGGGGCGCTGCCCAACCGGATCGGCAACGTGGGCAGCCTGCTGGAGACCTTCCTTCCGTGGGTCGGGCTGGCGATCCCGGTACTGCTCGTGGTGGCTCTGCTCCGGCGCTCGGCGACCGCGCTGATCGCGCTCCTGCTGCCGGTGCTGGTCTGGGTCAACTTCTTCGGCGGTCTGCTGTCCGACAAGCACACCGGTGGCGGCGATCTGACCGTGCTCACGCACAACGTCAACGCCGACAACCCCGACCCCGCCGGCACCGCCCGCGACCTCATCGCCTCCGGCGCCGACGTGATCGCCCTGGAGGAGATCGCGGCCGGCCAGGCACCGTCGTACGAGAAGGGACTGAAGGGCACTTACCGCTATCACTCCGTGCAGGGCACGGTCGGGCTGTGGAGCAAGTACCCGCTCACCGGCGTGCGCCCGGTCGACATCGGGCTCGGCTGGGTCCGCGCCATGCGGGCCGCGATCACCACGCCGGACGGGAAGGCCGCGGTCTACGTCGCCCATCTGCCCTCGGTGCGCGTCAAGTTCAACGCGGGCTTCACGGCGGGGGAGCGGGACCACAGCGCCGACGACCTCGGCGAGGCCATCGCCAGCGAGAAGGTGCCCGACGTGATCCTCATGGGCGACCTCAACGGCACCATGAACGACCGCGCCCTCGCCAACATCACCTCGCAGATGCGCTCCACGCAGGGCGCCGCCGGCCACGGGTTCGGCTTCAGCTGGCCCGCCGACTTCCCGATGGCGCGGATCGACCAGATCCTCGTGAGGGGCGCGGAGCCCACCGACTCCTGGGTGCTGCCGCCGACCGACAGCGACCACCGGCCGGTCGCCGCCAAAGTGGCACTTTCGTAGCAAGAGGGCTTAACACGCCGTTCGTCTGTGGGTGACACCACGGGAAGAATGGTCGGGGAGAGTTTGTTCCGCAGATAAACTTATAGGGCTCCCCGCCCCCCACCTCCCCGGAAGGGTCGCTCATGCCTCTCGCCCTGCTCGCACTGGCGATCAGCGCATTCGGCATCGGTACGACGGAGTTCGTGATGATGGGCCTGCTGCCCAACGTCGCCGACGACCTGCACACCTCCATCCCGACCGCCGGCTACCTCGTCTCCGGCTATGCCCTCGGTGTCGTCATCGGCGCGCCCCTGCTGGCCGCCCTCACCACGCGCATGCCGCGCAAGGCCCTGCTCATCATGCTCATGGGCCTGTTCACGGTCGGCAACACCCTGTCCGCGCTCGCCCCCGGCTTCGGCTGGCTGCTGGCCGGACGCATCCTCGCCGGGCTGCCGCACGGAGCCTTCTTCGGCGCCGGCGCGGTCGTGGCGGCCGGCATGGTCGACCCGGCGCGCAGGGCCCGCGCGGTCTCGCTCATGATCGCCGGGCTCACCGTCGCCAACATCGTGGGCGTCCCCGCGGCCACGCTCATGGGCCAGCACCTGGGATGGCGGGCCACCTTCCTCACCGTCGGCGTGATCGGTCTCGTCGCCATGGCCAGCATCGCGCTCCTCGTCCCGCGCATGCCCGTGGCGCCGGGCGGCGGACTGCGGCACGAACTGTCGGCCTTCCGCAACGCACAGGTCTGGCTGGCGCTGGCCACCACGATCTTCGGCTTCGCCGCGGTCTTCACGGTCTACAGCTACGTCACGCCGCTGCTCACCGAGGTCGCCGGGTTCGGCGACGGCAGCGTCACGATCGTGCTGGCGCTCTTCGGCGTCGGCGCCACCATCGGCAACCTGCTCGGCGGGCGCCTCGCCGACCGGGCGCTGCGGCCCGCCCTGCTCGGCAGCCTCGCGGCGCTCGCGGTGGTCCTGCTGCTGTTCACGGTCACCTCGCACGCGCGGTGGAGCGCGGCGCTGAGCGTCGTCCTCCTCGGGATCGCCGCGTTCGCCGCGGGCTCGCCCCTGATGATGCTCGTCATGGACAAGGCCCGGCACGCCCCCGGACTGGCCTCCGCCGCGAACCAGGCGGCGTTCAACCTGGCCAACGCGGGGGGTGCGTGGCTCGGCGGGTTCGTCATCGCGAGCGGGCTCGGCTACGTCGCGCCCGCGGTCGCGGGCGCGGGGCTCGCGGTGAGCGGTGTCGTGATAGCGGGGGCGGCGGTGCTGCTCGAGCGCCGTTCCGGGGGGTCCGCGTCGCGGGTGGTGGCGGCGGGGGCGGTGCGGGGGGCGCCCGAGCGCGTCGGCTAGCGCCGGGCTGTCCGGGTAGGTTTTTTCCCCGCCCTCCCGCCCGTGTGCCCTGTGAGGTCTGGGCGCCCCGGCGCGCGTGTGGTGGGGGCCGGGTGCGGGGCCTCCGGGGCTGGCCATTCTGGACAGCACATTTAGGTGCCTCGGGTACCTGCCGTTGATCACCCCGGGTCATGCACCCAAATATGCTCCACAGTCCAGAACGCCCACCCCTCCGACCCCGCCCCCTCCGTTTCGTATCGCGCCTGATCCCCGGTGGGGGGTAGTGGCGGCACCGTGCCCGGGGCCGCCCGCTGGCGCAGCGCGGTCCGCGGGGCCAGCCCATCGCGCGGCAGGCCGAAGGGGCGGAGTCAGGCAACCGCGGTCACCCGGACCGCCCCCACCCCCCTCCGGCGCGGTCCGCGGGGCCAGCGCTCGCGCGGCAGGCCGCCGGGGCAGAGTGAGGCGACCGGGGTCACCCCGGACCGCCTCTTCACCCCCCTCCGGGGATCAGGCGCATATGGAGACGGAGGGGGCGGGGTCGGAGGGGTGGATGTTCTGGACGCTGCGGGATATTTGTGCGCGCCATCCGGGCAGGGACGGGATGAGCAGGTGCTGGAAACGCGCGTAAATATCCCAGTCCAGGACGTGCAGCCCCGGAGGCCCCGCACCCGGTCCACCCCGCACGCGCGCCGGGGCGCCCTGACTTCACAGGGCACACGGGAGGGCGGGCGGGGAAAAAGCCTCCCCGGTCCGGACGCGAAGCGTCAGGCGTGTTCGCGCCAGCGATTCGTGATCGGAAGCCGCCGGTCCTTCCCGAACCCCTTCGCCGAGATCTTCGTCCCCGGCGGATACTGCCGCCGCTTGTACTCCGCCGTGTCCACCATCCGCAGCACCTTCGAGACGAGCTCCGCGTCGAACCCGGCGGCGACGATCGCGTCGCGCCCCTGGTCCTGGTCGACGTACATCGCCAGCATCCGGTCCAGCACGTCGTAGTCCGGCAGGGAGTCCGTGTCGACCTGACCGGGCCGCAGTTCCGCGCTCGGCGGCTTGGTGAGGGAGTTCTCCGGGATCGGCGGGGTCTGGCCGCGCTCGCCTGCCGCGTCGTTCCGCCAGCGTGCGAGGCGGAAGACGGTGGTCTTGTAGACGTCCTTGATCGGCCCGTACGCGCCGACGGAGTCGCCGTACAGGGTGGAGTAGCCCACTGCGAGCTCGCTCTTGTTGCCCGGGGCGAGGACGATGTGCCCCTCCTGGTTGGAGATGGCCATGAGCATCGTGCCGCGGAGCCGGGACTGCAGGTTCTCCTCTGCGAGGCCGGTGAGCCCGAGGGCGCCCATGTAGGCGTCGAACATCGGGGCGATGGGGACGGTGCGGAAGTTCAGCCCGGTGCGCCGGGCGAGCTCGGCGGCGTCGTCCTTGGAGTGGTCCGAGGAGTACCGCGACGGCATGGAGACGCCGTACACGTTGGCCGCCCCGACCGCGTCGCAGGCGATGGCCGCGACGAGGGCCGAGTCGATGCCGCCGGACAGCCCGATGAGCACCGAGCGGAAGCCGTTCTTGGCGACGTAGGCACGCAGGCCGACCACGAGCGCGGTGTAGATCTCCTCGTCGTCGCCGAGCCGGGGCGCCTCCTCGCCGCGGACCTCCGGCTCGTAGGCCGGGAGCGGCTCGGCGGAGAGCGTGACGTGCTCGATCTCCAGACCGTCGTCCGCGATGCCGCCGGGCACCTTGGCGGGGTCGGCGGCCGGCAGGTCGAGGTCGAGCAGGACGCAGCCCTCCTCGAACTGCGGGGCGCGCCCGATCACGTCGCCCTCGGCGGAGACGACGATCGAGTCGCCGTCGAAGACCAGCTCGTCCTGGCCGCCGATCATCGCGCCGTAGGCGAGGGTGCAGCCGGCCTCCTGGGCCCGCTTGCGCACCAGCTCCAGCCGGGTGTCGTCCTTGGCGACCTCGTACGGGGAGGCGTTGATCGCGACCAGCAGACCGGCCCCCGCGGTGCGGGCGGCGGGCACACGGCCGCCGTCCTGCCAGAGGTCCTCGCAGATGGCGAGGGCGACGTCGACCCCGTGCACCCGGATCACCGGCAGGGTGTCACCGGGCACGAAGTAGCGGAACTCGTCGAAGACGCCGTAGTTGGGGAGGTGGTGCTTGGCGAACTTCAGCACGACCTTCCCGCCGTGCAGCACGGCGCCCGCGTTGCGGGGCGAGCCGGCCGGCTGGCCGTAACGCGGCTGGGCCTTCTCACTGCGGTCGAGGTAGCCGACGATCACCGGCAGGTCCCCGAAGCCCTCCGCGGCCAGGCGGGCCGCGAGCTGCTCCAGGGCGGTCCGGCTGGCTTCGACGAAGGAGGAGCGCAGCACGAGATCCTCGACGGGGTACCCGGTCAGCACCATCTCGGGGAACGCCACGAGGTGGGCTCCCTGTTCGGCGGCGTGCCGGGTCCAGCGCACCACCGACTCCGCGTTGCCGGCGAGGTCGCCCACGGTGGAGTCGATCTGATTCAGAGCGAGGCGTAGTTGAGGCACGGCGCCCAGTGTAATCGTCAGACCGACGCGATGTCCGGCTGCGCGCTGTGTGGCGCGGCCCACGTCTTGTCGTTCCGACTGTCGGAGCGGCGCGACGGATGCGTAATCTGGTCGAAACCGCGGCGGGTGATACTGGCGTGCCCCGCCATGCCTTTTGGCTGTGGTGCACAGGTGGTATGACCTGCAAGGATGTAGCTATGGACAAGCAGCAGGAGTTCGTTCTCCGCACCCTTGAGGAGCGGGACATCCGCTTTGTGCGGCTTTGGTTCACGGACGTGCTGGGCTATCTGAAGTCCGTGGCGGTCGCGCCGGCCGAGCTGGAGCAGGCCTTCGACGAGGGCATCGGCTTCGACGGCTCGGCGATCGAGGGCTTCGCCCGGGTGTACGAGTCCGACATGATCGCCAAGCCGGACCCCGGCAGCTTCCAGATCCTGCCCTGGCGCGCCGAGGCGCCCGGCACCGCCCGGATGTTCTGCGACATCCTCATGCCGGACGGCTCCCCGTCGTACGCGGACCCGCGCTTCGTCCTCAAGCGGTCCCTGGCCAAGGCCTCCGACCTGGGGTTCACCTTCTACACGCACCCCGAGATCGAGTTCTTCCTGCTGAGGAACCTGCCGCTGGACGGCACCGTCCCGGTCCCGGCCGACAACTCCGGCTACTTCGACCACACGCCGCAGAACGTGGGCCAGGACTTCCGCCGGCAGGCGATCACGATGCTGGAGTCGATGGGCATCTCGGTGGAGTTCTCCCACCACGAGGGCGCCCCCGGCCAGCAGGAGATCGACCTGCGCTACGCGGACGCGCTGTCCACCGCCGACAACATCATGACCTTCCGGCTGGTCATGAAGCAGGTCGCGCTGGAGCAGGGCGTGAACGCCACCTTCATGCCCAAGCCCTTCAGCCAGCACCCCGGCTCCGGCATGCACACCCACCTGTCCCTCTTCGAGGGCGACCGCAACGCCTTCCACGAGTCCGGCGCCGAGTACCAGCTCTCCAAGGTCGGCCGCTCCTTCATCGCCGGGCTGCTGAAGTACGCCGGCGAGATCTCCGCGGTCACCAACCAGTGGGTCAACTCCTACAAGCGCATCTGGGGCGGCGCCAACCGTCCCGCGGGCGCCGGCGGCGAGGCCCCCTCGTACATCTGCTGGGGCCACAACAACCGCTCCGCACTGATCCGCGTCCCGATGTACAAGCCCGGCAAGACCGGCTCCACCCGCGTCGAGGTCCGCTCCCTCGACTCAGGCGCCAACCCCTACCTCGCCTACGCCGTACTCCTCGCGGCCGGCCTCAAGGGCATCGAGCAGGGCGCCGAGCTCCCCCCGGGCGCCGACGACGACGTCTGGGCCCTGTCCGACGCCGAGCGCCGCGCTCTCGGCATCGAGCCCCTGCCGCAGAACCTCGGCGAGGCCATCCACCTCATGGAGCGCAGCGAACTGGTCGCCGAGACGCTCGGCGAGCACGTCTTCGACT
This sequence comes from Streptomyces sp. MI02-7b, assembly GCF_033793585.1. Classification (NCBI taxonomy): domain Bacteria; kingdom Bacillati; phylum Actinomycetota; class Actinomycetes; order Kitasatosporales; family Streptomycetaceae; genus Streptomyces; species Streptomyces sp. MI02-7b. The sequence continues at coordinate 156,397 of NZ_JARAWX010000014.1, read as the reverse complement.
TCTTCCTCCGCAACAAGAAGCAGGAGTGGGAGGAGTACCGCTCCGAGGTCACGGCGTTCGAGCTCCGCAAGAACCTCCCGAACCTCTAGCCCGTCCGGTCCGGGCCGACGGCGTGAAGCCGCCGGCCCGGCGCCGCGTCGCGCACCCTGGGCCGTACCGTGCTGGAGTGGCCACGTCCGAAGGGGAGTCTCATGGCCGGACGCAGTACGAGCCGCTCCCCGACCGGTGCGCTCACCTACGCCGCTGTCGGGGCGACGCGCCCCGCGCAGGAGCCGTGGTCGCCGGAGGGCGCGGGCCTGCGCCCCTTTTCCCGCACCGTCGTCATCGGCCACGGGGACGCGGACTGGCGCGCCGCGGCGGACGCCGTGCTGCGCTGGGGCGTCAAGCGGCGCAGCGGCTTCACCGTGACGGGCTGTGACGGCGCCGGTGAGCGGGTCGCCGCGGGAGCCGAGTACCGGATCACCGTGGGCCTCGGCCCGTTCGCCGTGCGGGAGCCCGTGCGGGTGGTGGCGGTGGTGGACGCACCTGAGCGATGCGGCTTCGCCTACGGGACGCTGCCCGGGCACCCCGTCTCCGGCGAGGAGGCCTTCGTGGTCCACCGCTCCCCGGACGGCGCGGTCTCACTGACGATCCGCTCCCTGACCCGCGCCGCTCCGCACGGTCCGTGGCGGGTCCTGTTCCCGGTGCTGCTCCTGGCGCAGCGGTTCTTCCGGCGGCGTTACCTACGGGCCCTGACGGCGTGCACCTGAAGGGGGCTACGCGTCACCCTCGGACGTCCAGCAGTCGCTCGTGCTGGCGGCGCGCGACGGCCTCGGGCACCGCCACCGGATCGCCCTCACCCTGCGGCAGCAGGAACTGCGACAAGGTGCCGCCGGTGCGGACGACGGACTCCACATTGCCCTTGCCACCGGGCGCGGACGCGTTCGTGATCAGGTAGGACACCGCCTCGTCGCCGGCCTCGACGGGTGCCACGTCCTTGACGGTGAAACCGTACTCCCAGCCCGCGGCGGACCTGGCCCTGAAGCCGCCGCACTCGGGCACCGCCTCCTTGAGCTCCGCCACCCAGGCCCGCGCCTCGGCCTCGGTGTGGCTGCTCAGCGCCAGGCTCCCCGACGTCGTCCCGCCGGCGCCGCGCACGCCGTCCAGCGTCTCCCACACCAGCGCCTTTCGCGCGTGGCGCGGACGCGCACTCATCATGTCGGCCAGCGGCTGGCACCTGGGCGGCGACGCGGTCACCACATCGTCCGGGTCGAACAGCGGCATCCCCGGCCCGACGTCGGCACTGAGCCCCGGAACGTCCGAGTCCCGGAGCAGGGCCCTCGTCAGCTCTCCCTTGCCCAGCGACCTGTCTTCGGTTGCCTTCGCCGCCCCCGGACGGCTGCCGCAGCCGGCGCACATCGCCGCGACGGCCACGAGGACAGCACAACGCATCAGACTCCGCACAGCAGGTCCCCCCACCAACCCCGGGGGCATGCCCCCCGTACCCCGATCTCGGCGGTGACCCTGGCAGCCGGCCGGTGCGACCAGGCTCTCCCGCTTCGGAATGGCGGAGTCACCCGCCCGGCTGGGCGGCCAGGAACACGGCCGCCACCGAAGGGCGGACCGCGTACGTCGCGCCGATGCTGCCCTCCGGAGCCTGCCACCAGTGGAAGGGAAGGCGCCGCCCGCTGTTGCCGTGTGCCTTGCTCATCCCGGACAGCACACCCGCCACGCGGTGCGCGGGGTTGCCCTCGTTCGGCCCGCCCATGACCTCGTCCACCAATTCCGTGCAGTGGATGCTCCGCCCGGGGTTGCGCAGCAGGTACTGGAACACCCGCAGGGTCTGTGCGGGGAGTTCGGCCAGGAACACCGCGGCGCGCTCCAGGTCCTCCGGGCCCCATTCCGGGGCGCCGTAGTGCCCCTCCTCACCGGAGTGCTGCGCCCACCGCGCGTCGGTCTCGATCAGGAACAGTGTCACGTCGGCCCCCCAGGCTGGTGATCGGCCCCGCCATTCTGCCCGGCACGAGCACATCGCGAGCACGCATTGGCACGGCTGTGTTCCCACCGGACCGGGTCACGAGGCCCGCGGGGGCTGGATCCAGCCGACGGAGCGTTCGACGGCGCGCTTCCAGCTGTCGTACTCGGTCTCCCGCCGCGCGGGCTCCATCGCGGGCAGCCACTGGGCGGCGCGGTGCCAGTTGCGGCGCAGGACCTTCAGGTCCGGCCAGTAACCGGCGGCCAGGCCGGCGGCGTAGGCGGCGCCGAGGGAGACGGTCTCGGCGACCATGGGGCGGACGACGGGGACGTCGAGCACGTCGGCGAGGAACTGCATGAGGAGGTTGTCGGCCGTCATGCCGCCGTCGACCTTGAGCTCCTTCAGGGCGATCGAGGAGTCGGCGTTCATCGCGTCGACGACCTCGCGGGTCTGCCAGCCCGTGGCCTCCAGGACGGCGCGGGCCAGGTGGCCCTTGGTGATGTACGAGGTGAGGCCGACGATGACCCCGCGGGCGTCGCTGCGCCAGTGCGGGGCGAACAGCCCGGAGAAGGCGGGGACGATGTAGCAGCCGCCGTTGTCCTCGACCGTGCGCGCCAGGGTCTCGATCTCCGGGGCGCTGTTGATCAGGCCGAGCCGGTCGCGGAACCACTGGACGAGGGAGCCGGTGACGGCGATCGGGCCCTCCAGCGCGTACACCGCGGGCTGCCCGTCGATCTTGTACGCGATGGTGGTGATCAGCCCGTGCGTCGAGCGCACGAGGCGGTCGCCGGTGTTGAGCAGCAGGAAGCTGCCGGTGCCGTAGGTGCACTTCGCCTCGCCGGGGGAGAAGCAGGTCTGCCCGAACAGCGCGGCCTGCTGGTCGCCGAGGGCGGCGGCGAGACGGACTCCGGGGAGCACGACCTTGGCCTCCCCGTAGACCTCGGCCGAGGCGCGGATCTCCGGGAGCATCGCGCGGGGCACGCCGAAGAAGTCCAGCAGCTCGTCGTCCCAGGCCAGCGAGCGGATGCTCATCAGCATGGTGCGGCTGGCGTTGGTGACGTCGGTGATGTGCAGACCGCCGTCGGGTCCGCCGGTGAGGTTCCACAGCAGCCAGGTCTCCATGGTGCCGAAGAGCACGTCGCCGTCCGCGGCGCGTTCCCGCAGGCCCGGGGAGTTCTCGAAGCTCCAGCGCAGGCGGGGCGCGGAGAAGTAGGTGGAGGGCGGCAGGCCGCAGCGTTCCATGAAGAACTCCGAGCCCGGCTCCAGCGACAGCTCGTCGACCTGGCGCGCGGTGCGGGTGTCCTGCCAGACGATGGCCCGCCCCAGGGGGGTGCCGGTGGCGCGGTCCCACAGCACGGTGGTCTCCCGCTGGTTCGCGATCCCGATGGCGGCGACCTCCTCGGGGGTGATGTCCGCCTCGGACAGGGCCTGCGGCACGATGCGCTGGAGGTTGCGCCAGATCTCCAGGGCGTCGTGCTCCACCCATCCCGGCTTGGGGAAGTGCTGCTGGTGCTCGCGCTGTGCGACCGACACCAGGCGCCCGCGGTGGTCGAACAGGATGCATCGGGTGGAGGTGGTGCCCTGGTCGATGGACAACACATACCGTTCAACCATGTCGGGGGCCTGCCTTCCGATGCGTTCGGGGCCAGCTGCGGGACCTGCTACCAGCGGGCCGCTCCCAGGTCTCTGGAGATCGCCCGGGCCGCCTCCCGGAGCAGGGTGACCATGGCCGGTTGCGGCCGGCCCTTGGAGTCGCAGATCCGCTCGACGGGCCCGGCGACGCCGATCGCGCCCACGACCAGCCCGCCGTGGCCGCGGATGGGCGCGGCCACGCCCGCCTCGCCCATCGACATCTCCTGCACCTCCGCGCCCCAGCCCTGCTCGCGGACCTCGGCGAGGGCGCGGCCCAGCTCCTCGGGGTCGGTCAGGGTGTGCCGGGTGTACGCCTCCAGCCCGGCGGCGACCGCCGCGTCCACGTGGCTGGCCCCGAACGCCAGCAGCACCTTGCCCAGGGCGGAGGCGTGCAGCGGCAGCAGCGCCCCCACGTCGAGGGTCTGCAGACTGTCGTCTGGCCGGAAGACGTGGTGGACGATGAGTACCTGGCCTTCCAGGGGGGTGCCCAGCCGTACCGTCTCGCCGCTGCGCGCGGCCAGGGCGTCGGCCCAGTTGATGGAGCGCGAGCGCAGGTCGTTGACGTCCAGGTAGCTGCTGCCCAGGTGCAGGAGGGCGGCGCCGAGCTGGTACTTCCCGGTCGACGGGTCCTGCTCGACGAAGTCGACGTGCTGGAGGGTGCGCAGAATTCCGTGGGCGGTGCCCTTCGCCAGACCCAGCGAGGCCGCCACCTCGCCGAGACCCAGCCGGCGGGAGCCCCCGGCCAGCAGGCGCAGGATTGCCGCCGCCCGTTCGATGGACTGGAGCGGGCCGGCCATGTATCGATCGTAGCCCGGCTGTTGCGGCTCGGCAGCGGACGCGGTCCCCGGGCCCCTCCGGCAGGGGGAATGCGGCGTTCGGTAATGCCGACCCGGTTTCATTGCCCTTCACCCGGTCTGTCAATAGCGTTCGCAGGACGTCCGGGTGCCCGCCCGGCGGGGCTCCTCGGAGGGAGGACACATGACGGCGGAGCCGAACACGATGCCGCAGCGTGAGGACGTGCACGTCGCCCCGCTGTCCCACATCCCCGGCGCCCTGTCCGTCGTCCGCCGGCGGGTCCGCGCGGTCCTGGCCGACTGGAACCTCTGCCCGGAGCTGACCGAGGACGTGCTCCTGGTGATCTCCGAGCTGACCACCAACGCGATCGTGCACGCCCTGGGGCCCGCGACCCTGCGGGTGTCGTGGGTCGCGCTGGACGGCCTGAGCGCTCTGCACATCGAGGTGACCGACTCCGGGCCGGCCAACCCCTGCGGGCCGCCCGGCGGCATCGACCCCGACGAGCACGGCCGGGGGCTCGGCATCGTCAAGGCCCTGTCCGCCCGCTACGGCATGCGCACCGACCGTGACGGAGTCACCCGCTGGGCCGACCTCCCCGTGCGGGTGGCCGCCGCCTGAACCCCGCCGGCCCCGCCGGTCACTGCCCGAGATAGGCCGGTGCAAGCGCGGCCGTGGCCATCCGCCGCGCCTTCCCGGTGCCGTCGGCCGGCACCGTCCACAGGTCGGCGCCGAAGTCGCCCGCGAGGGCGTAGACGATCGTGCGGTCGTCCCGCCAGACGACCTGGTCGTCGACGCTGCGGTCCTCCGAGAGCGGCCGCTCCCGCATCGTGGCGAGGTCCAGGACGTACAGCCGCCACGGGGCGTCGGGGGACAGGCCCGCCACGCGCTTCTTGAAGACCAGACGGGTGCCGTCGGGGGACAGCGAGGGGCACTCGACGTTGCTGCGCAGGGTGCGCACCGAACCTGCGGCGACGTCGCCGCGCACGAGGTAGGTGCGGCCCGCGGTGCCCAAGGTGGCGTAGAAGTGCCCGTCGTCGGCGAAGGTCACGCCCCAGAAGTTGACGTCGGCCGCGTGGTAGGGCCTGCCGTCCTTGGTGATCGTGAAGTCCTCGAGGTTACCCCGCAGGTCCCAGGTGCGCGTGTCGAGGACGGAGGTGCGGGTGGAGAAGTTGGTGCCGGCGTACGAGTCGCCGCCGACGAAGACCGTCCAGGCGACCATGCGGCCGCTGGGGGAGACCCGGGCCCGGGTGGGGATGCCGGCCAGCGGGTAGCTGCGGAGCTCCTTCAGGTGCGCGTCGAGCACGACCGCACGGTAGGTGTCCTGGACGGTGCCGTGCACGGACTGCAGGCAGATGCCGGTGCCGGCGGCGGCGTAGAAGCGCAGGCACTTGATGCCGGAGGCGGTGCGGGCCCCGTCGGGACGGTCGGCGGGCACGGTCGCCAGCTCGTCGCGGTGCGGGCCCCAGGCCATGTTCCGGAAGACCATGCGGGGCGCGTCCGGGGCGAGGGAGACGCTGCCCTCGGTGACGGCAGGACCGCCCGCCTGGGGGCGGTCCTTCTCGGCGGCCCGGTCCGCGGCGTGCAGCACCGCCGCCGCGGCGACGGCGGCGAGGACCGCCACGGCGGCCAGCAGCACGAGCAGGCGGTTCCGGGGGCTGATGGGGGCGGTGTCCATGCGGTCCATGCGCAGCCTTTCTGCGGGGTCAGGAGGCCGATCCCGGTCGTGTCGGTCGTGCGGGGCGCAGCCACACCGCGCAGGCCGCGCAGACCGCCAGTGCCGCGGTGGCGGTGGTCAGGGCCGTACGGTCGCCCCAGGCGGTCCAGGCGGCGCCGAAGGCCAGGGACGCGGCGAAACGGGCCGCGGCCTGCCCGGTCTGGATGAGGGCGAGCCCGGCGCCGCGCAGCTCGGCGGGCACCGCGGTGGAGGCGGCGGCCATCAGGACGCCGTCCGTGGCGGCGTAGAAGGCGCCGTGCAGCAGCAGGACGAGGTAGGCGGGCCCGTGCGCGAGCAGCAGGGCGTACGCGCCGAGCAGCGCCGCGTGCCCGGCGAGGAACATCCGCCAGCGCCCCAGGCGGTCGGCGAGCCGGCCCAGCGGGATCGCGAGCAGCAGGAAGGCGGCCGCGGTGCCCAGCGGCATCAGCGCGAACCACCGGTCGGGCACCCCCAGGCGGTGCTGCAGCAGCAGGTAGACGAAGGAGTCGCTGACGGTCGACAGCCCCAGCAGGGTGGCGCAGATCGTCAGGCGCCGCACGTCCGGGCGCCGCAGCAGCGCGACCGAGGCGCGCAGCGAGGGCTGCGCCGCCGGGGCCGCGGGCACCGGCGGATCCTCGGGGCCCGCCGCCGGCCGCGGCCGGCCGCCCGGGACGAAGAGCAGCAGCACGAGCACGCCCAGCGCGGCCACGCAGAAGCTGACGGTGAAGACGGCGTCGTAGCCGTCGGCCGCCTGCCGCAGGATGAGGAAGGCGACCAGGGGGCCCAGCAGCGCCCCGGCCGTGTCCATGGCGCGGTGCACGCCGAAGGCCCGCCCGCGCGCCTCGGGCGCGGAGGAGAGCGAGATCAGCGCGTCGCGCGGCGCCGTGCGCAGGCCCTTGCCCGTGCGGTCGGCGGCCAGCACCGCGCCGATCAGCGGCAGGCTGTGGACCAGCAGCAGGGCCGGCTTGCACACCGCCGACAGCCCGTATCCGAAGGCCGCGACGGCCTTGTGGCGGCCGCCGCCGCGGTCGGCGAGGTGGCCGCCGACCAGCCGCACCAGCGCGCTGAAGCCGTTGTAGACGCCGTCGAGCAGGCCGAAGCCGAGCGGTGAGAGGCCGAGCCCGGCGACCAGGTAGAGCGGCAGGACGGCGGTGACCATCTCCGACGAGACGTCGGTGATGAGGCTGACCGTGCCCAGGACGAGGACCGTGGGGGCGACGGCGGCCGCGACCCGAGGCCCGGGACGCGTCGCGTCCCGGGCCTCGTCGCCGGCGGCGCCGCGGCTGTCCGCGACGTACACGCTCAGCTCGCCCAGATACCGGTGATGTCGGAGGCCGAGGCGGCGTTGCCCGCGTGCGTGGTGAGACCGGCCAGGTCCTCCAGCGTGCGCAGCACGTTGTAGTGGTTGTAGGTCGTCGCCGAGGACGAACCGGCCTTGACCGGCTGGCCGTACAGGACCGTCGGGATGCGGTTGCCCGCCAGGCGGTTGTCCTCGTCGAAGGTGACGACGAGCACGCTGTTGTGCGTCTTGGCCCAGGTGGCGTAGGCGCCCAGCTTGTTCTTCAGCCAGGTGTCGCCGGTGGAGACCGAGCAGTCGTGCATGTCGCTGCACAGGTTGGGCGTGACGAAGGAGACCTTCGGCAGCGTGGTGAAGTCCGTCGGGAACTGCGCGAAGGTCTTCGCCGTCGACGTCGGGACGTTCTTGAAGGCGAACCACGGGTTGTGCTTGCGCGCGTAGTCGCCGCTGCTGCAGGTGGTCGAACCCTGGCTCGGCAGCGTCTCGTTGTAGCTGGCCCAGCTCTTGCCCGCGGCGATCAGCTCCGAGGCGAGGTTGGCGGCCGAGCTGAAGCCCGGGGTGTAGCAGCTGTCGTCGGTGACGCCCTGGTTGCCGCCCGAGAAGATCTGCAGGTAGTTGGGCTGGCTCGGGTGCGTGACGCCGTACGACTGCGTGAGGCTGGCGCCGCCGGCCTTCAGCGTGTTGTTGAGGTACGGGGCGCTGGAGCTGCCGATGACCTGGCTGTAGGCGTGGTTCTCCATCATGACCACGACCACGTGGTCGGGGTTGGGCACATTGCCCGCGGCGTGGGCGGTCTCGGAGCCGCCGAGCGCGGCCCACAGGCCGAGCGAGGCGGCGGCGAGGCCGCAGGCGGATGCGACAGCGGTGACAGTGCGACGGGGACGGGACAGGGACCAGCCGGACACGACGGACCTCCGGGGCGGGGGACAGGGAGTGGCGCCGCGCCAGGTTAGGAGGAGGCCGCGGAAGCCGGAAGCGCTCCTCAGGTGAAGGTACGTGGAACGCTGCGTGGTACCGGGGAACGTCAGGTCAAGCGCAGGCAAAGAGCCCGGGGGACGCGCAACTCGCGTCCCCCGGGCTCCCGCTGCCGATGCGTCACATCACGTCACATCAGGTCACTTCACGTAGGTGATGCCGTCCGTGGTGATGGCCGGGCGGCCCGAGGTGCCCACCACGACGATCTTCAGGGTGTGCTTGGCGCTCGTGCTCCAGGACGTGGACCAGATGGTCTGCCGGTACAGCGTGCTGGAGGACTTCAACTCCACGGTGGCCTTCTTGACGCCGTCCACGTAGACATACGCCTGCCCGGAGGTCGAGGCCCGCGAGACCACCCAGCCCACCGAGCGTCCGGTGAACGTCCAGGTGAGGCCGGCGTTCTTGGACGAGGAGGTGAGCGACTTGCCGCCGAGGTAGCTGGTGGAGCTCTTCGTGGACCACGATCCGGTCCTGACCGCCGAGGTCTCCTGGATGATCGCGGCGGTGCGGCTGACCGAGGCGGTGCTGTAGTTGCCGGCGAGGTCGGTGGCCCGCAGGTTGTACGTGACGGCGCTGCCGGCCTTGCCCGCGGTGCTCCAACTCGTCGTCGTGGGAGCGAAGGTGGCGGCGGACGGCGTGGTCGCCGAGGAGCTCTTGAGGACCGTGTTGTCCGCGGCCTTCCAGGTCACGGTGACCGGCACGGAGGTGCTGGACACCGTGGCGTTGCGGATTCTCACCGCGGGGGCGGTGGTGAAGGTCGGCTTGGTGGTGTCGCCGGTCACCGCGAGCGAGGCGGACACCGACGTCTTGTTGTTGATGTGCACCGCGCGAACCGCCACCGTGTGGTTGCCGGTCGGCACCGTGATCGCGGCCGAGGTGGCCGTGTGGGTGGTCGTGGCCTTCACGACGCCGTCGACCAGCACCTCGAAGCGCTTGACGAGCACGGCCGGCGTGGTGGTCTTCCAGGTCACCGTCATGGCGCCCTTGGTGTAGTACCTGGAGCCGGACTTGGTGGCGCCGGTCGGCGTGCCGAGCGTGGGCGTCGCGACGGGGCCGGCCGCGTAGGAGCGGATCGTGGGCAGCTTGTCGTACAGGTTCTGGCCCGGGCAGGCGGTGGCGAAGCCGTCACGGTGCCCGGAGATCGCGTTGAAGGTGTACTTGGTGCCCAGCTTGAAGGGCGGGCTGTCGCTCGCGCCCTCCGTCAGGGTCTGCGTCTTGCTGCCCGGGTTGGGGTTGATCTTGTACTGGCCGAGCTTCCACGCGGCGAGCGCCGCGACCGAACCCAGCATCTGCGAGGTGATGGGCGTGGCGGCCTTGCCGTCGATGACCTGGTACGTGCCGAGCACCGCGATGCCGAAGCTGCGGGTGTTGAAGCCGTAGGTGTGCGCGCCGATGACGGGCAGGTCGATGCCGCCGTAGCGGCCCTCGAAGATCGTGCCGCACTTGTCGACCAGGGCGTTGTAGCCGATGTCGCGCCAGCCCTCGGCCTGCACGTGGTACGCGTAGATCGACCGCACGATGCTCGCCGAGGCGGAGCAGTCGTAGCTGACGGCGGTGTCGGTGTGGTGGACGAAGACCGCGGTGACGTCCGTGGCGTAGTCCGGGTCGCCGGCCTCACGGATCTTCTCGTCGGCGCCCCAGCCGGCCCGGGAGACGATCGCGGGCTTCGCCACGGTGGACGCCGGAGCGGTCGGCCGGGTCGAGCTGGGGCTGGGGCTGGGGCTGGTGCTCTTGGTCGGCGTGGCCGTGGGGGAGGCCTTCGTCGGCGTCGGGCTCGCGGACGTCGTGGCGGTGGCCGGCGGCGTGGTGGTCTGCGAGGCCGGTGCCGAGGTCGGCGCGGACGGGCTCTCGGTGGTGCCGGAGGTGGCGGAGGGGTCCGGCGTGGTGCCGGTCGCGGTGTCCGTCGCCGTGGGCTCGCCGGGGGTGGTGCTGGGGGACTCCTCGCCGTCGGCGGCGTCCTCCGCGAAGGCCGCGGGGGCCATCGCCAGGCCGGAGCCGCTTGCGGAGCCGCCGTGCGAGGCGTCGCCCACGAGCTCCAGGCGCATGCCGTCGGGCAGCCGGCCGGACTCGCCGCTCGCGGAGACGACCTTCAGCTGCACGCCGTCGGAGGGCCCCACGTACAGCGGTGCGGAACCGCCGCGCATGTGCTGCTCGGCGCCCGGGTCCGGCGCGTCGTCGTTGTGCGGGTCGACCGTGTTCCAGCCGGACCACTGGCCGGTGGCCACCGACCGGGTGCGGACCTGCACGGTGCCGTCCAGCACGCTGCGCGGATCGTCCCACGTCAGCCCGACCAGCCCGAAGGTGTCGGTGGAGCGCTGCGGCACGGTGCGCTCGCCGCCCTGGCCCTCCAGCTTCACCGAGCGGACGACGGTCGGCACGGGCTTTCCGGCCCCCGCCGCGGCGGTGCCCTCCGGTCCCTGTGCGACGGTCACGGCCGTCACCGCTCCCGCGCCGCCGAGCACGACCGCTCCGATCGCGAGCCAGGCGCGTCCGCGCAGCCGCGGTAGTCCCGGCAGTCGTCGCGACCCCGCGGATCTCCTGCTTCCCTTTGGCATTTCCGTTGCCCCGCCCCTGATGACCGATCGACCGGCTGGTTGTACGTTCAAATGACCAACGCTTTTTATCAGACGGCCCTTTGGCCCCTCGCGCCGCGGTCGGGGTCCGCGGGAAAGCGCCCATACCGTTGCTTATCGGAGCCGGAACGGGCCGGATACCCTCTGAAGTGCGGAGCGGCGCGGCCGAGGGCCCGGACGCCGCGACGCCGGGAGACGGCGGAAGGTGGTCGGAGTGCTGGAAGGGCGACGGGACACCAGGTTCGGGCGGCTGCTCAAACGCGGCTTCGCCGACGCCGTGGCCGCCGAGAGCATGCTGGGCGGCGAGGAACTGGTGTCCGTCGGCAACGACCCGGTGCTTCTGGACGCCCTGGGCGCCACCGCGGACCCGGACCAGGCGCTGACCGGCCTGGTGCGGCTGGTGGAGGCCCTGGACGCGGGCGAGCGCCGCACCCTGCTCGACACGATCACCGCCGCCAAGCCGCTGCGCGACCGGCTGCTCGGGGTGCTGGGCGCCTCCGAGGCGCTGGCCGACCACCTGACCCGGCACCCGCGCGACTGGCACGCCCTGGTGACCTACGAGCACGCGGATCTGCACCCGGGGACGACGGACTTCGAGCGCGGCCTGCGCAGCGCCGCCGACCCGGACGCGCTGCGGGCCGCCTACCGGCGCTGCCTGCTGGGCATCGCCGCCCGGGACGTGTGCGGCACCAGCGACCTCGTGCAGACCGCCGCCGAGCTGGCCGACCTGGCGACCGCCACACTGCGCGTCGCGCTCGCCATGGCCGAGGCGGAGGCCCCCGGCGACGCCGCGCAGTGCCGGCTCGCGGTGATCGCCATGGGCAAGTGCGGCGGCCACGAGCTCAACTACATCTCCGACGTGGACGTCATCTTCGTCGCCGAGGCCCGCGGCGAGACCGACGGCCTGGAGGACGAGGCCAAGGCGGTCCAGGCGGCCACGCGGCTGGCCTCGCGCATGATGCGGATCTGCTCCGACACCACCGCGGAGGGCAGCATCTGGCAGGTCGACGCCAACCTGCGCCCCGAGGGCCGGCGCGGCCCCCTGGTGCGGACGCTCTCCAGCCACGTGGCGTACTACAAGCGGTGGGCGAAGACCTGGGAGTTCCAGGCGCTGCTCAAGGCCCGCCCGGTCGCCGGCGACCCGGCGCTCGGCCAGGAGTACGTCGAGGCCCTGTCGCCGATGGTGTGGCAGGCCGCGGAACGCGACCACTTCGTGCCCGACGTGCAGGAGATGCGGCGCCGGGTCGTGGAGAACATCCCCGTCGCGCACGTGGACCGCGAGCTCAAGCTGGGCCCCGGCGGCCTGCGGGACGTGGAGTTCGCCGTGCAGCTGCTGCAGCTCGTGCACGGCCGCACCGACCCCGCGCTGCGCAGCGGCACCACCTTGACCGCGCTCGCCCAGCTCGCCGCGGGCGGCTACGTGGGGCGCGCGGACGCGGCGGCGCTCGACGCCTCGTACCGCTTCCTGCGCACGATGGAGCACCGCATCCAGCTGCAGAAGCTGCGCCGTACCCACCTCGTGCCCGAGGACGAGGCGGACCTGCGCCGGCTCGGCCGCTCCCTGGGCTTCCGCGCCGACTCCGTCGCCGAGCTGTACCGCGAGTGGAAGCGGCACGCCCGGGAGGTGCGCCGCCTGCACGAGAAGCTCTTCTACCGGCCGCTGCTGGACGCCGTGGCCCAGCTGGCGCCGGGCGAGGTCGGCCTCACCCCCGACGCGGCCAAGCAGCGCCTGGAGGCGCTCGGCTACGCCGACCCCGCCGCCGCGCTGCGCCACCTGGAGGCGCTGGCCTCCGGCGTCAGCCGCAAGGCCGCCATCCAGCGCACGCTGCTGCCGGTGCTGCTGGGCTGGTTCGCCGACTCCGCCGACCCGGACGCGGGCCTGCTGAACTTCCGCAAGGTCAGCGACGCGCTGGGCCGGACCCCCTGGTACCTGCGGCTGCTGCGCGACGAGGGCGCCGCCGCGGAGAACCTCGCCCGGGTGCTCTCCTCCGGGCGCCTCGCCCCCGACCTGCTGATGCGCGCCCCCGAGGCGGTCGCCCTCCTCGCGGACGACGAGGGCCTGCAGCCGCGTTCACGCGCCGCGCTCGACCAGGAGGTGCTGGCGGCGGTCCATCGCGCCGGCTCCGCCGAGCAGGCCGTGGCCGCCGTGCGCGGCGTCCGGCGCCGCGAGCTGTTCCGTACCGCCGCGGCCGATGTGATCGGGGTCCACCGGGACGCGCCCGACGCCGTGGGCGCCGCCCTCACCGACGTCAACGCCGCCGCTGTCGCAGGGGCCTTGCAGGCCGCCGTCAACGCCGTCGAGGCGGCGGACGGCGAGCCGCTGCCGACCCGCTTCACCGTCATCGGCATGGGCCGCTTCGGCGGTCACGAGCTCGGCTACGGCTCCGACGCCGACGTCCTGTTCGTCCACCAGCCCTACGAGGGGGTGGAGGAGCACCACGCCTCCCGCGTGGCCGTGAAGGTCGCCAACGAGCTGAGGCGGCTGCTGCAGATCCCGACCACCGATCCGCCGCTCCTCATCGACGCCGACCTGCGCCCGGAGGGCAAGAGCGGGCCCCTGGTGCGCACGCTGGCCTCGTACGCCGCCTACTACCGGCGCTGGTCGCTGGCCTGGGAGAGCCACGCCCTGCTACGGGCCGAACACGTCGCGGGGGACGAGGAACTGGGCGCGCGCTTCATGGCGCTCGCGGACCCGCTGCGCTACCCGGCCGGGGGCCTGACGGAGGAGGCGGTCCGGGAGATCCGCCGTCTCAAGGCCCGTATGGAGTCCGAGCGCCTGCCGCGCGGCGCCGATCCGACGACCCACGCCAAGCTGGGGCGGGGCGGGCTCAGCGACGTCGAGTGGACCGTGCAGCTCTTCCAGCTCCAGCACGGCGCGCGGATCCCGGGCCTGCGGACCACGCGTACCCGGCCCGCGCTCGCAGCGGCGGCGGAGGCGGGCCTGCTCGGCGCGGAGGACGCCGAAGTCCTGGACGCCGCCTGGGTCCTGGCCGGCCGGGTCCGCAACGCCGTGATGCTCGTCCGGGCCCGCCCCGGCGACACCTTCCCCGGCGACGGCAGGGAACTCGCCGCGGTCGGCCGCCACCTCGGGTACGAACCCGGGCACGTGGGGGACATGGTGGAGGACTACCGCCGCACGACCCGCCGCGCGCGTGCGGTGGTCGAGCGGCTCTTCTACGACGCCTGAGACGCCGGGGCGGGGCGGCGCGACCGCCCCGCCCCGCGACGACCGGTCCTACGCCGTGGCGACCCGCACGTGGCGCGGGAGCCGGTAGGCCAGCCCCCCGTAGACCGCCCAGGAGGCGGCGAAGCCGACCGCGAGGCAGGCGGTGCCGCCGGCCGCGTCCAGCCAGAAGTGGTTGGCGGTGGAGACGATCACCAGCAGCGTCGTGACGGGGTAGAGCACCCCCAGCACCCGGACCCAGGTGTGCCGGGCCAGCATCGCCACGGTGATGCCGCACCACAGCGACCAGCCGATGTGCATCGAGGGCATGGCCGCGTACTGGTTGGACACATGGGCGAGGTCGCCGGAGGCCATGGAGCCCCATGTGTGGTGGATCCGCACCGTGTCGATGAACCCGCCGCCCATCAGGCGCGGCGGCGCCAGCGGGAAGAAGTAGTACCCCAGCAGTGCGATGCCGGTCGTCACGAACAGCACCAGCCGGGTCGGCGCGTAGCGCCCGGGGTGCCGGCGGAAGAGCCAGACGAGCACCGACAGGGTTACCACGAAGTGCAGCGTGGCGTAGTAATAGTTCATCCCGACGATGAGCCACGTTACCGAGTTCACGGCATGGTTGATCGCGTGCTCGAAGGCGAGGCCGAAGGACTGCTCCAGGTCCCACACCCGGTCCGCGTTGCGCATGGCCGCCGTCTTCTGCTCGGGCACGGCGTTGCGCACGAGTGAGTAGATCCAGTAGCTGACGGCGATCAGCAGGATCTCGAACCACAGCCGTGGTCGGCGCGGTGACAGCCGTCCGTTGCCCGTCGTCGCTCCATCGGGGTCACGGGAATCGATGGAGCGCGGCGGGTCGGCCGTTGCGATACGGCGTGCCATGGTCTTCGCGGTCGATTCCCCCATGGGGCGATAGTCTGCCATGCCGGGGTAGGCCGTCCGATCAGCCCCCGGTCGGATTCTGTGCATCCCTTGTACGCCTCCAGGCCGACTGCTGTACCGGTACGGCTGCCCCGGCTTGGGGACCTGATGCCGTCGAGCCGCGTACGACCAGTTCAGGCAGGAAGACGAACTCGCTGTGCGGCGCCGGGGTGCCCCCGACTTCCTCCAGCAGCGCGCGCACCGCGGCCTGGCCCATCGCCGTGACCGGCTGGCGGATCGTGGTGAGCGGCGGATCGGTGAACGCGATGAGCGGGGAGTCGTCGAACCCGACGACGGAGACGTCGCCCGGCACGGACAGACCGTGCTGCCGGGCGGCCCGGATGGCGCCGAGCGCCATCATGTCCGAGGCGCACACCACGGCGGTGCAGCCGGCCTCGATCAGCCCCGAGGCGGCCGCCTGGCCGCCCTCCAACGTGAACAGGGAGTGCTGGATACGGTCCTCGGTCTCCCGCGCCGGTATGCCGAGCACCTGGTCCATGCTGCGCAGGAAGCCCTCGATCTTGCGCTGCACGGGGACGAAACGCTTGGGGCCGACCGCCAGCCCGATCCGCTCGTGCCCGAGCGACGCCAGATGCGTGACGGCCAGCCGCATCGCGCCCCGGTCGTCGGGGGACACGAAGGGGGCCTTGATCTTGTCGGAGAAGCCGTTGATGAGCACGAAGGGCACGCCCTGGCCGTGCAGTCGGTCGTAGCGCTCCATGTCGGCGGTGGAGTCGGCGTGCAGGCCGGAGACGAAGATGATCCCGGCGACGCCGCGCTCGACCAGCATCTCGACCAGTTCGTCCTCGGTGGAGCCGCCGGGTGTCTGGGTGGCCAGCACGGGCGTGTACCCCTGGCGGGTCAGCGCCTGCCCGATGATCTGCGCGAAGGCCGGGAAGATGGGGTTCTCCAGCTCGGGCGTGATGAGTCCGACCAGGCCGGCGCTGCGCTGGCGCAGCCGGACGGGCCGTTCGTAGCCGAGCAGATCGAGTGCGGCCAGCACGGACTGGCGGGTTGCCGCGGAGACTCCGGGCTTGCCGTTCAGAACACGGCTGACCGTCGCTTCGCTCACCCCCGCCTGGGCTGCGATGTCGGCAAGCCTTGCGGTCACAGGATTGGACTGTACCGGTCGCATCTCAGATCGCCCACCAGATGCACGAATGGGCCGGAAGACGGATGTTTCCGCCGGTGGGCGTCGCGGGCTCGCTGGAGAGCACGAGCCGTCCGGGAACAGGCAGTTCGACGGGTGTGGAGCGGGTGTTCACGGTGCACGCCAGGCCGGGCCGGGCGAGGGCCAGCACCCCCTCGGGGGCGTCCTGCCAGTGCACCGACTCCCCCGCGCCGAGGCCGGGCAGTTCGCGGCGCAGCCGCAGGGCCGCGCGGTACAGCTCCAGGGTGGAGGCGGGGTCGCCGGTCTGGGCCTCGACGCTCAGCCCCGCCCAGGAGGCCGGCTGCGGCAGCCAGCTGCCCCCGCTGCCGAAGCCGTACGAGCTGCCCCCGGCCGTCCACGGGATCGGCACCCGGCAGCCGTCGCGCAGACCGTCCTGGCCGTTGGCGCGGAAGAAGGAGGGGTCCTGGCGGACATCGTCGGGCAGGTCGGTGACCTCGGGCAGGCCGAGCTCCTCGCCCTGGTAGACGTAGACCGAGCCGGGCAGCGCCAGCATCAGCATCGCCGCGGCGCGCGCACGGCGCAGCCCGGTGGCGCCGCCGCCGTAGCGGGTGACGTGGCGGACCACGTCGTGGTTGGACAGCACCCAGGTGGTGGGGGCGCCGACGGAGACGGTGGCGGCCAGCGACTCGTCGATCACCGCGCGCATGGCGGCGGCGTCCCAGTCGCAGCGCAGAAAGTGGAAGTTGAAGGCCTGGTGCAGCTCGTCGGGGCGCACGTACAGCGCCATCCGTTCCGGGGTGGGGGCCCAGGCCTCGGCGACGCCGATGCGCTGCCCCGGGTAGCCGTCGAGCAGCCGCCGCCATGAGCGGTGGATCTCGTGCACCCCGTCCTGGTCGAAGAACGGCAGCACCTGGGAGCCGATCATCGTGACCTGCTCCTGGTGCCCGATGTCGGGAAGGCCGGGGGCCTTGACCATGCCGTGGGCGACGTCGATGCGGAAGCCGTCGACGCCGAGGTCGAGCCAGAAGCGCAGGATCCGGTCGAACTCCTCCCGCACCTCGGGGTGGTCCCAGTCGAGGTCGGGCTGCTCGGGCGCGAACAGGTGCAGGTACCAGTCCCCGTCGGGGACGCGGGTCCAGGCCGGCCCGCCGAAGACCGACTCCCAGTCGTTGGGCGGCAGTTCGCCGTTCACGCCCTTGCCCGGGCGGAAGTGGTAGCGCTCGCGGTCCGGACCCCCGTGCCGGTCCGCGAGCGCGGCCCGGAACCACGCGTGCCGGTCGGAGGTGTGGTTCGGGACGATGTCCACGATCACCCTCAGACCCAGCTCGTGCGCGGTCCGGACGAGGTCGTCGGCGTCCGCGAGGGAGCCGAAGAGGGGGTCCACGGTCCGGTAGTCGGCGACGTCGTAGCCGCCGTCGGCCTGGGGGGAGGCGTAGAACGGGGTCAGCCAGACGGCGTCGGCCCCCAGCTCCGCCAGATAGGGCAGCCGCGCCCGGACGCCGGGCAGGTCGCCCACCCCGTCGCCGTCGCCGTCCGCGAAGGAGCGCACGTACACCTGGTAGATGACGGCGCTGCGCCACCAGTCGGTTTGCGCGTCCTCGGGCCGGTCCGCGGCCGCGGGGGCCTCGCCGTGGACGACGGGTGCGAGCTCTTGGGTCATGTCGGTCCCTCGTGAGTCGGCGCCGGTCCCTGCCGATGATTCCCATCCAGCACCCCGATCGGCAATACCTTTCAGAAATTTGCGGAAGATGGCGTAACGCCTTCCAAGCAGCCGGCGCTCCCACGGCACGTCTCCTCCCGGCAACTGCGAGGACACACGCGCGTAACGATCGGAAGATCTTGCAAGTCTTTGCAGCAAGGTCTTTCGGGGAGCTTTCATCCCTGTTACGTTCCTCGACAGCCCGGCGGCCGCAAAGGTGCAGTCGGCAGGGGGGTCGCGGAGACGCGCCCCGCAGTATCACGGGCTTTCATCCTGGAGGAGATCACATGCGGCGTGGCATAGCGGCCACCGCGCTGGTTGCGGCGCTCGGGCTCGCGGCAACGGCTTGCGGCGGCGACGGCGGCAGTGACAAGGCCGACGGTCCCGTCACCATCACCTGGTGGGACACCTCGAACGCCACCAATGAGGCGCCGACCTACAAGGCCCTGGTCGCGGACTTCGAGAAGGCGAACCCGACCATCAAGGTCAAGTACGTCAACGTCCCCTTCGACGCGGCGCAGAACAAGTTCGACACCGCGGCCGGCAGCAAGGGCGCCCCCGACGTGCTCCGCTCCGAGGTCGGCTGGACGCCCGCGTTCGCCAAGAAGAGCTTCTTCCTGCCGCTGGACGGCACCGAGGCCCTCGCCGACCAGGACAAGTTCCAGGCGTCCCTGCTCAAGCAGGCCCAGTTCGACGGCAAGACCTACGGTGTCCCCTTCACCACCGACACCCTGGCGCTGGTCTACAACAAGAAGCTCTTCCAGCAGGCCGGTGTCGCCGACGCCCCCAAGACCTGGGACGACCTGAAGGCCGCCGCCAAGACCATCAAGGCGAAGACCGGTGCCGACGGCTTCTGGCTGAACACCGCGTCCTACTACGCCCAGCCGTTCCTGTACGGCGAGGGCACCGACATGGTCGACACCTCCGCCAAGAAGATCACCATCAGCGGTGCGGCCGCCGTCAAGGGCCTCACCACGTGGCAGAGCATGTTCTCCGGCGCCGGGCTGCACAAGGCCGACACCACCGCGGACGCCTACGCCCACATCCAGGACGCCTTCGTCAACGGCAAGGTCGCCGCGATCATCCAGGGTCCCTGGGAGATCACCAACTTCTACAAGGGCTCCGCGTTCGCCGACAAGGACAACCTCGGCATCGCCCCCGTCCCGGCCGGCTCCGCCGGTTCGGCCGGCGCCCCCACCGGTGGCCACAACCTCGCCGTCTACGCCGGCTCGGACAAGGCCCACCAGGCGGCCTCGCTGAAGTTCGTGAAGTTCATGACCTCGGCGAAGAGCCAGACCACCATCGCCCTGAAGAACTCCACGCTGCCCACCCGCTCGGACGCGTACACCGCCGAGGTGACCGCCGACCCGGGCGTCAAGGGCTTCCAGGCGGTCCTGTCCTCCGCCCAGCCGCGCCCCGAGCTGCCCGAGTACAGCTCCCTGTGGGGCCCGTTCGGCGACGAGCTGACCAAGGTCGCCGGCGGCAAGGAGCCGCTCGACAAGGGCCTGGACAACGCGGCCGTCGCGATGGCCAAGCTGCTGCCCGACTACAGCAAGTGATCCCCGCGGCCGCCGGCCCCGCCCCCGAACCGGGCGGGCCGGCGGCCACCGGCTGTTCCACCCCGGAAGACGCCCCGCAAGTCACCCCGGAAGACACCCCGTAGAGAAGGCCCCAACGATGACAGTCGCCGTCGAGGGCGCGGTGCAGAAGTCCCGCGATACGCGTGGATCACGCCCCGGTCCGATCGAGCGCCTCAAGCGCTCCTACCAGAAGCACTGGTACGCGTACGCGATGATCGCCCCGGTGGTCGTCGTGCTCGGCGTCCTGGTGGGCTACCCGCTCGCCCAGGGCCTGTACCTCACGCTCACCGACGCCAACAGCCTGAACTCGGCCCGCACCATCGGCGTCAACCACATCGACGCCACCTACCAGTTCATCGGCCTGCACAACTACGCCGACATCCTCTGGGGCCCGACCTCCTACGACCGCTTCTGGTCGCACTTCATCTGGACGGTGATCTGGACCGCGGTCTGCGTCGCCCTCCACTACGGCCTGGGCCTGGGGCTCGCGCTGCTGCTCAACCAGAAGCTGCGCGGCCGCACCTTCTACCGCATGATGCTGATCCTGCCGTGGGCGGTGCCGACCTTCGTCACCGTCTTCTCCTGGCGGATCATGCTCAGCGACTCCGGGGTGGTGAACTCCGTCCTGGGGGGTCTCCATCTGCCGCAGCCGCAGTGGCTGGAGGACTCCACCTTCCAGCAGATCGCCGCGATCGGTGTCAACACCTGGGTGGGCGTGCCCTTCATGATGGTCTCGCTCCTCGGCGGCCTGCAGTCGATCCCCTCGGAGCTGTACGAGGCCGCCGAGATGGACGGCGCGAACGCCTGGCAGCGCTTCCGCAACGTCACCCTGCCCGGCCTGCGCTCGGTCAGCAGCACCGTCGTGCTGCTCGGCATCATCTGGACGTTCAACCAGTTCGCCATCATCTACCTGCTCTTCGGCAGCGGCGCACCGGACGCGCAGATCCTCGTGACCTGGGCCTACCAACTCGGGTTCGGCCAGCAGCCGCGCGACTACGCGCAGTCCGCCGCCTACGGCGTGCTCCTGCTGTCGATCCTGATCGTCTTCACCACCTTCTACCGCCGCTGGCTGGCCCGCCATGACCAGCTCGCCGCCTGAGGGGATCAGCAGCATGAGCACCACGACCCAGACCACGATCCCGGGCTCCGGCCCCGCCGGCGATCCCCACGCCGCCGCGTCCGAGAAGGAGCGCCCGGGCCGGTACCGCCGCGGCCGGCGCAGCCGCACCGCGTCGGTGCTGTCGCACGGCGTGCTGATCGCCGCCAGCGTCGTCGCCCTCTTCCCGATCGGCTGGCTGGTCTTCCTCTCGCTCGGGCCGGACAAGGACGACTACCTGCACCCGGGCCGGATCCTGGACAAGGCCGGCTTCTCCAACTACTCCTTCGTCCTGGAGCACACGGGCTTCCTGACCTGGTTCGGGAACACCCTGATCGTCGCCGGGTCCACCTGCGTCATCGGCGTGCTGATCGCGGCCACCACCGGCTACGCCGTCTCCCGCATGCGCTTCCCGGGCTACAAGAAGTTCATGTGGGCGCTGCTGGTCACCCAGATGTTCCCGGTCGCCGTGCTCATGGTCCCGATGTACGTGATCCTCTCGGACCTGGGCCTGATCGACACCTACGGCGGCCTGATCCTCATCTACTGCTCCACCGCCGTGCCGTACTGCGCGTGGATGCTCAAGGGCTACTTCGACACGATCCCCTTCGAGATCGACGAGGCCGGCCGCGTCGACGGACTCAGCCCCTTCGGCACCTTCTGGCGGCTGGTGCTGCCACTGGCCCGGCCCGGCCTGGCGGTGGCCGCCTTCTACACCTGCCTCACCGCCTGGGGCGAGGTCGCCTTCGCGACCACCTTCATGCTCGACGACGGCAAGTACACCCTCGCCGTGGGCCTGAGCAGCTTCGTCAGCGAGCACGACGCGCAGTGGAACTACATGGCCGCCACCGCGGTGCTCATCGCCATCCCCGTCAGCTTCGTATTCTACCTCGTGCAGAAGCACCTGGTCACCGGCCTCACGGCCGGCGCGGCCAAGTCCTGACCGCACGACCCGGGGCACCCGGCCCGACGGCCGGTTGCCCCGGCCCTGCCTCCATCGCCGTACCGCGACTCCAATCCTCCAAGGGATCACCATGACCCAGTACCTGGCGGACTCCACCCGTCACCCCCACGCCTCCGACCAGCCCGTGGCCGCCACGGACTGGTGGAGAGACGCGGTCATCTACCAGGTCTACCCCCGGAGTTTCGCCGACGGGAACGGCGACGGCATGGGCGACATCCCCGGTGTCCGCGAGCGCCTCCCCTATCTGCGCGACCTCGGGGTGGACGCCGTCTGGCTGAGCCCCTTCTACGCGTCCCCGCAGGCCGACGCCGGTTACGACGTGGCCGACTACCGGGCCATCGACCCGATGTTCGGCACCCTGCACGACGCCGACGGCCTGATCCGCGACGCCCACCGGCTGGGCCTGCGGATCATCGTCGACCTCGTCCCCAACCACTCCTCCGACCAGCACGAGTGGTTCAAGCAGGCGCTGCGCGAGGGCCCCGGCTCCCCGCTGCGGGCGCGCTACCACTTCCGCCCCGGCAAGGGCGAGAACGGCGAACTGCCGCCCAACGACTGGGAGTCCATCTTCGGCGGACCGGCCTGGACCCGCGCGGCCGACGGGGAGTGGTTCCTGCACCTGTTCGCGCCCGAGCAGCCGGACTTCAACTGGGAGCACCCGGCGGTCCAGGACGAGTTCCGCTCGATCCTGCGGTTCTGGCTCGACATGGGCGTCGACGGCTTCCGCATCGACGTCGCACACGGTCTGGTGAAGGCCGACGGCCTGCCCGACATCGGCGCCCACGAGCAGCTCAAGCTGCTTGGCAACGATGTCCTGCCCTTCTTCGACCAGGACGGCGTCCACGACGTGTACCGCTCGTGGCGGCGCATCCTCGACGAGTACCAGGGCGAGCGCATCGCCGTCGCCGAGGCCTGGACGCCCACCGTGGAGCGCACCGCCCACTACGTCCGCTCCGACGAACTGCACCAGGCCTTCAACTTCCAGTACCTGGGCACCAAGTGGGACGCCCGGGAGCTGCGCGAGGTCATCGACCGCTCGCTGGACGCCATGCGTCCCGTTGCCGCGCCCACCACCTGGGTGCTGTCCAACCACGACGTCGTCCGCCACGCCACCCGGCTGTCCGCCGACGAGAAGAGCTACGACGTACGCCGCGCCCGCGCCGCCTCCCTGCTGATGCTGGCGCTGCCCGGCTCCGCGTACGTCTACCAGGGCGAGGAACTCGGCCTGCCCGAGGTCACCGACCTGCCGGACGAGGCCCGCCAGGACCCGGCGTTCTTCCGCGCCGCCGGCCAGGACGGCTTCCGCGACGGCTGCCGGGTGCCGATCCCGTGGACGGCGGAGGGCAGCTCGTACGGCTTCGGCAGCGGGGGCAGCTGGCTGCCGCAGCCGGCCTCCTGGGCGGGGCTGAGCGTCGAGGCCCAGACCGGCGACCCCGCCTCCACCCTGGAGCTGTACCGCGCGGCCCTGCGGCTGCGCCGCGAACTGCCCGGCCTCGGCGCGGGGGAGTCGGTGCACTGGCAGGACGCCCCGGAGGGCGTGCTGGTCTTCCGCCGCCCCGGCTTCGCGTGCACCGTCAACACCACCGGCGCCCCGGTGACCCTGCCGGCGCCCGGCGCGGTGCTGCTGAGCAGCGCTCCCGTCGAGGTCACGGCGGACGGGGTGGTCCTCCCGTCCGACACGACCGTCTGGTGGGCCGTTTGACGTGCGCCGCGGTCGCATAGGGTCGGGGACTGTGAACACCACGGCCCGCCTCGCCGACATCGCGGCCCAGGCGGGGGTCAGCGAGGCCACCGCCAGCCGCGTGCTCAACGGGAAGGCGGGGGTCGCCCCCGCCACCCGGCAGAGGGTGCTGGCCGCACTGGACGTGCTCGGTTACGAGCGCCCGGTGCGGCTGCGCCGGCGCAGCGCCGGCCAGATCGGTCTGATCACCCCCGAGCTCAACAACCCGATCTTCCCCGCCTTCGCCCAGGTCATCGAGCAGAACCTGACCGGCTACGGCTACACCGCGGTGCTGTGCACCCAGCACCCCGGCGGCTCCACCGAGGACGAACTGGTGGAGGCGCTGGTGGAGCGAGGGGTGCGCGGCATCGTCTTCCTGTCGGGCCTGCACGCCGACGTCACCGCCGACCCCGAGCGCTACGCCCGGCTCCTCGGGCAGGGCGTGCCCTATGTGCTGGTCAACGGCTACAACCCGGCGATCGCCGGGCCGTACATCTCGCCGGACGAGCGCGCCTCGGCGCGTATCGCCGTCCAGCACCTGGTGGAGCTCGGCCACCAGCGGATCGGCCTGGCCGTCGGGCCCAACCGCTATGTGCCGGTGCACCGCAAGGTCGACGGCTTCGTCGAGGCGCTCGGTGACTTCCTGGGCCTCGGCGAGGAGGCGGCGGCTGGCTGCGTGCAGCACACGCTGTTCTCCGTCGAGGGCGGCCACGCGGCCGCCGGCGCGCTGCTGGACCGGGGCTGCACGGGCATCGTGTGCGGCAGCGACCTGATGGCGCTGGGGGCCGTGCGGGCGGCGCGGGAGCGGGGGCTGACGGTCCCCGGGGACGTCTCGGTGGTCGGTTACGACGACTCACCGCTGATCGCCTTCACCGATCCGCCGCTGACCACGGTCCGGCAGCCGGTCGAGGCGATGGGCGCGGCCGCCGTGAACGCGCTGCTGGAGGAGATCGGCGGCAATCCGGTGCAGCGTTCGGAGTTCGTCTTCCAGACGGAGCTCGTCGTGCGCGGTTCCACCGGCCAGGCACCCGGCGGCGGCCGGCGCTCCTGACCGAGGGCGCCCGCACGGGGTTCCGCCGCGGCGCGCCGAGGTGTGCGCCGGGGCGGACCCCGGGACCCGCCCCGGGCGGGGCGCGGCGGGGTGGCTCGTCGGCCCCGGGATCCGCCTCCGTCGATGTCTCCGGTCCAGCCGGCCGGGCGCGTGGGGCCGCCGTCAGGGGCGGACCCCCGGCCGGCCGGACCGGGATGAGGAGGAACGTAACAGCGCCTCACGCCGGGATGGAAGGCCCCTGCTGAAACTTTCTGCAAGATTCTGCAGGTAGGGGTGGTGGAGGGCGGTGGAGGGCGGTAGGGAGCGGTGGGGGAGGCGGGGCGGTGGGCCGAAGGGGTCAGGGGGCGATGCCCACGCCCGGCAGCCGGCCGAGCATCCGCTCCCGCGCGGCGGACAGGGCCGGCCAGTGCAGGCCCCCGGGTCGCGGGCGGACGCGGAAGGCGTACGGGCGCGGGGTGTAGTCGGGGGCGAAGAAGCACCCGGTGCCGTAGACGGCGTCGAACGCCGGGCAGGAGGCCGCGACCGACGCCGGGGTGGGCTTGCGGCCGGTGCGCACCCAGTCCGCCAGGGCGTCGACGGCGGCGGCGTACTCCGCCGTGCTCAGTTCGCTGTGCTCGGTCTCCCGGGTGAAGGTCTGCGCCAGCAGGCGACCGCGGTGGGCACCCTCCAGGGAGGCCCGGTAGGCCGCCTCGTGCTCGACGAACGCCGTGGGGTCGTCGATGGCGTGCATCGTGAGCACCGGGACGGAGACCGCGCCGGTGACGTCGCTGTCGAAGGACAGGTCGCGCGTGGCCGCGGGGTCCGCGGAGAAGCGCTCCACGCCCGCGTTGAGGGCCGCGTCGTCGTGCGATCCGGTGTAGCGCACGGAGGCGTTGCCGAACGGATTGCGGCCGCCCAGCCGGTTGACCACGATGTCGCGGAAGGTGAAGGTCGCGAAGCGCAGGTGCGACTCCAGCGTGCGCTCGGGGATCCGCGTCACCGCGAGGATGTCGTCCAGGTTCCGCTGCTGCAGGGGCGTGCGCTCCTGCGGCGGTGACGCGAAACCGGTGCACTCCTGCAGCCTGGAGCGCAGGCCCGCGCTCGTCATCGTCGAACCCTCGCGCAGTCCCGTCCACAGCGGGTACGGGGGTTCGGTCGGCCGCGGGTGGTTCTGGCAGTAGTACTGGTAGACCACGCGCAGGTCCACCCGGTAGTCGTAGCCGCGCGAACCGCCGCCCAGGACACCGCTGGTCAGCAGCGCGCCGTCGTACGGAGCGTGCCGGCCCGTGCCGTAGATCTCGGCGACCTTGGCCGCCACGTCGCCTCCCCAGGACTGGCCGTGGACGAAGGTCCGGCGCGGGGTGCCGAAGCGGCCGACGAACAGCCGCCGCACGTTCTCGGTGTCCGCGGCGGCCATCCGCGTGCCGTAGCCGCCGCGGCGGTACGACGAACCCGCCCAGGCGTACCCCTCCTCGACCATCACCGACCAGCGCTCCAGGTCGCCGGTGCTGCGCTCGGGGTCGGAGCCGTCGCCGAGGTCGGGGCCGCCGTGGGCGTGCACGACCAGCGAGCCGTTCCAGTCGTGCGGAACGGCCATCGCGTAGAAGGCGCCGTTCGCGTCCTGGCCCCGGTAGCAGGTGGCCTCCGCGGCGAGGCTCGCCGGGCACGGCGCGGGGGAGGGCCCGTCGGCCGCGACGGCCGGGACGGGGCCGGCCGCGCCGGCGGCGAGGAGTCCGGCGAGGGCGCAAGCGACGGCGGCGACGCGGCCCCGCGCGGACCGGCTCCGTGCCGACGGCACCGGCACCGGCACCGCGGAGCGTGTGCGGCGAGAGAAGTGTCCGAGCATCTCCTCGTCTCCCTTCGGTCTTCCCGCGCACCGTTGCGCGGCGCACCGATGGTCGATGACCGCAGGTCGGGGGTCCAGGGACTCCGGGTTTGCGTTCATAGAGTTCGGTGACGCGCCGTCAGGACCGGTGTCGCGAGGGGCTGTCCGGGGACGGAACCCGCCCCGGTGCGACCGCATTGGAAATCCTTGCGACATCTTGCTGTAAGACCCGCGCAAGGGGTACGGTCCCGCTCACGGTCCGGCACTGCCGCCGGGCCACGGCTCATGGCGCGTGGGCTCCCCGAGGTACACCCGTCCGCACACGGATTCCGCAAGGAGAACCCCCGTGGCCCAGCCCACCGGGCTGCCCGCGTCCGCCGCGCGTTCACGCGCGCGCAGACGCGGAGCCGCAGCCGTCGCGGTGGCGGCCCTCGCCGCCGCCCTCGCCGTCCCCGCCTCGGCCCCCGCGGCCTCGGCCGCCGCCCCGCCCGCCCCGCCGTCCGACGCCGTGCTGGCCGCACAGCCGGCCCGCCACGACCTGACGCGGGAGCAGTTCTACTTCGTCCTGCCGGATCGTTTCGCCAACGGTGACTCCTCCAACGACAGGGGCGGCCTGACCGGCACCCGGCTCAGCACCGGCTACGACCCCACCGACAAGGGCTTCTACCAGGGCGGCGACCTCAAGGGGCTCACCAAGCGGCTCGACTACATCAAGGGCCTCGGCACCACCGCGATATGGATGGCGCCGATCTTCAAGAACCGGCCCGTGCAGGGCACGGGCGATCAGGCGTCGGCCGGCTACCACGGCTACTGGATCACCGACTTCACCCAGGTCGACCCGCACTTCGGCACCAACGCCGACCTCACGTCGCTGATCTCCAAGGCCCACGCCAAGGGCATGAAGGTCTTCTTCGACGTCATCACCAACCACACCGCCGACGTCGTGGACTACGACGAGAAGTCCTACGGCTACCTCTCCAAGGGCGCGTTCCCGTACCTGACCAAGGACGGCGTGCCGTTCGACGACAGCGACTACGCGAAGGGCGGCCACGGCTTCCCCGCCGTCGACCGCGACTCCTTCCCCCGCACCCCCGTCGTCACCGCGGACAGCAAGGTCCCGGCCTGGCTCAACGACTCGGCGATGTACCACAACCGGGGCGACTCCACCTTCGCCGGCGAGAGCGCCGACCAGGGCGACTTCTCCGGCCTGGACGACCTGTGGACCGAGCGTCCCGAGGTCGTGAAGGGGATGGAGGAGATCTACCAGAGGTGGGTCCGCGACTTCGCCGTCGACGGCTTCCGCATCGACACCGTCAAGCACGTCGACCTGCCCTTCTGGACCCAGTGGGCCACGGCGCTGGACGCGTACGCCGCGCAGCACGGGCGCAAGGACTTCTTCATGTTCGGCGAGGTCTACTCCGCCGACACCGCCATCACCTCCCCGTACGTCACGCAGGGCCGCCTGGACTCGACGCTGGACTTCCCCTTCCAGGACGCCGCCCGCCAGTACGCCTCCCAGGGCGGCTCCGCGGCCCGGCTCGGCTCGGTCTTCGGCGACGACTACCGCTACACCACCGACAAGGCCAACGCCTACGAGCAGGTCACCTTCCTCGGCAACCACGACATGGGCCGCATCGGCACGTTCCTGAAGCAGGACAACCCGAAGGCCGACGACGCCGAACTCGTCCGGCGCGACCGGCTCGCCAACGAGCTGATGTTCCTCTCGCGCGGCAACCCCGTCGTCTACTACGGCGACGAGCAGGGCTTCACCGGCGCGGGCGGTGACAAGGACGCCCGCCAGACGATGTTCGCCTCCAAGGTCGCCGACTACCTCGACGACGACGAACTGGGCACCGACC
Source organism: Streptomyces sp. MI02-7b (assembly GCF_033793585.1). Taxonomy (NCBI): domain Bacteria; kingdom Bacillati; phylum Actinomycetota; class Actinomycetes; order Kitasatosporales; family Streptomycetaceae; genus Streptomyces; species Streptomyces sp. MI02-7b. Next base: position 128,501 of record NZ_JARAWX010000014.1, on the reverse strand, counting down.
GCACCCACGCGAGCGACGCCTACGACACCGGCGCCCCCCTCTACCGGGCGATCGCGAAGCTGGCCGCGCTCCGCAAGGCCCACCCCGCCCTGGCCGACGGCGTCCAGACCGAGCGCTACGCGGCCGACGGTGCCGGGATCTACGCCTTCTCCCGCACCGACGCGAAGACCCGGACCGAGTACGTCGTGGCCGTGAACAACGCCACCGAGGCACGCACCGCCGACGTCCCCACCGGCTCCGCGAACACCGCCTTCACCGCCCTGTACGGCACCGAGGGCTCCGTCACCAGCGGTGGCGACCGGAAGATCGGTGTCACCGTCCCGGCGCTGTCCACCGTGGTCTACCAGGCGAGCAGGCCGCTCGGCTCCCCCGCCGCCAGGCCCGCCCTCACCCTGAAGGCCCCCGCCGCGGGCGCCACCGGCACCGTCGAGCTCTCCGCCGATGTCGACGGCGGGCAGCTGAACCGGGTCGTCTTCGCCGCACAGACCGGAAACGGGCCGTGGAAGGTGCTGGGTTCGGCCGACCACGCGCCGTACAAGGTCACCCAGACGGTCGGCGACGACGTGACGCCCGGCACCGCGCTGCGGTACAAGGCCGTCGTGATCGATTCCGCCGGCCGGACCGCCGCCGCCACCGCCGACACCACCAGCGGCACTCCGGCCCCGCCGCAGCCCCCGGTGGCGAGCAGCCGCGACTACGCGGTCGTCCACTACAAGCGGTCCGACAACAACTACGCCGACTGGCGCCTGTACGCCTGGGGCGACATCGCCGACGGCGAGGGCACCACCTGGCCCGCCGGCCACGACTTCATCGGCCGCGACGCCTACGGCGCCTTCGCCTATGTGAAGCTCAAGCCGGGCGCGTCCAGCGTCGGTTACCTCGTCATCGACAAGGACGGCACCAAGGACGTCGCCGCCGACCGCTTCATCGACGTCACCAAGAACGGTGAGATCTGGGTCGAGCAGGGCAAGGAGGCCGTCGCCACCCAGGCCCCCTCCGGCACCGAGCCGGGGCAGGACCGTTCCAAGGCCGTCCTCCACTACCACCGTGCCGACGGCGATTACACCGGCTGGGGCCTGCACACCTGGACCGGCGCCGCGAACCCGACCGACTGGACCGCCCCGCTGCAGCCGGTGCGGACCGACGCCTACGGCGCGGTCTTCGAGGTGCCGCTCGCCGCGGGTGCCACGTCGCTCAGCTACATCCTCCACAAGGGCGACACCAAGGACCTGCCCGCCGACCAGTCGCTCGACCTCGCCACCTACGGACACGAGGTGTGGCTCCTGAACGGCACCGAGAAATACCTGCTGCCCACCACCACGGGCTCCTCCGCCGACCTCGACCTGTCCTCGGCCAAGGCCCAGTGGATCGACGCCGACACCGTCGCCTGGAAGACCGGCGACACCGCCGCGAGTCACCAGTTGGTCTACGCCCCGGACGGCGGCCTGGCGGTCGCGGACGGCGCTCTGACCGGCGAGGGCCACTGGCTCCGTCTCGAGCGCGTCCCGGGTGGTCTGACCGACGCCCAGAAGGCCCGCTTCCCCCACCTGAAGGACTACGCGGCCTTCAGTATCGACCCGCGCGACCGCGACCGGGTCCGCACGGCGCTCACCGGGCAGATCATCGCAACCCAGCACCTCGCCGATGGAGCCCTGCTGTCGGCCACCGGCGTCCAGATCCAGGGCGTCCTGGACGACCTGTACGCCGCGAAGGCGACCAAGGCCGCGCTCGGCCCGGTCTTCTCCCACGGCAGGCCCACCCTCTCCGTATGGGCCCCGACCGCGCAGTCCGTCACCCTGGACCTGGCCGGACGCACCCTCCCGATGCGGCGCGACGCGGCCACCGGCGTCTGGAGCGTGACCGGTGAGCGGAGCTGGACCGGCAAGCCGTACCGCTACGCCGTGAAGGTCTGGGCGCCCAGCGTGCAGAAGGTCGTCACCAACACCGTCACCGACCCCTACTCGGTCGCCCTGACCGCCGACTCCGAGCAGAGCCTCGTCGTGGACCTCGACGACAAGGCGCTCGCCCCGGGCGGCTGGTCGCACCTGGCCAAGCCCAAGGCGGTCGGCCTGAACAACGCCCAGATCCAGGAACTCCACATCCGGGACTTCTCCGCCGAGGACGCCACCGTCCCCGCCGCGGACCGGGGCAAGTACACCGCCTTCACCGACACCGGCTCCGCCGGCATGACCCATCTGCGGGCGCTGGCGAAGTCCGGTGTCTCCTACGTCCACCTGCTGCCGGCCTTCGACTTCGCCACGGTCGCGGAGAAGAGCGCCGACCAGGCCACCGTCGACTGCGACCTGGGCGCCTACCCGGCCGACTCCGACAAGCAGCAGGAGTGCGTGGCCGCGGTCGCCGCGAAGGACGCCTACAACTGGGGCTACGACCCGTTCCACTACACCGTCCCCGAGGGGTCCTACGCCACGGACCCGGACGGCACGAAGCGCACCGTCGAGTTCCGGAAGATGGTGCAGAGCCTCAACACCTCCGGCCTGCGCGTCGTGATGGACGTGGTCTACAACCACACCGCCGCGAGCGGCCAGGACGACACGTCCGTCCTCGACCGGATCGTGCCCGGCTACTACCAGCGCCTGCTGGACGACGGCACCGTCGCCGACTCCACCTGCTGCTCCAACACCGCGACCGAGAACGCGATGATGGGCAAGCTCGTCGTCGACTCGATCGTCACCTGGGCCAAGGAGTACAAGGTCGACGGCTTCCGCTTCGACCTGATGGGCCACCACCCCAAGGCGAACATCCTCGCCGTCCGCAAGGCGCTGGACGCGCTGACCCCCGCGAAGGACGGCGTCGACGGCAAGAAGATCATCCTCTACGGCGAGGGCTGGAACTTCGGCGAGGTCGCCGACGACGCCCGCTTCGTGCAGGCCACCCAGAAGAACATGGCCGGCACCGGCGTCGCCACCTTCTCCGACCGGGCCCGCGACGCGGTCCGCGGCGGCGGCCCCTTCGACTCCGACCCCGGCGTCCAGGGCTTCGCCTCCGGCCTGTTCACCGACCCCAACGGCTCCGCGGCCAACGGCACCGAGGCCGAGCAGAAGGCCCGCCTGCTGCACTACCAGGACCTCATCAAGGTCGGCCTCACCGGCAACCTGAAGTCCTTCTCCTTCACCGACAGCGGGGGCAAGGAGGTCACCGGCGCCGAGGTCGACTACAACGGCTCGCCCGCCGGCTACGCGGACGCGCCGGGCGACGCCCTCGCCTACGTGGACGCCCACGACAACGAGGCACTCTTCGACGCCCTCGCCTACAAGCTGCCGAAGGGCACCTCGCCCGCCGACCGGGCCCGGATGCAGGTGCTGGCCGAGGCCGTCCCGGTCCTCTCCCAGGGGCCGGCGCTCTACCAGGCGGGCTCGGACCTGCTGCGCTCCAAGTCCCTGGACCGCAACTCCTACGACTCCGGCGACTGGTTCAACGCCGTCCACTGGGACTGCCGCGCGGGCAACGGCTTCGGCCGCGGCCTGCCCCCGAAGGCCGACAACGAGTCCAAGTGGCCGTACGCCGAGCCCCTGCTGACCGCGCCCACCCTCACGGTCGGCTGCCCGGAGATCACCGCGGCCTCGGACGCCTACCAGGACCTGCTGCGCATCCGCTCGACCGAACCCGCCTTCGGGCTCGGCACGGCCGCGCAGGTGCGGGACCGGCTCTCCTTCCCGTTGTCCGGCAGGGGCGAGACCCCGGGTGTCATCACCATGAGGCTCGGCGACCTGGTCGTGGTCCTCAACGCCACCCCGCGCGCCCAGGAGCAGCGGGTCGCCGCCCTCGCCGGTACGGGCTACGTACTGCACCCGGTCCAGGCCGCGGGGTCCGACCCCGTGGTCAAGCGGTCCGCCTACGACGCCGCCTCAGGCACCTTCACGGTCCCGGCGCGGACCGTCGCGGTGTACGTCCGCCGGTAGCGCGACGCTCCGTCACCGCCCGGTCGGCGCGCCCCTGCCAGGGGGTGCCCCGGCCGGGCGGTGCTGCGTACGGGCGAACTCCGCGTCCATCCGCGTGAATGCCGGGCATGTCGTCCCGGCATCGTGATCTCCGAGGGGTACGTATCGGGCGGCTCCGGTGACACTCCGTAAACAACGTGGTCCCCGGAAGCCCCACCGTGTCACCGCGGCCGCCCGCCCATGCAACGGCGTGCCGCGGACCACCCTTGGGAGGATTCCTTGAAGCGTCGCCGTCGAATATCGCTTTCCACCGTCTCCGCCCTGCTCGTGCTGCTCGGCAGCACGCTGGCCGGAGCGGGCGGGTCGGCGCAGGCCGACGAACGAGGGCCGGCAGCCGTCGCCCCGACCGTCGTGCCCGGTGCCCCGGCGGATCACGGGCCGGGCGCGAAGCCGAAGTCGCCCCTGGTCGGCGACCCGAAGAACCCCCGCGCCTGTCTCGGGATCGCCTTCACCGACCCCGCGTTCTTCTGCGGCGACCCCCGGCTCGGCCCGAGGTTCCTGCCGAAGAAGGGTGTCCTGGGCGCGATCCTCGCCGACTACCGACGCCTCGGCGGCCAGACCGCGAACGGGTTCATCGCGACCTGGTGGAATCCCAACACGGGCGGCTTCATCTTCCCGCCGAACGACGGCTACCGGTCCGGTGTGACGCCGTTCAGTGTGAGCCTGACCTTCACCGTCGGGCAGAGGATCGACCGCTTCGGAGGCGAGGGCGGCAGGTTCCTGGCGCCGGCCGGTACCCCGTACTTCCAGCGTTCCCTCACGCCGCAGAGCCTCAACACCATTGAGAGCGACTACCCCTTCAACTACCACGTGTACAAGGTCCTGAAGCCCTTCACGGTCCAGGCGGGCTTCATCGAGCCCTGGTTCGGGCAGCCGGGCAACGGCGTCCAGTACGTGCTGCCGCCGGGCGACAGCGTGGGCGCCCACGTGGTCAACGGCGACCTGGCGCGCCTGAACTGACGAGGTCCCGATGAACCGACGTGAGCTGTGCGAGGCGCTCGCCGCCGCGGGCGTGGCCGACGGGTTGTACGAGATCCCCGGCGTCCACGAGAACACCCCGCGCCCCGTGGACTTCAGGTACCTCCGGCAGGAGGGCGACGCCTGGGTCGTGGGCAACCACGAGCGGGGTGTGGACGACCCGCACGGGCGTTTCGGTACCGAGGACGCGGCCTGCCGCTTCCTCTACGACCGGCTCACGAACCGCGGGCCCGGCCCGGGCCCCGGCAGCGAGGAGGAGATGGCGGCGATCCTGCGGGACCGGGAGGAGATCCGGCGGGCGGCCGACGCGGCCTACGACCGGGCCCGCCGCGCACAGCCCTGACCCGCGATCCTGCCGCCCCCCCGGCGGCGGAGCGGCCCGCCCCGGACCTCCGGGCGGGCCGCTCCGCTTCTGACGCTCTGCTTCTGACGTTCTACAGCTTCTTCTCCAGCAGCGTCACCGGGTACGGGCTGCCCTTGCCGCCCTGTTTGCGGGGCTGCTCGCCGACGACCGTGTAGCCGGCCGTCACGTACCAGTCGCGCAGCCGGGCGTTGCCGGCCACGCAGTCCAGGCGGGCCCAACCGCGCCCCGTGGCGGCGATGCGGCGTTCGGCCTCGGCGAGCATGGCCCGGCCCGCGCCGCGCGGGGCCGTCGCGCGGTCCACCATCAGCCGGTGCACATAGCCGGCGTCCGGCGGCCGCACGCCCCAGGCGGGCTCGTCCGTCCACCACAGCTCCCAGCCGCCGACGACCCGGCCGCCGTTCCTCTCGGCGAGCCACACCTCGCCCTCGGCCATGCGGGCCCGGAAGTGGTCCTCGCCCATCTCACCGGGCTTCCACTGGTCGATGCCCTGCTCCTGCATCCAGCGCGCGGCGCCGTCCCGGAGGCGTACGAGGAGGGGGGCGTCGTAGTGCTCCGCGAGCCGGAAGCAGAGGTCGTTCATGCCGCCATTGTCGTCGCCCCCGCACCGGCCCTCGCCGGGCGGGCCCACCGGGCGCAAGGCGGAGCGTGCCGGGCGCGCGGCGTCACGGGAACCTGCGCCGGAGGCCGCGGCGCCTGCGCGGGCGGGACGGCCGGACGCGATCCACCTCGAACCACGCGGTCACGGGCCGGGGCACGACGGCCGGGGCCGCCGGACCGGTGGCGGGGCGGCCACCGGGCCGACGGCCCCGAGAGGTCAGCGCAGCGTGGTGATCCCGGTGCCCGAGTCGAGCACCGCCGACAGCTCGGCCCGGGCGCCCTGCTCGGCCCGCACCGCCATCGTCGGGCCCTCGGCGGAACCGCTCACGCCGCCGGTGGCCTCGATCCGGGCGACGTCGGGGCTGCCGGCCGCCAGCAGGTACCAGTGCCCGGCCGTGGACTTCCACAGCACCCCGGCCAGCACCTGGGGCACCGACCTGCCGCACGCCCCGGTGTCCTTCGTGCTCTGGCCCACCGGCGCCCCCGGGCTCGCCGGCTCGGCGACCGGCGGCAGGAACAGCGCCAGCGTCCGGCCGTTCGTGCCCGTCCAGGTGTCGGCACGGGTGCACACCCAGGCAGCCCGGCCGTTGTCCTCGGGCAGCGGCTGTTCGGCGTACTGCCAGGCGTTGACCGTACGGACCCCCATGCCCCGCATGGAGCCGAGGTGGCAGGCCGTGCGCGCCCAGCTCGCCAGGGCGTCCTTGCCGGCGGCCTCGGCCGGCGTGGCGCTGTCCGGCGCCTGGTACGTCAGGTGCACCGGCACGAGGTCGCCCAGGTCGGTGAGGAGGAACGGCTTGCCCGGGCCCACGCCCTTCGCCGCCTGGAACTCCAGCGCCGGCCAGGAGGTGCCGCACGGCCCGTTCGCGCCGGCCGGGGAAGTGTCGCTCCCGGCGCCCGGCATCCGCACGGGGTCGGTCACCCCGTCCGCCGTCCGTCCCAGCTTCTGGGCGGGCCGGCCCGGCCCGAGCAGATCGCGGGACGCCGACCCGGTCACCCACGGGGCGGTCAGGAAGCGTGTGTTGCCGTCGATCCTGCCGAGCACCACGGCGGCGGTCGACGCGTCCGCGCCGTCCACCCGCGTGAAGTCCAGGGCCGCCCCGCCCTTGCCGTCGCGGGGCTCCGCGTAGCGCACGAGCCGCAGGCCGTCGTACATCAGCACCACGCCGGCGGCGTCCACGTCGCCCGCGTACAGCAGTTGCGGGGGCTGCGCGGGCAGGCTCTCGGTGGTGCCCTTGGTGGCCGAGACCGCCACCCGCTCGCCGGGGTGGGCCCACACCTGGAGCGCCCGGCCCAGCAGCTTCGCGTCCCCGGCGCGGCCGCCGCGGGCCGGCCAGACGGTGAAGTCCACCCGGGAGGCACGCTTCCACGCGGTGCCGTCCACCCGGACCAGCTGCGCCGGGTCCAGGAATCCCGCGCCGTACGCGTTCGGCGGGCCGCCCGCCGAGTACGGCTCCGGCCCGCCGCCCAGCACGGCCACCAGGACCGCCGTGACCGCCACCGCGGCGGCCGCGATCAGCCCGGCCCGGCCGTGCTGCCGCCTGCGCAGCAGATCCGTCGGCCGGGCCTGCACGGTGCACGGGTCGAACCCGCCCGCGCCGAGCAGCCCGTACGGGACCGCCTCGGCGGACTTGAGCGCGGCCCGCGGGTCGGGCGCGTCGGCGGCGGCGAGCAGTTTGCGCACCTCGCGGCCGTCGGAGCGGCGCAGGTTCTCCAGTTCCAGCAGCGCGTACGCCGCCCGGGCCGGGGCGTCGAGCCCGGCCAGCGCCCGGTCCAGGGCCGCCTCGTCCGTCCCGCCCGCCTTCGGGTGCAGCCGCAGGCCCCAGACGTGCGGCGGCAGGACACCCGTCGCCACCTTCCGCAGCCAGCCGCGGGCACCCTCCTCCTGCTCGAACGCCAGCGCCGCGCACAGCACTTCCTGCCGCATCAGCGCGTACGACCGGTCCACCGGGCCGCGCGGCCCGGGCACCCCGAGCGAGGCCGGGTCCGGCTCGCTCGCCGACCTCGGCAGGGCGCGCTGCACCAGGGTGTGCGCGTTCATCACCCGGCGGTGCCTGCCGAGCCCGGCGGGCAGGATCAGATACGCGAGCCGGACCAGATGCGGGTAGTTCTCGACGAGCGCGGCCTCGGCCTCCTCGACGTCCACGATCACGGGAGCGCCGCGCCGGGTCCGGGTGGCGGTCGCTTGTTGAGAAGTCACGTTCCGTAGAACGAGTGAAGCCCGGGGAGGTCACCCCGCCGCACCCGGGTCGGACCCGTCATGGCGGGGAATCACCTTGGGCCGCACGGGATGTGACGATGCGTGAGGTCCCGGGCGGCGCCGCGCCGAGCGCGACGTCCGGAACCCGCCGGACCGCCCGGGCCTTCGCGGCGAGGCTGGGGGGCATGACCACGACGTACACCGCCCCTTTCCGTGTCCGCGCCCTCGACCCCGCCGTCCTGGAGCGGCTGCGCCTCACCGACGACGCGGGGCTGACGCCCGAGCCCGCGGTGGACGCCGAGGGCGGCGCCCCGCTGCGCTGCTGCCTGCGCCGTAGCCGCCCCGGCGAGCGCGTGTCCCTCGTCGCGTACGCCCCGTTGCGCCGGTGGGCGGCCGCGACCGGCGCCCGGCCCGGTCCGTACGACGAGACGGGCCCCGTCTTCGTGCACGCCCGCGCGCAGGACTGCCCGGGGCCGCCCGAAGGCGCCGGATACGCCCCGGCGCTCGGTCTGCACGGCGAGCGGCGGGTGCTGCGCTCGTACGACGCCGGGGGCCGCATCCTGGGCGGCCGCCTGGTGCGGCTCAGCGCGGAGGAGGCCGCGGCGGGCGCGGCCGAGGCCGTGCTCGCCACCCGCTTCAAGGACCCGAGGGTCGCGCTGGTGCACGTACGGGCCGTGGAGTACGGCTGCTTCCTCTACGAGGCCGTGCGCGTCCGGTGAGCCAGCGGCACGCGCCGAGGGCGCCCGTCGTCGTGACGGGCGCCCTCGGCGCGCGGAAGCGGTGGGTGCCGGACCCTGCTCAGACGAGGCCGGCCTTCTCCAGGGCGGTGCAGCAGGTGTCGACGATGAGGCGGGTGACGGTGTAGGGGTCGACGTTGGCGTTGGGGCGCCGGTCCTCGATGTAGCCCTTCTTGTCGACCTCGACCTGCCAGGGGATGCGCACCGAGGCGCCGCGGTTGGACACGCCGTAGCTGTACTCGCTCCAGGGGGCGGTCTCGTGGGCACCGGTGAGCCGGTCCTCGACGCCGACGCCGTAGTTGCGGATGTGCTCCAGCGGCTTGTCGTCGCGGCCCAGGGACTCGGCCGCCTCGATGATCGCGTCGTAGCCCTCGCGCATGGCCTTGGTGGAGAAGTTGGTGTGGGCACCGGCGCCGTTCCAGTCGCCCTTGGCGGGCTTGGGGTCCAGCGTCGCGGAGATCCCGAAGTCCTCGGCGGTGCGGTAGAGCAGCCAGCGCGCGACCCACAGCTGGTCGGCGACCTCCAGCGGGGACAGCGGGCCCACCTGGAACTCCCACTGGCCGGGCATGACCTCGGCGTTGATGCCGGAGATGCCCAGGCCCGCGGCCAGGCAGTTGTCGAGGTGGGCCTCGACCACGTCACGGCCGTAGATCTCGTCCGCGCCGACACCGCAGTAGTAGCCGCCCTGCGGGGCCGGGTAGCCGCCCTCGGGGAAGCCCAGCGGGCGGCCGCCCTGGAAGAAGGTGTACTCCTGCTCGATGCCGAACAGCGACTCCTGCGCGGCGAACCGCTCGGCGACCGGGCGCAGCAGCGCGCGGGTGTTGGACTCGTGCGGCGTGCCGTCGATGTTGAACACCTCGCACAGCACCAGCAGGTGGTCCCCACCGCGGATCGGGTCCGGGTAGCTGGCCACCGGCTTCAGCACCCGGTCCGAGCTGTGGCCCTCGGCCTGGTTCGTGCTCGACCCGTCGAAACCCCAGATGCCCGGCTCCGCGCCATCGGCGAGGATCTTGGTCTTCGAGCGCAACTTGGCGGTCGGCTCGGTGCCGTCGATCCAGATGTACTCGGCCTTGTAACTCACGGGTGTCATCCTTGGGGTGGGTGGGCCTTGCGGGACGGGTGATCTGTTCCGCTGCAGCGTCACAATCCGTGATTTCGCATCCATTGCCCGGTTGTTAACCCGATGTGAACGAGCCCGCGCCCGGCGCTCCGGGCACCTCCCGGGGCCGTGGCACCCCTGCCCGGTACGGCCTCTGGGCAGCGCTTACGCTGTGTGCCATGCCTCACATCACCGTGGACTACTCCGCAGAACTGGCGGACGCGTTCGACCGGCGCGCCTTCGCGCTCGCCCTCCACCCGCTCATCGCCAAGATCGTCGACACGAAGGCCGAGGCCTGCAAGACCCGTTTCCGCCGCGTCGAGGAGGCGGTCATCGCCGACGGCGGCGCGGAGCACGCCATGGTGTACGCGCAGATCGCCGTCATGGCCGGACGCAGCCCGCAGGTCAAGGCCGAGCTGAGCGAGGCCGTCCTGGAACTCGTGGCCGCCCACCTGGCGCCCACGCCGCGACTGCGGGTGCAGAGCGCCGTCGACATCAGCGAGCTCGACCCCGCCTGGTACCGCAAGCACATCGAGCCCGCGAAGGAGGCATGACCATGCGCATCGGACTGCTCGGCACCGGCCCGTGGGCGGGGATCACCCACGCCCCCGCCCTCGCCGCCCACCCCGGCGTGGAGTTCACCGGCATCTGGGGCCGCCGCCCCGAGGCGGCGGCAGCGCTCGCCGCTGAGCACAACACGCGCGCGTACGCCGACGTCGACGACCTGATCGCCGACGTGGACGCGGTCGCCGTCGCCCTGCCCCCGGACGTCCAGGCACCGCTGGCCGTACGGGCCGCCGGGGCCGGCCGGCACCTGCTGCTGGACAAGCCGGTGGCGACGGGCGTGGACGACGCGCGCCGGGTCGCCGAGGCCGCGGAGGCGGCCGGGGTGGCGTCGGTCGTCTTCTTCACCCTGCGCTTCGCCGCCCCCAGTGCCGCGTGGATCGACGAACGCGCCGCCGAGGACGGCTGGTTCACCGCCCGCGCCGACTGGCTCGGCTCGGTCTTCACCTCCGGCGCCAGCCCGTACGCCAACTCGCCCTGGCGGCGCGAGAAGGGCGCGCTGTGGGACGTCGGGCCGCACGCGCTGTCCGTGCTGCTGCCGGTGCTCGGCGACGTCACCGAGGTCGCCTCCGGCCGTGGCCCCGGCGACACCGTCCACCTCGTGCTCCGGCACACGAGCGGCGCGTCCAGCACCGCGACGCTCAGTCTCACCACGCCCCCCGAGGCCGCCGGTGTGGCCGTCGAATTCCGCGGCACCCGCGGGGTCGCCGCCCTGCCCGAACGCGCCGACGGCCCCGTCGACGCCTTCCGCAACGCGGTGGACGCCCTGCTCACGGCGGTGGAGACGGGTGTCGCCCACCCCTGCGACGCCCGTTTCGGACTCCGTGTGACGGAGCTGCTCGCCTCCGTGTGAGCCACGGCGCGGGAGACGGTGACGCGCCGTCAGGTGCCAAACCCTGGCGGGGGGCTTGCGAAGTGCCTATCGTTTTGGGTATGGCAGCGGACTGGTGGTCCATCGAAGTCCTCAACGCCAGCACATCCGCCGCGGCATGGCGCGACGCGTACGCGCCCGCGCTCGTGGAGTCCGCGGTCACCAACCGTGCGCTGGCGTGGGAATGGCACACGTTCGGTTGGGGCGTGGTCTTCGAGTTGTGCTTCCGCGAGGAGGAGCACTGGCTCGGCTGGCGCGCCCTGCCCGGCATCCGGGCGGCGCTCGACGCCGTGCCCGATCCGGTCTCCGGCGTGCTGGTGCACCGCGGCCGCGGCGGCACCAGCGGCGCGTACGTCCCGCGGTCCCCGCGGCGCTCCCCGGGCGCGGCGGCGCGCGCGCTCCCCGAGCCGCCGCCGGCGCCCGGGGGCGGCCCCGTGCTGTGCGACGGGCTCGGCCGCGTCTGACGCCCCGGCCGCCGGGAACGGGAAGAAACCCGCTCCGGCGGGACTTGTAAGGATCATGAAGGCGATCGTGTACACGGAGGGCGGCGGCCCGGAGGTGCTGCGCCTGACCGAGCGGCCCGTCCCGGAGCCGGCTCCGGGCGAGGTACGGGTGCGGGTCGAGGTGTCCGGGGTGAATCCCACGGACTGGAAATCGAGGACGGCCGCCCCGCCCGGCGGCGGCGAGCGGGTACCGGGCCAGGACGGCGCCGGTGTGGTGGACGCCGTCGGCGAGGGCGTCGACCCCGCCAGGAACGGGCAGCGCGTCTGGATCTGGGAGGCCGCCTACCAGCGTCCCGGCGGTACCGCGCAGGAGTACGTCACGGTGCCGGAGCGGCAGGCCGTCCCGCTGCCCGACGGGGCCTCCTTCGACCTCGGCGCGAGCATCCCCATCCCCGCGATGACCGCGCACCGCGCGCTGACCGTGCTGGAGGGCGGCCCGCACCGGCTCGGTCCCGGCACGCTCCGCGGCCGCACCGTGCTGGTCGCCGGCGGCGCGGGCGCGGTCGGCAACGCGGCGATCCAGCTCGCGCGGTGGTCGGACGCGACCGTGATCACCACGGTCAGCGGTCCGCACAAGGCGGCACTGTCCGCCGCCGCCGGTGCGCACCACGTGGTCGACTACCGGGCCGGGAACGCGGCGGAGGAGATCCGCCGGGTCGCCCCCGACGGCGTCGACATCGTCGCGGAGGTCTCGGTGGCGGTCAACGTGCCGCTCGACCTCGCCGTGCTCGCGCCGAACGGCGTCGTCGCCTACTACGCCGACAACGGCGGCCCGGAGGTGACGCTGCCCGTACGGGAGACCTTCTCCCGCAACCTGCGCTGGCAGGGCGTGCTCGTCTACACCATGCCGGCCGCCGCCAAGCGCGAGGCGATCGCGGCGATCACCGCCGCCCTGACCGTGGACGCCCTGCGGGTGGGCGAGGAGGCGGGGCTGCCGCTGCACCGCTTCCCGCTGGAACGCACCGCGGAGGCGCACGCCGCCGTCGAGGGCGGCGCGGTGGGCAAGGTCCTCATCGACGTGTAGGGCGGGCCGGCGTCACTGGCGTGTCGCGTTTGTTCAAGACCGGGTGCCGCCCGCGTTCCTAGCGTGGGCGGCATGACCGATCTTCACGCGTACCTGACCGAGGCCGCCGCCGAGGCCGCCCGCATCGCCCGAGGTGTCCCCGCCGGCCCGGAGCAGCTCGCCGCCCCGACGCCCTGCGCCGCGTGGGACACCAGGGCCCTGCTCAACCACTGGATCCTCTACACCTCGTACGGCCTGGAGCACCGCGCCCTGCGTGAGCCGCTCCCCGAGGAGCTGACCGCCCGCGACTTCACCGCCGGGCCGGACTGGGCGCGGGCCTACGCGGAGCAACTGGACCGCGCCGTCGCGGCCTGGGCCGACCCGGCGGTCTGGGAGGGTGAGATCGACCTCGGCCCCGCGCGGATGCCCGCGGCCGAGATCGCCTCGATGATCATCAAGGAGCTGGCCGTCCACGGCTGGGACGTCGCCCGGGCGACCGGCCAGGAGTACCGCTGCGGCGACGGCCTCGGCGAGCTCGTGCTCGGCGTGGTCGACCGGCACGGGGAGGTCTACCGCCGGTACGACGGCTTCGCCGCGCCCGTCACGCTGCCCGCCCCCGCTGCGGCGTCGGCCTTCGACCGGGCGCTCGCGCTGTCCGGCCGCACCCCCTGGGCCTGACCGGCCTCGGGCCGGACGTGACCGGGCTCAGGCGCCGATGACGTCGGTGGCGAGGAGGCCGAAGAGCAGGGCGCCGATGACGAGGCGGTAGACGATGAAGGCGTTGAAGGAGTGCTTGGCGACGAACTTCAGCAGCCAGGCGATGGAGGCGTAGGCGACGACGAACGAGACCGCGGTGCCGACCACCAGGGGGGCGGTGTCGATGCCGGCGCCGAGGGCGTCCTTGAGCTCGTACAGGCCGGCGCCGACGAGGGCCGGGATGCCGAGGAAGAAGGACAGCCGGGTGGCGGCGACCCGGTCCAGGTCGAGGATGAGCGCGGTGGACATCGTCGCGCCGGAGCGGGAGAAGCCGGGGAAGAGCAGGGCGAGGATCTGGGAGGAGCCGACGAGCATGGCGTCCTTGAAGGTGGTGTCGTCCTCGCCGCGCTTGTGGCGGCCCATCTGGTCGGCGGCCCACATCACGCCGCTGCCGACGATCAGCGAGCCGGCGACCACCCACAGCGAGGCGAGGGGGCCTTCGATGAGCGGCTTGGCGGCGAGGCCCACGACCACGATCGGGATCGTCGCGAAGATCACCCACCAGCCGAACTTGTAGTCGTGGTGGTACCGCTCCTCGCGGTTGACCAGGCCGGTGAACCACGCCCTGCAGATCCGGACGATGTCCTTGAAGAAGTAGACCAGCACGGCGGCGATCGCGCCGGACTGGATCACCGCGGAGAAGGCGACGACGGCCTTGTCGTCGACATCGATGCCCATCAGGCCCTCGGTGATCTTCAGATGGCCGGTGGACGAGATCGGAAGGAACTCCGTGACCCCCTCCACCACGCCGAGCACAGCTGCCTGACCGATACTGATGGCGCTCATGGGACCCATCTCTGCGGAGTACGTGGCGTGCCTGCGACCGTCACGGCCGGAGCCCTACGGAGTGTAAAAGACACGTCGCGCCCCCCGCGAACCAGGGCGCCGGTCCTGTGGCGCGTCCCACGGTCCCCGGAGCCGGGCGTCCCTTCGCGCCTGCCATCCCCCGCGAGACGGGGCCTTGGGCATACTGGCGCAGGCCAGACGCGTCCAGGAGCCCAATATGTCGATGATCAGCAATCTTCGCAAAGCCGTCCGTTTCGCCCATCTGCGCCACCGGCGCGTGGACTTGAGCCATCCCGCGCGCTCGCCCCTGGGCAGCGCGGTGGTCAACTGCGTCGTCTACCAGGAGGGGTTGCGGCAGGACGACTGCGCCGCGTACGAGGCGATAGCCAGGGTGCGCAAGTCGGGCCGGGGGTTCGTGTGGATCGGGCTGCACGAGCCGTCCGAGGCCGAGTTCGCGGGCGTCGCCGAGCTGTTCGGGCTGCACCCGCTCGCCGTCGAGGACGCCGTGCACGGTGAGCAGCGGCCCAAGCTGGAGCGGTACGGGGACACCCTGTTCACGATCCTGAGGACCGTCCGCTACGTGGACCACGACCGGTTGACGGCGACCAGCGAGATCGTGGAGAGCGGCGACATCATGGTCTTCACCGGCGCCGACTTCGTCATCACCGTGCGGCACGGCGGGCACGGCTCCCTCGGGCCGCTCCGCGAGGGGCTGGAGACGGTTCCCGACCAGCTCGTCAAGGGACCGGCCGCGGTCCTGCACGCGATCACCGACCATGTCGTCGACCAGTACCTCGCCGTCACGGCCGCCGTGCAGAGGGACATCGACGAGGTCGAGGCGGACGTCTTCTCCGACCACCGCGGCCGCGGCACCGACGCCGGCCGGATCTACCAGCTCAAGCGCGAACTGCTGGAGCTCAAGCGGGCGGTGGCGCCGCTCGGCCGTCCCCTGCAGTCCCTCTCCCAGGACCAGTTGCCCGGCGTCGACGCCGATCTGCGCGCCTACTTCCGCGACGCGGCGGACCATCTCTCCCGCGCCACCGAGCAGGTGACCGCCTTCGACGACCTGCTCAACTCGATCCTGCAGGCCAATATCGCGCAGGTGACGATGGCCCAGAACGAGGACATGCGCAAGATCAGCGCCTGGGTCGCCATCCTCGCCGTGCCGACCATGATCTGCGGGCTGTACGGCATGAACTTCGACCACATGCCGGAACTGCGCTGGACCTACGGCTATCCGCTCGCCGTCGGGGTCATGCTCGTCGCGTGTGTCGTCATCCACCGGGGATTCCGGCGCAACGGGTGGCTGTGAGGCGGTCCGAGGGACTGTTCGGCGGTCGTGCTGTGTGACATATTACTGGTGTGGGCAGGCCGACGAACTGCGCCCCGGAACTGGACCTGCTGGTCGGCGCCGACGACGTCCTGCTGGAGCTGGCCGGCCGCCGGGGCCAAGGGCTGGGTCGCCGGCCTCCCCAACGCGCTCCCGCAGGTCACCACCGCGCTGTTCCGCGCGGCGGTCGCGGGCGACCCGGCGGCGCAGCCGCTGTACCGGGCGCTGCACCCCTTGATGCGCTGGGACTCCCGCACGGAGTTCGTGCAGGCCGTGAAGGTGTCGATGGACGTCGCGGGCCGGTACGGCGGCCCCTGCCGCCCCCCGCGCCAGCCGCTCCTGCCGGAGCAGGAGAAGGCCGTACGGGCGGCGACCGAGCAGGCCCTCGCGGCCGGCGCGAACTGAGCGGGGGCCGCACGTTGCGCAGCTCCCTCCTCCTGCACGCCGTCGACTCCCACACCGAGGGCATGCCCACCCGTGTCGTCACCGGCGGCATCGGTACCGTCCCCGGCGCCACCATGAACGAACGCCGCCTGTACTTCCGGGACCACCTCGACCACCTCCGTCACCTGCTGATGGACGAACCGCGCGGTCACGCCGCCATGAGCGGGGCGGTCCTGCAGCCGCCCACCCGCCCGGACGCCGACTGGGGCGTCATCTACATCGAGGTCTCCGGTTACCTGCCGATGTGCGGCCACGGCACGATCGGCGTGGCCACCGTCCTCGTCGAGACGGGCATGGTGCCGGTGACCGAGCCGGTCACCACGATCCGCCTGGACACCCCGGCCGGTCTCGTCGTCGCCGAGGTCGCCGTCAACGGTGGTGCGGCCACCGCCGTGACCCTGCGCAACGTGCCGTCGTTCGCCGTCGCCCTGGACCGCAAGGCCACCCTCGCCGACGGCCGCACGGTGACGTGCGACCTCGCCTACGGCGGCAACTTCTACGCGATCCTGCCGCTGGAGGCCTTCGGCCTGCCCTTCGACCGGGCCCGCAAGGACGACATCCTCGTCGCCGGACTGGCCCTGATGGACGCCATCGACGCCGAGGACCCGCCCGTCCATCCCGAGGACCCGACCATCCGCGGCTGCAAGCACGTCCAGTTGCTCGCCCCGGGCTCCGACGCGGCCCGCTCGCGGCACGCGATGGCCATCCACCCCGGCTGGTTCGACCGCTCAGCGTGCGGTAGGGGCACCAGCGCGCGCATGGCGCAGCTGCACGCCCGCGGTGAACTCCCGCTCCTCCAGGACTTCGTGAACGAGTCCTTCATCGGCACGCACTTCACCGGCCGCCTGACCGGCACCGCCGAGGTGGCCGGGCACCCCGCCGTCCTGCCCTCGATCACCGGACGGGCCTGGATCACCGGCACGGCCCAGTACCTGCTCGATCCCGACGACCCCTTCCCGGCCGGTTTCGTGCTGTAGCCGCCCGGCCCCGATACTGGTCGCCGACCCCATGCCCGGCAGCCGAGGAGGACCGGCCCGATGACCGCTCACGACGGGCCCGCCCTGCCCTCCCTCGGCGGGCAGCGGCCCAGCTACCGCGAACGCGTCGCGGACGCCCTGCGGGCCGCGCTCGTGGCGGGCGAGCTGCGCCCGGGGGAGGTGCACTCCGCGCCCGCCCTGGCCGGCCGCTTCGGGGTCTCGGCCACCCCGGTGCGCGAGGCGCTGCTCGACCTGGTGAAGGAGGGCCTGGTGGACCCGGTGCCCAACAAGGGCTTCCGGGTCACCGAGGTCTCCGAGCGGCAACTCGACGAGTACACACACATCCGCGCCCTCATCGAGATTCCCACCGTCGCCGGCCTGGCCGCCGTCGCCGACCCCGCCGCGCTGGAGGCGCTGCGCCCGGCCGCCGAGGCCATCGTCGGCGCCGCGGCGACCGGCGATCTCATCGGGTACGTCGAGGCCGACCGGCGCTTCCACCTCGGCCTGCTCGCCCTGGCCGGCAACGAGCACCTGGTCGAGGTCGTCGGCGACCTGCGCAAGCGCTCCCGCCTCTACGGCCTGACCGCGCTCGCCGAACGCGGCCTGCTGACCGCCTCGGCCCAGGAGCACCTGGAACTGCTCGACGCCCTGCTCGCCCGCGACGAGGAGGCGGTGCGGGCCGTGATGACGCGCCACCTCGGGCACGTCAGGGGTCTGTGGGCGCGCTGATACGGTGGCCGGACCCCGAGTCACCGGTCCCGGCCGCCGCCGTCGCGCGCCCACCAGGCGCTGGAGCGTGAAGCGCATGACCCCGCACCTTCTGTCCGCCGCGCCCGGCCCGGCGGCCGCAGCGCGCGCCGCCGGCCACCGGTAGGGCGGGCGCCGTGGGGCCCTTCTTCACCCTGAGCACGGAGCCCGGGGAGCCGCGCGCCGAGGGCTTCGTACCGCTCGCGGAGGTGTACGACGGCTCCGCGCGGGAGGCGCTGGCCGGGCGGGTCGCCGAGGTCGGACGGCGGCTCGGCACCGGCGAGCGCCGTGTCGCGGCCTCCCTGGCCCACCAGGGGCTCGCCGCCCGCCTGTGGTCGGTCGCCCTGGGACCCGCGGCGCTGACCGGGCACCTGCCCGACCTGACCGGCGGGCGCCTGTGGTGGCACCCGGACCGTGCCGTGCCGGACGAGCTCAGGCTGCCCGCGGCGGGGGAGCGGTTGCCGGCGGACCGGCTCGGCGAGGCGGTGCTGCACGGGCATCTCGTCCCGCTGACCGAGGCCGTCCGCGCGGTGTCCGGCGTATCCGCCGGGCTGCTGTGGGGGAACGCGGCCTCGGCGCTGGCCGGGACGCTGCGGGTGCTGCAGGCCTGGTGCCTGGGGGAGGGCGGGCGGCCCGGGGCCGCGGCCCGCGCGGCCGGTCTGACGGCGGCTCTGCTGGCCGACCCCCTGCTGCGGGACACCGGCACCCTCGATCTCGCCGGACCCGCCGCTCCGGCCTACCGGCGCCGCAGTTGCTGCCTGTACTACCGGGTGCCCGGCGGCGGTCTGTGCGGGGACTGCGCGCTGCGCTGAGGGCGGGCCGGCCGGACCGGCGGGTGCCGGGTGGAAAGACGATCACCCCGCGGGAAGGACGCACCTGGGACCGCAGGTGCGCTCGATCCGAGGGCTGACGGGCCGGCCTCGCCCTCGTCCACCAGGTTGATGCATTGGTGTAGTTGTTGCAATAAATGCGCAATAAAGGTCTGGGTTGCCGAACGCCGAAGGGGCCGTGCCGCATGGGCGCCTCCACGCTTCCCGACATGCCGTACGACTGCGCCGCGCCGGGGCCGCGCCAAGTACCACGCCGCCTACGTCAGGCCGGAACGCGTGGGGGCCGTCGCTCGCGCCCTCCGCATGCGGAAGGACGCGGGCGACGGCCCCGGAACAGCGATACGGCGCGGGCCGGTGACCCGCGGCGCTGTCACACGTCGAAGTAGAGCTCGAACTCGTGCGGGTGCGGCCGCAGCGCGATCGGCGCGATCTCGTTGGTCCGCTTGTAGTCGACCCAGGTCTCGATCAGGTCCGGGGTGAAGACCCCGCCCTGGAGGAGGAACTCGTGGTCGGACTCGAGGGACTCCAGGACCGCCGACAGCGAGGTCGGGACCTGCGGGACGCCCGCGTGCTCCTCGGGGGCGAGCTCGTAGAGGTCCTTGTCGACGGGCTCGGCCGGCTCGATCTTGTTTTTGATGCCGTCGAGACCGGCGAGCAGCAGCGCCGAGAAGGCCAGGTACGGGTTGCCGGAGGAGTCCGGGGCGCGGAACTCGATGCGCTTGGCCTTGGGGTTGGCACCCGTGATCGGGATGCGGATGGCCGCCGAGCGGTTGCGCTGCGAGTAGACCAGGTTGACCGGGGCCTCGAAGCCGGGGACCAGGCGGTGGTAGGAGTTCACCGTGGGGTTGGTGAACGCCAGCAGCGCCGGGGCGTGCTTGAGGATGCCGCCGATGTAGTAGCGGGCGGTGTCGGACAGGCCCGCGTAGCCCTGCTCGTCGTAGAAGAGCGGGTCGCCACCCGCCCACAGGGACTGGTGGACGTGCATGCCGGAGCCGTTGTCACCGAAGATCGGCTTGGGCATGAAGGTCGCGGTCTTGCCGGCGCGCCAGGCGACGTTCTTCACGATGTACTTGAAGAGCATCAGGTCGTCGGCCGCGGCGAGCAGCGTGTTGAACTTGTAGTTGATCTCGGCCTGGCCGGCGGTGCCCACCTCGTGGTGCTGGCGCTCGACCTGCAGGCCGGACTTCATCAGCTCGAGGGTGATCTCGGCGCGCAGGTCGGCGAAGTGGTCGACCGGCGGGACCGGGAAGTAGCCGCCCTTGTACTTGACCTTGTAGCCGCGGTTGTCCTGCTCCGCACCGGTGTTCCAGGCGCCGGCCTCGGAGTCGATGTGGTAGAAGGACTGGTTCGCGCTGGTCTCGAAGCGGGCGCTGTCGAAGACGTAGAACTCGGCCTCGGGGCCGAAGTACGCGGTGTCGGCGATGCCGGAGGAGGCGAGGTAGGCCTCGGCCTTCTTCGCCACGTTCCGCGGGTCACGGCTGTACTGCTCACCGGTGATCGGGTCGTGGATGAAGAAGTTGACGTTGAGTGTGGAGTCCCTGCGGAACGGGTCGAGCTTGGCCGTCGACAGGTCCGGCACCAGGGCCATGTCGGACTCGTGGATGGCCTGGAAGCCGCGGATCGAGGAGCCGTCGAACATCAGCTGCTCGTCCGGGTCGAAGGACTCGACCGGGACCGTGAAGTGCTGCATCACACCGGGCAGGTCGCAGAACCGGACGTCCACGAACTTGACGTCGTTGTCCGAGATGAACTTCTTCACCTCGTCGGCGTTTTGGAACGACATCCAACTCCTCCTTGGCCCGGCCCGGGAGGCCGGATTGCAGCTCATGGGTGCGACCAGTGCGGTGGCGCACGTTGAAGGTGACGATAGAGACCGGGCATTTCCCCGTCGTGACCCATTTGTTTCTTGCAGGTTAACCGAGCCACCGGGTGGTTGACGGGTCGCGCGCGGGGGGCCCGGCGGCACCGCGTACCGTGGACGCGTGGACAACAGGGATGTCATCGGATCGTGGATCGAGGGCCCGAAGGCGGCCGCGGAGCGGATGGGTGTCGAATTCGGCTACCGCGGCAAGCGCCTCGGCCTTCCGGAGGAGGGCCCCGGTTCGATCGCCCCGGTCGGGCGGCGGATCGCGGCGCTCTTCATCGACTGGGGCCTGTGCGCGCTGATCGCATACGGCCTGATCGCGCACCGTGACGCGGCCGCGGCCAATCCGTGGACCACGGTCGTCTTCGGTGTCATGAGCGTGCTGCTGCTGGGCACCGTCGGCACCACCCCGGGCAAGCGCCTGCTGGGACTGCGCGTGGTCCGGGAGGACGGCGGGCGGCTCGGCCCCGGCGCGGCGGTGCTGCGCACGTTCCTGCTCCTGCTGGTGATCCCGGCGGTGGTCTGGGACCGCGACACCCGCGGCATGCACGACAGGGCCGTGAAGGCGGTCCAGGTCCGGATGTGACCCGTCGGGTCCTGATCGCATCCGGACCCCACGGAAACGGGACGTGCCCCGGACGAGTCGACTCGTCCGGGGCACGTCCCGTTTCCGTTCGTATACGGTCCCGCGGGCTCAGCGGCCCTTCGGCATCCGCATGCCCTTGGGCATCGGGCCCTTGGGGACCGGCATGTTGCTCATCAGGTCGCCGAGCGCCCGCAGGCGGTCGTTCACCTCGGTGACCTTGGGCCCCGGCACCACGCGCGGCAGCTTCAGCAGCGTGGCGCGGATCTTCTTCAGGGAGACCTCGCCCTCGCCGTTGCCGACGATGATGTCGGTCACCGGCACGTCGTAGACCACCCGCGCCATCTTCTTCTTCTCGGCGGCCAGCAGGCTCTTGACCCGGTTCGGGTTGCCCTCGCCCACCAGCACGATGCCGGCCTTGCCGACCGCGCGGTGCACGACGTCCTGGTTGCGGTTCATGGCCACCGCGGGCGTCACCGACCAGCCCCGGCCGACGTTGTCGAGCACGGCCGCCGCGGCGCCCGGCTGTCCCTCGAGCTGGCCGAAGGCCGCCCGCTCGGCACGCCGCCCGAAGACGACCGCCATCGCGAGGAGGGCCAGCAGGAGGCCCAGGATGCCCGCGTAGATGGGGTGACCGATCGCGAAGCCGACGGCGAGGATGACACCGAAGGTGACGACTCCCACAGCCGCGAGGACGAGGCCGACCTTGGAGTCGACCCGCCTGGTCATCTTGTACGTCTGGGCGATCTGCTTGAGGCGCCCAGGGTTGTTCTCGGATTCTTCCCTCGCCATGCCGCACAGGATACGTGTCCCGGGCGGCGCCGGCCCCACCGGAGGGGCCGGGAAGGGCCGGGAAGGCGGGGAAGGAGGCTAGAGGCTGTCCTGACGGCCCGTGCGGGCGGAGACCAGGGCGTCCATGACGTGCTGGGCCTCGCGGCGGTCCTTGGCCCGCTTGCGGTCCTCGAGCACGGCCGACCAGGCGTTGCGTCGCGCGGTGGCCTCGGCGCCACGGAACAGGAAGGACTCCACGGCGCGCAGCGCGCCCGCCGCGGCGCCGGGGATGGTGCTCTGGCGATGGAGTTGTGCGGCCTCGGCCTGCATGGTGGTGTCCCCCTCAGGACGGCTCAGTCGCGCGTGGATGTTCCGCTTGTCCAGAGTCACCACATTGTGTTACCAGCCCGTGACTGGTCGGTCAAACCGTCGTGAAACCCGGTCGGTCCCTTCGCGTCGGCCCGCTGCGCCTGCCGCACGTCAGAGACACGAAAGGGGCCCGAGTGGGGCCCCTGACGTGACGAACCGCACGTTCGCCGATCGAGTGCGGTGGGTGATCAGACGGCCTCGGCGGCCACCGCGCCGCGCCGCTCCATCGCCTGCTGGAAGAGGCGTCCCGCCCGGTACGAGGACCGCACGAGGGGGCCGGACATGACGCCGGCGAAGCCGATCTCCTCGGCCTCCTCCTTCAGCTCCACGAACTCCTGCGGCTTGACCCAGCGCTCCACCGGGTGGTGCCGCAGGCTCGGCCGCAGGTACTGCGTGATGGTGATCAGCTCGCAGCCCGCGTCGTGCAGGTCCTGCAGGGCCTGGCTGATCTCCGCGCGTTCCTCGCCCATGCCGAGGATCAGGTTGGACTTGGTCACCAGACCGGCCTCGCGGGCCTTGGTGATGACCTCCAGCGAACGCTCGTAGCGGAAGCCGGGGCGGATGCGCTTGAAGATCCGCGGGACGGTCTCGACGTTGTGCGCGAGCACCTCGGGCCGGGCGCCGAAGACCTCGGCGAGCTGCGCGGGGTCGGCGTTGAAGTCCGGGATCAGCAGCTCGACCTTGGTGCGGCCGGCCGCACGGGTGCCGGTCATCGCGTGGATCTGGCGCACCGTCTCGGCGTACAGCCAGGCGCCGCCGTCCTCGAGGTCGTCGCGGGCGACGCCGGTGATGGTGGCGTAGTTCAGGTCCATCGTGACGACGGACTCACCGACGCGGCGCGGCTCGTCGCGGTCGAGGGCCTGCGGCTTGCCGGTGTCGATCTGGCAGAAGTCGCAGCGCCGGGTGCACTGGTCGCCGCCGATGAGGAAGGTGGCCTCACGGTCCTCCCAGCATTCGAAGATGTTGGGGCAGCCCGCCTCCTGGCACACCGTGTGCAGGCCCTCGCGCTTCACCAGACCGTGCAGCTCGGTGTACTCGGGGCCCATCTTCGCCCGGGTCTTGATCCACTCGGGCTTGCGCTCGATGGGGGTCTGGCTGTTGCGGACCTCCAGACGGAGCATCTTGCGGCCCTCAGGTGCCACAGCTGACACGGTCGACTCCCTCTCGCGACTTCATTTCCTCGGTGAACATCAGCCTACGCCCGTGGATTCCCATCTCAGACCGCGCGCGGCAGCGGCTCGGCCGACTCCAGAACGGCTCGCAGGTGCTTCTCCACGACCGGCAGCACGTCCGTGACGCCGATCTCGCGCCCCAGCTCGTTGCTGAGCGAGGCCACGCCCGCGTCCCGGATGCCGCACGGCACGATCCGGTCGAACCAGGTGTTGTCCGGATTGCAGTTGAGCGCGAAGCCGTGCATGGTGACGCCCTTGGCGACCCGGATGCCGATCGCGGCCAGCTTGCGGTCCTCGCGGCGCTGGCCGGCGTTGGAGGGGGCGTACTCGGGGCCGGACAGCCGCGGGTCGAACTCGTCGTCGTGCAGACGGGGGTCGAAGTCCAGGGTCAGCCCGGGGATGACCGCCGGGCGGTCCTCGATCGGGTCGCCGAGCACCCACACCCCGCTGCGGCCCTCCACGCGGGTGGTCTCCAGGCCGAACTCGGCGCACGCGTTGATCAGCGCCTCCTCCAGCCGGCGCACATGGGCGACGACGTCGACGGGGCGCGGCAGCTTCAGGATCGGGTAGCCGACGAGCTGGCCGGGGCCGTGCCAGGTGATCTTGCCGCCGCGGTCCACGTCGATCACCGGCGTACCGTCCAGCGGCCGCTCGCTGTCCTCGGTGCGGCGGCCGGCGGTGTACACCGGCGGGTGCTCCAGCAGCAGGCAGGTGTCGGGGATCTCGTCCGCGAAGCGCGCGGCGTGCACACGGCGCTGCTCCTGCCATGCCTCCTGATACTCCACGGCGTTCTCGCCGAAGCCCAGATGGACGAAGTGCAGCTCACTCACGGCCGCTCCCTTGTGATCGCCTGCTGCGGCGCCCCCGTTCATCGATACCGGACGCCTTGGCAACTGTACGTCCGCCGCGGCCCTGCCTTGCAGCGGGCTGCGGATAGCAGCCGGGAGGGGCGGACGGAAGGATTCCGGGGTTATGCGGGGGGAGGTTCACCCGTTACAGCGAATGCGAGGCTCTGGTAGTGAGCGTCCCGGCACAGAACGTTACATTCGCGCCGTTCTGGAGATAGCCCGGAAGGCAGGGGACCGCACCACTGATGTCCGACCGTTCCTCGCAGCGCCCCCCCAACCGCCAACTCGCGGCCCTCATCGCCGAAGCCGGCTTCTCCAACGCGGGACTCGCCCGCCGCGTGGACCAGCTCGGCATCGAGCACGGGCTCGACCTGCGGTACGACAAGACCTCCGTCACCCGCTGGCTGCGCGGCCAGCAGCCGCGCGGCACCACCCCCGCGCTGATCGCCGAGGTCTTCACCCGGCGGCTCGGGCGGCGGCTGTCCGCCCACGACCTCGGCCTCGACGCGGTGGCCCCGGTCTACGCGGGACTGGAGTTCGCCGCGTCCCCCGAGGAGGCCGTGGAGATCGTCTCCGGGCTGTGGCGCAAGGACACCGGCAGCCAGGCCGACCTGCGCAAGATCGCCTTCACCCCGGCGGGCCTGGTCGTGCCCAGCCGCGACTGGCTCATCGGGCGCGCCGACGACCGGGTCGGGCGCAACGCCGACCCGGGCCCCCAGGGCGGCGGCACACCCCGGCTGCCCGCCCAGCGCACCCGCGGCGACGCGGCGCCCCAGGTGCCGGGAGGTCCCGGCGGGAACCGCGTCACCATGGGCGACCTCGCCGCCCTGCGTTCCGTCGGCGAGCTCTTCCGCTCGCTGGACAACGCCTTCGGCGGCGGCCACGCCCGCCAGGCCCTGGTCCGCTACCTGGAGCACGAGGCCGAGCCGATGCTGCGCGGCAGCTACGGCGAGACCATGGGCCGCCGGCTGTTCGCCGCCGTCGCCGACCTGACCCGGCTCGCCGGCTGGACCTCGTACGACATCGGCGCCCACGGCCTCGCCCAGCGCTACTTCGTGCAGTCGCTGCGGCTGGCCCAGGCGGCCGGCGACCGGGTCTACGGGGGCTACGTCCTGGTCACGATGAGCCGCCAGGCGGTCTACCTCGGGCACGGCCGCGAGGCCGTCCAGCTCGCCCGGGTCGCCCAGCAGGGCGTGGGCAGCGGGGCCCCGCCGGTCGTCCAGGCGCTGCTGCACGCGGCCGAGGCCCGCGGGCACGGTCTGCTCGGCGAGGTCAGGGCGTGCACCGCCGCGCTGGTACGCGCCGAACGCGCCCTGGAGACCGCCCGCGCCGGGGACGACGTGCCGTCCTGGGCCCGCTTCTTCGACGAGGCCCAGCTCGCCGACGAGTTCGGCCACTGCCACCGCGACCTCCAGCAGTACCGCGCCGCCTCCCAGCACGCCGAACGCTCGCTGCAACTGCGGCCCGCCGCCTACGCCCGCAGCCGGCTGTTCTGCCGCACCGTGCTCGCCACCGCCCGCCTCGGGCTCGGCGAGGTCGACGCGGCCTGCGCGCTGGGCGCCGAGGCCATGCAGGCCGCCGTCGAGATGCGCTCGGTCCGCGCCCTGGAGTACGTCCGGGACTTCGGGCGCCGGCTCGACGCGCACCGCGACACCTCGTCGGTGCGGGCCTTCCACGACCGGGCCACGGCGCTCGGGGTCCTCGTGGGCTGACGCACGGGCCGGCGCGCGGCCGGCCGGCCCCGGGGCGCTGCTTCCCCGGGCCGGCCGGGGCCGCTCACGCGGCCAGCGGCTCCGTCCGGGTCCCCGGGCGCAGGCCCACGTCGCGCAGCAGCCGCTGCGCCGCCCGGCGCCCGGAGAGCATCGCGCCCTGCACCGTGCTGGTGTCGCGATGGTCGCCGCAGACGTACAGCCCCTGCAGGATGCGCACCGGGCGCCGCAGATCGTGCGGCGCGGGCATGGCGGGGACGGCCTCCGGGTCGTGGTGCACGGCCAGCCGCCGCCAGCCCGCGGTGGAGGTGCCGTAGAGCTCGGCGAGATGGGCGCGCACGGCGCGGTCGTCGGGGTCCGGCACGGCGGCGGCACCGAGCAGCACCGAGGTCACCAGCGTCCGGCCGACCGGCGCGCGGGACGGGTCGACCAGGCTTGCCGGGAGCGAGTGCGAGACCGGTCCGCGCCGGTCCGCGTCCAGCACGAGCGCGGCCTCCCGCAGCGGCGCCGTCGGCGCCATGTGGTGGACCACGGTGACGGCGTGGAAGTCGGGCACGCGCAGCCCCGGCAGGAGTTCGGCCGCCGCGCGGGCCCCGGTGGCCACCACCACGGCCCGGCACGGCAGTTCCTCCTTGTCCTCAGTCAGCACCGCGTTGGTGGAGGCCGCCACCGCGCGCGTGCCCAGCCGCAGCGACCCCTCCGGCAGCGCGGCCGCGAGCTGCCGCGGCAGGGCCTGCGCGCCCCCCGCGGGCACGCAGGTGCGCCCGAGGGCGAAGGCGCGCAGCACCAGGTCGGCGCAGCGGCTGGACGTCGTCAGACCAGGGTCGCAGAGCAGCGCCGAGAGCAGCGGCCGCAGGTACCCGTCGACCGCGCGGGGCGCGAGCCCGCGTGAGGAGAGCGCTTCGGCGGCTGTCGTCTCGGGCCGCTCCAGGAGGCGTTCGACCGGGGTGTCGGCCAGGCGGTGGAGCGCCGCCCGCAACCGCGCCTTGTCCAGCGGCGAGCCCAGCGGCGCGCGGGCCGCCGCCAGTGCGCCGCGCGGGTCGCCGACGCGGTAGCCGCGGCCCGCGGCCCGCACCAGGACGGCGGGTGAGAAGGGCCGCAGCTGGAGGTTGTCCAGACCCGGAGTGCGGAGCAGTTCCGGATAGGAGGTGTTGAGCAATTGCGGCCCCCGATCCAGCAGGAAGCCGTCCACCTCGTCGGTGGCCATGCGCCCACCGACCCGGTCGTCGGCTTCCAGGACGGTCACCTGGAGCCCGGCACTGATCAGATGATGCGCCGCCGACAGGCCGGCGACACCGGCCCCGATCACGCATACGTCCGTAGAAGAACCGGTAGAGCGTGCTGTTGAGAGCACGTTGCCCCTCCCCGAGGTCGGCACGTTTCCCCGCTCGCGTCAGCTGGCGCTGGAAGCGTCATGCCCAGAACTTCGCCAACTGATGCCGCCCGGGGGCCGCGTGGTGGCATTCAGTGCCGCTCTTCGGCCAGTGCCGCGCGGATCGCCTCCTCGATGCCGGGGTGGGCCCAGGCGAACGAGGTGTCGAGGAGCTTGCGCGGCACGGCCCGCGTACTGCCGAGGATGTCGGTGGAGAACTCCCCGACGACGGTGCGCAGGACGGGCGCGGGGACCGGGAACAGCGCGGGCCTGCGCAGCACCCGGGCCATGGCGGCGGTCACCTCGGCGTTGGTCAGCGGCTCGGGCGCGCACAGGTTGACCGGCCCGGAGACCGTGTCGTGGTCGATGATGTGGCGCAGCGCGGCGACCTGGTCGTGCAGCGAGATGAAGCTCCAGTACTGCCGTCCGCTGCCCAGCCGTCCGCCCAGCCCCGCCTTGAACAGCGGGAACAGCCGCGCCCAGGCGCCGCCCCGGCCCGAGACGACCAGGCCCGTGCGGGCGAACGCCGTCCGGATGCCCGCGTCCTGGGCCGGGGCCGCGGCGGCCTCCCAGTCGCGGCACACGTCCGGCAGGAAGCCCTCCCCGTACGGGGCGTCCTCCTCGACCCGGCGGTCGCCGGTGTCGCCGTACGCGGTGATCCCGGACCCGCTCACCAGCACGCGCGGCGGAGTGGCCAGCGAGGCCAGAGCGCCGGCGAGCGTCGCGGTGCCCCGCACCCGGCTGTCGTGGACGGTCCGCTTGTACGCGTCCGTCCAGCGGTGGTCGCCCACGTTCGCCCCCGCGAGGTTGACCACGGCCTCGGCACCCTCCAGGGCCGAGGCGTCGATCCCGCCTCCCTCGGGGTCCCAGCGCGCCTCGTCCGCCCCGGAGGGCGGCCGCCTGACGAGGCGTACGACCTCGTGGCCGTCGGCGAGCAGGGAGCGGACCAGGGCGGAACCGATGAGACCGGACGAGCCGGTGATCGCGATACGCATGGGGACATGGTCGCGCCTCGGCGCCGCCCGTTGTGACAGGGTGACGGGCATGTCCGGGATACGTGTGCGCGCCGCCCTGCTCTCCGACGACCCCGCCCTGGCCCGGCTGGACCGTGCCACGTGGTCGACGCTGCACGCGGTCGCGCCGCCGCCGCAGGAGCACCAGGACTTCTTCGGCGAGCGCTCCGGACCCGACGCGTACCTGGTCGCCGAGGTCGACGGGCGGACGGCCGGATACCTGCGCCTCGTGCCGCCGACGCCGCTGGCCTCCAACGCCCATGTACGCCAGATCCAGGGCCTTGCGGTCGACACCTGGGCCCGCGGCCGCGGCGTCGGGCTCGAACTCGTCATGGCGGCACTGGAGGCCGCCCGGGGGCAGGGCGCGCGGCGGGTGACACTGCGGGTGCTGGGCCACAACACCCCGGCCCGGCGGCTGTACGAGGCGGCCGGCTTCACGGTCGAGGGCGTCCTGCCCGGGGAGTTCCTGCTGGACGGCGTCTACGTGGACGACGTGTTGATGGGGCGGGCGCTGTGACCGCCGCCGCGACCGCTGCCGCCCGGGGCGGGGCTCAGCCGAAGCGCTCCCACAGCCGGGGGAAGCGCTGCGCCACCGCGTCCGCGTTCTCGAAGTCGACGTAGACGCCCTCCGGCTCGGCCGGCTGCGGCGGCAGGTCCAGATCCGGCAGCCGCACCCCGGTCAGCTGCTCGTACGCCTCGTCGGCCGCGTAGCCCAGGTCCTCGGCGTCGCCGTCCACCTCGGGGTCGAAACTCTCGGCCAGCTCCGCCAGCGCGTCGGGGTCGTGCACCGCGCCCTCGAACACATGCCGGCCCTGCCCGATCAGCCAGCACCGGAAGAAGTCGAACGCGTCGTCACCCGCGCCGCCCAGCATCAGATCCGCGGCGCCCCACACGTCCCACCGGTACGCCCGGTTGAAACGGCTCTCGAAGTGCCGCGCGAAATCGACGACGGACTCCGGGTCGAGCTGCGTCAGCCGCTCCACCAGCAGATCGGCGTGCTCCTCCGGGTCCCCGCCCGCCGCCGTCCGGGTACTGTCGACGATCTCCCAGAACTCCGTCTCGTCCATCACCGCTCCAGCATCGTGTCTGGGGCCTGCCCCCGCACGCGGAGAGACGCGGATGCGCCCGTGTCGTGACGTTACTCTGCCCGCGCGGGGGCCTGTGCGCCCGGGTGTTGACGCCGCCGGGACGGGCGGGCGACGCGGGAGTCGACGGGCGGCGGCGGTCAGCCGTCGTAGGCCGCCGCCATGGTGCGGGCCGCGCGGGCGAAGCGGGCGCGGAGCGGGGCGGGGGAGAGGAGTTCGGCCTCGGGGCCGAGGGCGAGCAGTTGGTGGTAGACGACGTCGAGGGACTCCACGGGCAGTGTGACGGTGACCCGGCCGTCCGCGTCGGGCGGCGCGGCCGCGTCCAGCGCCTCGCGGGCGGCGGCCGTGTCGGCGACGTACGGCAGGTGCCGGGCGCCCTCCGGGGTGAGCCGCAGCACGACCTCGGCCCGCAGCACGGACCGCGCGAACTCGGCGGCCCGCGCCTGCCAGAACGCGGGCAGGTCGAACCCCGGGTCCCTGGCGAATCCTTCGGGCAGGACGTCCGCGGCGCTGAAGCGGTCCACCCGGTACACCCGGACGTCCCCCTCGGTGCGGGCGACCGCGTACCAGACGCCCGCCTTGAGCACGAGCGCGTACGGATCCAGCTCCCGTTCCACCTCCGTGTCCGCGCGCCGGTACCGCGCCCGCAGCCGGCGGTCGCCCCACACCGCCTCCGCCAGGGCCGGCAGCAGCGGGGGCGTGGCCGGTTCCTGCCACCATCCGGGCGCGTCCAGGTGGAAGCGCTGCGCCGCGGTGCGCGGGGCGTCCCGCAGCTCGGGCAGCAGCGCGGCCGCCACCTTCAGCCGGGCCGCGGACCCCGCGTCGTGCAGCCCCATCGCCTCCAGCGCCGCGGGCACACCGGACAGGAACAGCGCCTCCGCCTCCGCGCGGGCGAGCCCGGTGAGCCGGGTCCGGTACCCGTCCACGAGCCGGTAGCCGCCCGCGCGCCCCCGCTCCGCGTACACCGGGACGCCCGCCTCCGACAGCGCCAGCACGTCCCGGCCGACGGTCCGCTCGGACACCTCCAGGGCCCCGGCGAGCTCGGCCGACGTCATGGAGCCGTGGGACTGCAGGAGCAGGACGAGGTGGATCAGCCGTGCCGCGCGCATGCCGTCGAGGCTAAGCCCTGGGTCCGACACCGCGGCGGGGCCGGTCCGGACAGCCGGACCGGCCCCTGTGGTGCCCGCTGCGCGCGCCTCGGCGCGGGGGAAGGTCGACGCAGCGCGCGACCCGCAAGGGCGTTGGGGCCACCGAGGGGGCGGTGCCTCCCCGTCCTTGCCGGCGGTGCATGGCCATGCCCCCTGAAGTACGGCCGCGGTGCCCCAACCACTCACCGCGGCACGGGATTTCCCGCGGGAACGGCCGAGGCCCCAGCCCGCGAAGGGGCTGGGGCCTCGGCCGTCGTACGGTCCCGCGGCGACGTGCGGTCGATTACAGACCGAGGTCGCCCTCGAACTCGCCGGCCTCCAGGCGGGCCTTGACGTCGTTCAGGTAGCGGGCGGCGTCCGCGCCGTCGACCAGCTGGTGGTCGTACGACAGGGTCAGGTACGCCACGTCGCGGATCGCGATGGTCTCGCCCAGGTCCGGGTGGTTGATCACCATCGGGCGGCGCACGGTGGCGCCGATGCCCAGCTCGGCGACCTGCGGGTAGTTCACGATGATCGTGTCGAACAGCGCACCGCGCGAACCGGTGTTGCTGATCGTGAACGTGCCGCCGGACAGATCGTCCGGGCTGATCTTCTTGTTGCGGACCTTGCCGGCCAGCTCGGCGGTCTTCTTGGCGATGCCCGCCAGGCTCAGGTCGCCGGCACCCTTGATGACCGGGACCATCAGGCCCTGCTCGGAGTCGACCGCGATGCCGATGTTCTCGGCGTCGTGGTAGGTGATCGTGCCGTCGTCGTTGATCTTGGCGTTGACGACCGGGTGGGCCTTCAGCGCCTCTGCGGCGGCCTTGACGAAGAACGGCATCGGCGAGAGCTTGACGCCCTCGCGGGCCAGGAAGGACTCCTTGGCCCGGGCCCGCAGCTTCATGATCTTGGTGACGTCCACCTCGACCACGGTCGACAGCTGCGCCTGGCTGTGCAGGGCCTTCATCATGTTGTCGGCGATGACCTTGCGGATGCGCGACATCTTGACGGTCTGCCCGCGCAGCGCGGCAGCGGCGGCCGGCACCGTGACACCCGCGGCCGGGGCCGGGGCGGTCGGCGCGGCGGCGGCGGCCTTGGCGGCCTCCGCGGCGGCCAGGACGTCCTGCTTGCGGATCCGGCCACCGACACCGGTGCCCTTGACCGAGGCCAGGTCCACGCCGTTCTCGGCCGCGAGCTTGCGCACCAGCGGGGTCACGTACGCGCCCTCGTCGGTGGGCGCGGTCGCCGAGGGGGCGGCCGCAGGGGCCGGGGCCGGGGTGAACGGAGCCGGAGCGGCGACCGGCGCGGGGGCCGGGGCCGGGGCGACCGGAGCCGGGGCGACCGGAGCCGGAGCAGGCGCCGGAGCGGGGGCCGGGGGAGCGACCGGGGCGGGGGCCGGAGCCGCGGCGGCCGGGGCCGGTGCGGGGGCGGCGGGGGCCGGAGCGGCGGCGGGCGCGGCACCGGCGGCACCGATGACGGCGAGCTTGGCGCCGACCTCGGCGGTCTCGTCCTCGCCGACCAGGATCTCCAGCAGGGTGCCTGCGGCCGGCGACGGGATCTCGGTGTCGACCTTGTCGGTCGAGACCTCGAGCAGCGGCTCGTCGGCCTCGACGCTCTCGCCGACCGACTTCAGCCAGCGGGTGACGGTGCCCTCGGTCACCGACTCGCCCAGCGCCGGCAGGAGCACCGGGGTGCCCTCGGCGGCGCCGGCCGGGGCCGGTGCGGGGGCAGGGGCCTCGGCGGCGGGAGCCGGGGCCGGGGCGGGGGCCTCCTGCACCGGAGCCGGCGCGGGCACCGCGGCGGCCGGGGCGGGAGCGGCAGCGGGCGCGCCCGTGCCGTCGTCGATGACGGCCAGCTCGGCGCCGACCTCCACCGTCTCGTCCTCGGCCACCTTGATGGACGAGAGGATGCCCGAAGCGGGCGCCGGGATCTCGGTGTCGACCTTGTCGGTCGACACCTCGAGCAGCGGCTCGTCGGCCTCGACGCGCTCACCCTCGGCCTTGAGCCAGCGGGTGACGGTGCCCTCGGACACGCTCTCGCCGAGCGCCGGCAGGGTTACGGAAACCGCCATGGTTTCGGTTGCTCCTAACGATCTGTGCGGATTGGTCTGCGTGTCCGTGGATCAGTCGTGCGCGTGCAGCGGCTTGCCGGCCAGCGCCAGGTGAGCCTCGCCGAGCGCCTCGTTCTGCGTCGGGTGCGCGTGGATGAGCTGGGCGACCTCGGCGGGCAGGGCCTCCCAGTTGTAGACCAGCTGCGCCTCGCCGACCTGCTCGCCCATACGGTCACCGACCATGTGGACGCCGACCACGGCGCCGTCGCGGACCTGGACGAGCTTGATCTCGCCGGCGGTCTTGAGGATCTTGCTCTTGCCGTTGCCGGCCAGGCTGTACTTCAGGGTGACGACCTTGTCGGCGCCGTACAGCTCCTTGGCCTTGGCCTCGGAGATGCCCACGGAGGCGACCTCCGGGTGGCAGTACGTGACGCGCGGCACGCCGTCGTAGTCGATCGGCACGGTCTTCAGGCCGGCCAGCCGCTCCGCGACGAGGATGCCCTCGGCGAAGCCGACGTGGGCCAGCTGCAGGGTCGGGACCAGGTCGCCGACCGCGGAGACGGTGGGCACGTTGGTGCGCATGTACTCGTCGACCAGGACGTAGCCGCGGTCCATCGCGACCCCGGCCTCCTCGTAGCCCAGGCCCTGGGAGACCGGGCCGCGGCCGACGGCGACGAGCAGCAGCTCGGCCTCGAACTCCTTGCCGTCGGCGAGGGTGACCTTGACGCCGTCGGCGGTGTACTCGGCCTTGGAGAAGAAGGTGCCGAGGTTGAACTTGATGCCGCGCTTGCGGAAGGCGCGCTCCAGCAGCTTGGAGCTGTTCTCGTCCTCGACCGGCACGAGGTGGGGCAGGCCCTCGACCACCGTGACGTCGACACCGAAGGACTTCCACGCGGAGGCGAACTCGACGCCGATGACGCCGCCGCCGAGCACGATGGCGGACTTCGGGATGCGGTCCAGGACCAGCGCGTGGTCGGAGGAGATGATCCGGTCGCCGTCGATGGTCAGGCCCGGCAGCGACTTCGGCACGGAGCCGGTCGCCAGGAGCACGTGGCGGCCGGTGTAGCGCTGGCCGTTGACGTCCACC
Organism: Streptomyces sp. MI02-7b; assembly: GCF_033793585.1. NCBI lineage: Bacteria > Bacillati > Actinomycetota > Actinomycetes > Kitasatosporales > Streptomycetaceae > Streptomyces > Streptomyces sp. MI02-7b. The sequence goes on along the minus strand of NZ_JARAWX010000014.1, from coordinate 94,709 downwards.
GAGGTCGGGGAGGACAGGCGGCCCTCGCCGGTCACGTAGGTGACCTTGCGGGAGGCCACCAGGCCCTGCAGACCCTTGTAGAGGCCCGCGATCACGTCGTCCTTGTACTTGTGGACGCCGGCGATGTCGATGCCCTCCAGGGAGGCCTTGACACCGAACTGCTCGGCTTCGCGGGCCTGGTCCGCGATCTCACCGGCGTGCAGCAGAGCCTTCGTGGGGATGCAGCCGCGGTGCAGGCAGGTGCCGCCGAGCTTGTCCTTCTCGATCAGGGCGACGTCCAGACCGAGCTGCGCCGCGCGCAGCGCTGCGGCGTAGCCGCCGCTACCGCCACCGAGGATCACTAGGTCGAAAACGGTGCTGGCGTCGTTCGCCACGTCACGTCCTCCATGCATGGATACGCCGGAGCCGGTCCGTCATGACCGGGCGGCGGCTTTTGTTCGGCCGCTTCTGTTAAACGGGGCCCTGTCGTGCCGAGACAACATCTTCGCACTTGTTCGGGGCGGACGAGGCACCGGGCCGGGGTGTGAGACGTACGGAACGCCCCTGGCCAGGCTTACTCGCCGGTATCCCCGGTGAAATACGGGAGTGCGTTGTCCCTTTGCTCGCTCTTGGCGAACGCGTACGGCCCCGGATGCCATACCCGGGGCCGTACGGAATGTGCCGAGGCTTACACCGCGGTCAGAGCAGCTCGCCCTCGCCGGCCTTCTCGGCCAGCCGCACCAGGGTGCGCACGGCGGAGCCGGTTCCACCCTTGGGGGTGTAGCCGAACGGGCCGGACTCGTTGAACGCGGGACCCGCGATGTCCACGTGGGCCCAGGTGATGCCCTCGCCGACGAACTCCTTCAGGAACAGGCCGGCCGCCAGGCCGCCGCCCATCCGCTCGCCCATGTTCGCGATGTCGGCGGTGGGGGAGTCCATTGCCTTGCGCAGGTCGGTCGGCAGCGGCATCGGCCAGGACTGCTCGCCGACCTCGCCCGCCGTCTCGTGCACCGCGGTGCGGAAGGCGTCGTCGTTGGACATGACACCGAAGATGCGGGTGCCGAGGGCCAGCACCATGGCGCCGGTCAGCGTCGCCACGTCGATGATCGCGTCCGGGTTCTCCTCCGAGGCGCGGGTGATCGCGTCGGCCATGACCAGGCGGCCCTCGGCGTCGGTGTTGAGCACCTCGACGGTCTTGCCGCTGTACATCCGCAGCACGTCGCCGGGGCGGGTGGCCGCGCCGGAGGGCATGTTCTCGGCGAGCGCCAGCCAGCCGGTCACGGTGACGGGCAGGCCCAGGCGCGCGGCGGCGACCACGGTGGAGAACACGGCGGCGGCGCCGCTCATGTCGCACTTCATGGTCTCGTTGTGGCCGGCCGGCTTCAGCGAGATGCCGCCCGAGTCGTAGGTGATGCCCTTGCCGACCAGCGCGAGGTGCTTGGCGTCGCGGCCCTTGCCGCCGCTGTAGACGACCTTCACCAGGCGCGGCGGGTTCGCCGAGCCCTGGCCGACGCCCATGATGCCGCCGTAGCCGCCCTTGACGAGCGCCTTCTCGTCCAGCACCTCGACCTTGAGGCCGTGCTCCTTGGCGGCCTCCTGCACGAAGGCGGCGAAGGCCTTCGGCGTGAGGTCGTTCGGCGGCATGTTGATCAGGTCACGGGAGCGGTTGACCTCTTCCGCGATGACCGTGGCGCGCTCGGCGGCGGCCTTGAAGGCCTTGTCGCGCGGCTTGGCGCCGACCAGCGCCACCTCGGCCAGCGGCGCCTTGCCGTTGCCGGCCTGGTAGGCGGTGTACGCGTACGCGCCCAGCAGCGCGCCCTCGGCGACCGCCTGGGCGGCCGCGGCGTCCGCCACCGGCAGCGCGAGGGCGGCCTTCTTGGAGCCGGCCAGGGTGCGGGCGGCGGCACCGGCCGCCTTGCGCAGCACCTCGGTGTCGAACGCGGCACCGTCCGCCGGGGCCTCCCCGAGGCCGACCGCCAGCACGACCGGCGCCTTCAGCCCGGCCGGGGCGGGGAGCTTGGTCACCTCACCCTCAGCGCCCGAGGCGCCCAGCGTCTCGAGCGTCGCGGCGAGCCTGCCGTCGAAGGCCTGGTCGACCGCCTCCGCCCCGGTGGCGACCTCGGGGCCCTTCGTCCCCTTGGTCACGCCGATGACGACGGCGTCCGCGCGCAGCGCCGCGGCGGAGGAGGTGCTGAGAGTCAGTGCAGTCACGGTGATGGAGATCCTGTTCCTTCAGAGGCCCGAATTCTTGGCACCGGGCATCGCCCGGCGGCGCGGGGCGGGGGTGCAGGACCGACCTTACGCTCACTCCTGACACTTCCGCCCGCGGCGTGCACCCCGCGGCCGAAGGCGCGGGTTTTCCCTATCCGGTTCGGCCGCCCGCCGCCAGCACGACCAGGGCGGCGGTGCACGCCGTCTCGCACAACGCGCCGAAGACGTCGCCCGTGACACCGCCCAGCCGCGCCCGGCAGCGGCGCAGCAGCAACTCCGCGGCGCCCAGGGCGATCAGGGCCGCCGCGGCGAACCGCGCCACCGCGTACGGGCCGAACGGCAGCCCCGCCGCGGCGCACAGCGCCACCACCCCGGCGGCCAGCCCCCACGCCGCCCGCGCCGGGACCGCGCCGGCCACCGCCGCACCCAGCCCCTCCGGCCGGGCCGGGGGCACCCCTTCGCGGCAGGCGAGCGTCACGGCGGTGCGGGCCGCCACCGACGCCACCGCGAAAGCGGCCGCCCCGCGGGCCCACGAGGTCCCGTACGCCCCGGCCAGCGCGGCGACTTGGCCGAGCAGGACCAGGACCAGGGTCAGTACGCCGAAGGGCCCGATGTCCGACTGCCGCATGATGCGCAGCGCGTCCTCGGCGGGCCGTCCGCTGCCCAGTCCGTCGGCGGTGTCGGCGAGTCCGTCCAGATGCAGTCCCCTGGTGAGCGCGGCGGTCACCGCGACCGTGCCGGCCGCGGCGAGCAGCGGTCCGCAGCCGAGCAGCAGCAGCACCCCGCCGGCCGCCGCGGCGAACAGCCCGGCGACCAGGCCGACCAGGGGGGCGGCCAGCATCCCCGCCCGGGCCGCCGGGCGGTCCCAGCGGGTGACCCGCACACGCAGCACGGTCAGGGTGCCGAAGGCGAACCGCAGTCCGTCGGCGGGGGTCGCGGCGGCGGGGCTGGCGGTCATGGCGTGCAGAGTAACGGCCGCTTCCTGACCGTATAGTGCGCATACCAGGCCGAACGGGAGCAATCGGTATGAGCGACTGGTGGTACCGCAACATCATCGAGCCGGGAAAGCTGCCACTGCTCCTCGCCCTCTTCGCCTTCGTCGCGACCTTCGTGATCACACGGACCATCACCCGCCTGATCCGCGCCGGAAAGGGCCCGTTCCGGAACATCTCCTCGGGCGGGACGCACATCCACCACGTCGTGCCCGGCATCATCCTCATGACGATCGGCGGCTTCGGGGCCGTGGCCAGTTCCACGCACGGCTTCGGGGCGGGGCTGGCGGCCGTGGTCTTCGGCATCGGAGCGGGGCTCGTGCTCGACGAGTTCGCGCTGGTGCTCTACCTGGACGACGTGTACTGGAGCGAGCGCGGCCGCAAGAGCGTGGAGGCCGTCGTGATCACCTTCTCCCTTGTGCTCATGCTGCTCGGCGGCCTCGCCCCGTTCGAGGTCGACTCGCTCTCCGCCGACCAGCAGCAGAACCGCCTGACGGCGGTCCTCACGATCGTCGTCAACTTCCTCTTCGTCCTGGCCGCCCTGGTGAAGGGCAAGTTCCGCACCGCCGTGGTGGGCGTCTTCGTGCCCTTCGTCGCCCTGGTCGGCGCACTCCGGCTGGCCCGCCCGGACTCCCTGTGGGCCGAGCGGCTGTACGGGCGGCGCCCGAGGACGGCCCACCGCGCGGAACTGCGCGCCGCCAGGCACGCCGCCCGCTGGCGGGGCCCGACGCGGCGCCTGCAGGACTGGCTCGGCGGCTTCACCGAGCACTGATCGGGCCGGGGCAGGCGGCACGGACCTGTGCCGCGCACGACAGAGGTGACCCGCAGTGACGCCCGCGGGGAGTGCCGCGGGGCGGCGTGCGATGCTCACCGGCGGGGCGACGGCAGCCGGGGGACGCCGGGGAAGCCGTCCGCCGCGGTTCGCCGGCCGGATCCGCCGCACCGGTCCGGTCCGCAGCCCGTGCCGCGCCCCGGAACCGGCCGGAGCAACGCGAGGCTCGGCCGCGCCTGTTCCAGGGTTCGGCGCGACCTCGTCCGGGCGTCTGATCACGGAGACCGGTGCGGATTGCGGGGCACGAAGCCGAGCCGCGCGGACCGTCCGGTGACGCCCCATCCGCCGCGCGCACCCGGCGAACCGGCGCGTACGACGCGCGGGTGCACCTGCCGCGCGCCGCGTACGGCCGGCCGGTCGTGCGGTCACGCTGAGGGTCCGGCGAGGCGGTCAGGCCTCAAGACGCGCTCGTGCCCTTGCGGGCCGTCACCTCGGGTCGGGTGTCTTGGCCTGGCGCGGTTCGCCGCTCGCCTGCCCGGCCGGGCGACGCCCGCGGGGCGGCGTGCGGAGGGCGATGCGCTGCGCGACGAGCGTGCGCGTCGCGGTCGGCCGGCCGGTCGTGCCGGTCACCTTAAGGGGCCGCCGAGGCCGTCAGGCCTCAGGCGCGTTCGGGCAGTTCGGCGGAGAGTGCCGCGGCGGCCTTGAGCAGCGGCAGTACGAGCAGCGCACCCGTGCCCTCGCCGGCCGTCACCTTCAGGTCCAGCTGCGGTTCGATCGACAGCCGGTCCAGTGCCTTGGCCTGGCCCGGTTCGCCGCTCGCCTGCCCGGCCAGCCACCAGTCCGGCGCACGGAAGGCGATGCGCTGCGCGACGAGCGCGCACGCCGCCGACACCACGCCGTCCAGGACCACGGGCAGCTTGCGCACCGCCGCCTGCAGCAGGAAGCCGGTGATCGCGGCCACGTCGGCGCCGCCCACCGCGGCCAGCAGCTCCAACTGGTCGCCCAGGACCGGCCGCGCCCGGCGCAGCGCGTCCCGGATCGCCGCGCACTTGCGCATCCAGGCCACGTCGTCGATGCCGGAGCCGCGGCCCGTCACCACGGACGCGTCCGTGCCGCAGAGCGCGGCGATGAGCACCCCGGCGACCGTGGTGCCGCCGACGCTCAGATCGCCGAGCAGGACCAGGTCGGTGCCGGAGTCCGCCTCCTCGTCGGCGACCGCCATGCCCGCGCGGAACGCGGCCTCGGCCTCCTCGGCCGTCAGCGCGTCCTCGACGTCGATCCGGCCCGAGCCGCGCCGCACCCGGTGCGCCGTGACCTCGGCGGGCAGTTCCTCGGCGGGGGTGTCCACACCGACGTCCACCACCCGGACCACCGCGCCGTACTGACGCGCCAGCACGTTCACCGGCGACGCCCCGTCCAGGACCGCGCGGACCAGCTCCACGGCGGTGCCCGCCGGGCGCGCCGACACCTTCAGCGCCGCCACCCCGTGGTCGGCCGCGAACAGCACCGCCTTGGGGCGTTCGATCGGCCGCACGACGGCCGCGCTCTGTGCCGCGGAGAGCCACTCCGCGAGTTCGGCCAGGTTGCCCAGCGCCCCGGCCGGTCGCACCAGCCGCTGCCAGCGGTCGTGCGCGTCACGGCGTACGCCGGCGTCCGGGCGCTCCACGCGGGAGGCGAAGTCATCGAGATTCAGGCCGCTCACGGGATCGAACACTACCGTTCCACCGCGCCCCGCGCCGAGGTCAGCCCCGCAGCGTCAGCGTCTGTCCGGCCACGACCAGCAGCACGTGCTCCGACTCGCCGGCCACCATCGCGTTCAGCCGCCCCAGTTCGTCCCGGAAACGGCGCCCGCTCGCCGTGGCCGGGACCACGCCGGAACCCACCTCGTTGCTGACGGCGACCACGGTCCGCCGGGTGGCGCGCCAAGCCGCCGTCAACTCCTCCACACGACGGCGCAGTTCGCGCTCGCCGCCGTCCGCCCAGCTCGCGTCGGACCAGGCGCCGACCTCGTCCATCGCGTGCGTCAGCCAGAGCGACAGGCAGTCGACCAGCAGCGCCGGGCCCCCGTCCCGCCCGAGCAGCGGCACCAGGTCGCAGGTCTCCAGCGTCTGCCAGCCGCCCGGCCGCCGCTCCCGGTGCAGCGCCACGCGCCGCGCCCACTCCGGGTCCTCGTCCCGGGTCCCGCCGGTGGCGACGTACAGCACCTCCGGGAAGGCCGACAGCCGTCGCTCGGCCTCCGCCGACTTGCCAGAACGGGCCCCGCCCAGGACGAGGGTGCGGCGCGGCAGGTCCGGCACCTCGTGGAAGTCGCCGACGGTCAGCGTCGTCCCGTCCGGCACGGCGCGTGCGCCCAGCGCGGCCAGCCGGCGGCGCGTCTCCGGGCCGGGGTGCACCGCGTGGTCGAGGTGCACGGCGATCACGTCCGTCGTGCCGGTGACGGCTCCCGCGGCGCGCAGCCGGGCCAGCGCGTCGGGCCGCGCCACGACGTCCAGCAGCACCGTCCCGTACGGGCGTTCCGCCTCCGCGAGCCCGGCTGGGCCGCACTCCGGCGGCAGGTACAGCAGCCGTTCGCCCGTCGGCGCCACCACCTCGTACCCGGCCCCGGGCGCGTCCACCGGCACCGACCGGATCCGGTGCCGCGTCGGCAGCGTCATCTCCTGCCCGGCGGGCAGCCGCGCCGGGGCCGGCAGACCCGCGGGGATCTCCACCGCCGGTCCGTCGTGCGGATGGGACAGCAGCACCTGCCGCGCACCGGCCAGCGAATGCCCCGACCGGGCGGCCGCCAGCGCCACGCCGGGCGTGAGGTCCAGCAGCAGCACCCCGTCCACGAGGAGGGAGGTCGCCGCCCGCGCCCGTTCGCCCACCGCCACCGCGCACGCCGCGCACGGGCAGCCGGGCAGTGGCAGGCCCTCGGGGCCCCCGGTGCCGAGAAGTGTCAGTTCCACGTCCCGATTCTTTCGCGTCCGCGCACGCTACGCTGCCGGGCAGGCACCCCGAGGGACGAGGAGACGGACATGGCGTGGACCTGGCGTTTCGAGAAGACCGACGGCACGGAGGTCGTACCCGCGGTCGAGCCCGAGGAGTTCACCACACAGGGCGACGCCGAGTCCTGGATCGGCGAGGTCTGGAAGGACCTGCTCCAGGGCGGCGCCGACCAGGTCGTCCTCTTCGAGGACTCCACCAAGATCTACGGCCCCATGAGCCTGCACGGCGACGAGTAGCCCGCGCCGCCGTCTCCGCGGTGTGGAGGGCGCCGTGCGGCGCCCTCCACACCGGGTGTTCCGCCGGGCGGGGTTCTAGAGCTCGCCCAGGGTCACACTGACCGTCTTCTCGTTGCCGTCGCGCACAAAGGTGACGTCCACCTTCTTGCCCGGGGCGGAGGGGGCCAGCGCCTCGGACAGCGCCTGGGAGGTCTGGATCTGGGTGTTGCCGACGCCGATGATGATGTCGCCGGGCTCGATGCCCGCCTTGGCGGCCGGGCCGCCCCGGACGACGGAGATGACGGCGACGCCGGCCGGGCTGAAGTCCGGCCCGAGCACGGTGCGGCCTGTGACGCCGAGGGCGGCCCGCCCGGACGAGGTGACCTTGCCGTCCTTGATGATCTGATCGGCGATACGGGTGATCGTCGAGGAGGGGATCGCGAAGCCGATGCCCGGCGCCGAGTTGTTCCCGTTCCCGGAGGACGGGTTGATCGCGCCGAGGGTGGGGATGCCGATGATCTCGCCGGACAGGTTGACCAGCGCCCCGCCGCTGTTGCCCGGGTTGATGGGCGCGGAGGTCTGCACCAGGTTGGCGATGGTGGCCCCGGGGGTGCCGCCGGACGCCGTCTCGGTGACGGTGCGGCCGAGGGCGGAGACGATGCCCTGGGTGACGCTGCCGCTGAGCCCCAGCGGGCTGCCCATGGCGAGCGCGATCTGCCCCACCTCGACCTTGGACGAGTCCGCGAAGCGTGCCGCGCGCAGCCCCGACGGCGGCTTCTCCAGGGCGATCACCGCGAGGTCCTGCTCCGGGTAGCTCGCCACCAGCGTGGCCTTCTGCGGCTCGTTGTCGTTGGCCAGCGTCACCTGGAAGGTGGTGTTCTTCCCGACGACATGGGCGTTGGTGACGATGTGGCCCTTGGTGTCGTAGACGATGCCGGAACCGAGCTCCTCGGACGTCGTGATCTGCACGACCGAGGGCAGCACGTTCCGGACCACGTCCTGGTAGTTGTCCTGCAGCTCGCGGGCGCCGGTCGCCTCCGAGACCTCCGGCGCCGCGGACGTCTTCGCCGCGGGGGACTGGGGGGAGGAGGGGGAGCCGGAGGTGCATCCGGCGAGCATCAGCAGCGTCGCGGTCGCCGCGCACAGGGCCCCGAGCGTCCGTCGGGAGGTCGGCATGGAATCGGTCATGCCGGAAGTGTCGCTTTCGGCACACTCTGTGGCGTGTAGCCCGCCCCGGTCAGTCCCGGACGCCGCACAGATGCAGCAGTGCCGCCACCGAACGGTACGGATCGGTGCGCCCGGCGAGCTCCTCCGCGGCGAGCAGTTCCTCCGGCACCTCGGTGGGCGCGGCGTCGTCACCGTCCGGGGCGGTGTCGGTGAAGATCCGCACTCCGTACCAGGCGTGCAGCGGAGCGCCGATGCCGTTGAGGGTGGTGGTGAGTGCCGCGAGCCGGTCGGCGCGGGCGGTCACTCCCAGCCGGTTGGTGTACGTGGTGCCGCCGCCCGAGAGCGCGGCCAGCGCGGTCGTCCAGTCGCCCTGCAGCGCGGGGCGCATCGCCAGCGCGTCGGCGTTGCGCACCAGCAGGGAGAGCAGCCCGCCCGGAGCCAGTACGCGGGCCAGCCCGGCGAGCATCGGGTCGGGCTCGGGCACGTACATGAGCACCCCGTGGCAGAGCACCACGTCGAAGCTGCCGGGCCCGAAGTACCGGCCGGTCTCCCGGCCGTCGCCCTCGACCAGGGTGACGCGCTCGCGTATGCCCTCGGGCTCGGTGGCCAGCGCCGCGCGCAGCGTGCCCGCCATCGCCGGATCGGCCTCCAGGCCGGTGACGAGGTGGCCGGCGCGGGCCAGCCGCAGGGCCTGGGTCCCCTGGCCGGGGCCGACGTCGAGGACGCGCAGCCGGCGGCCCACCGGGAAGCGGGCGGTGATCTGCTCGTCGAGCTGGCGGGCCACCAGCTCCTGGCGCACTGTGTTCCGGAGTCCGCCCAGCCCGTCCAGCCAGCGGCCGGCGACGGAGGCGAACCCGCCGTCCGCGCTCAGAGCTGCTTCGTGCCGCGCTTGACCTGCGGCTTGGGCAGGCGCAGGCGGCGCATCTGGAGGGACCGCATCAACGCGTAGGCAACGGCGCCCCGGGTGTTCTGGCCGGGGAAGCGCTTGGCCAGTTCGCGGCGCAGGAGGAAGGCGGAGACGGCCGAGTCGACGACGATCACCACGATCACCACCAGCCACAGCAGCAGCGAGAGCTGCTTGAGCGCCTCGTTCTGCACGATGCTCAGCACGAGGATGACCACGGCCATCGGCAGGAAGAACTCGGCGGCGCGGAAGCGGGAGTCCACGTAGTCGCGGGCGAACTTGCGCACCGGGCCCTTGTCACGCACGGGCAGGTAGCGCTCGTCGCCGTTCATCAGCGCCTCGCGCTGCTTGGACATGTCCGCGCGGCGCGCGTCGCGCGCCTGCCTGGCCGCCGCCTTGCGGTCGCCGGGCGCGGTCACGACCTTGCGCCGCTGCGTCTGGGCCTCGCTGCGCTTGGGGGTAGGACGGCCCTTGGGGGCCTGCGGGTCACGGGTCTGCCGGTCCTCGACCACCGTGGTGGCTGAGGCCTGCTCATCTTGAGAACGACGTCGGAACACAACACCAAGGTTACGTGGTCGCCGACCGGACCCCCAGCCCCTCACCTACTCCCTGGGCCTGAGGTCACCGAACTGTGATCGTTCTCAAGGATGAGCGCTTCCGCAGCAGAACAGTGGGGTAATGGAACCACGCCCCGTACTGTGGGGTCTGTAGATGGTGTGCCGGCCAGCCGACTGAAGGGGGCGCGCGAGGCCCATGAGCGGTGTCATGAAGCGGATGGGGATGATCTTCCGCGCGAAGGCCAACAAGGCCCTTGACCGGGCCGAGGATCCGCGCGAGACCCTCGACTACTCGTACCAGAAGCAGCTGGAGCTGCTGCAGAAGGTGCGCCGGGGAGTGGCGGACGTCGCGACGTCCCGCAAGCGCCTGGAGCTGCAGCTGAACCAGCTGCAGCAGCAGTCCGCGAAGTACGAGGACCAGGGCCGCAAGGCGCTCGCCCTGGGCCGTGAGGACCTGGCCCGCGAGGCGCTCTCGCGCCGGGCCGCGCTGCAGCAGCAGGTCACCGACCTGGAGACGCAGCACCAGACGCTGCAGGGCGAGGAGGAGAAGCTCACCCTCGCCGCCCAGCGGCTGCAGGCCAAGGTGGACGCCTTCCGCACCAAGAAGGAGACCATCAAGGCCACCTACAGCGCCGCCAAGGCCCAGACCCAGATCGGCGAGGCCTTCTCCGGCATCTCCGAGGAGATGGGCGACGTCGGCCTGGCGATCCAGCGGGCCGAGGACAAGACCGAGCAGCTGCGCGCCCGCGCGGGGGCCCTGGACGAGCTCCTGGCATCGGGCGCGCTGGACGACCCGACCGGCATCGCCAAGGACGACATCCAGGCCGAGCTGGACCGGCTCTCCGGCGGCAGCGACGTGGAGCTGGAACTGCAGCGCATGAAGGCCGAGCTCGCCGGGGGTTCCCCGCAGCAGGCCCTCGAGAGCGGGCAGGCCGGTCAGCCGCGCCAGCAGCAGGCGCAGCCCCAGGACCAGCCGCGTTTCGACAAGCAGTAGCAAGCAAGCAGTAACGAGCAGTGGCGAGCACGGACCGGCAGAGGGAAGAAGCGTCGAGGCACCCCTGAGGAGGGCGTCGTGATCGTGAGGATCATGGGCGAGGGCCAGGTGACGGTGGACGCGAGCCACCTCGCCGAACTCAACAGGCTCGACGACGAGCTCCTGGCCGGGATGGAGAAGGGCGACGAGACCGCGTTCCGGCGCACGCTGACCGCGCTCCTCGACGCGGTCCGCAGGCTCGGCACACCGCTTCCGGACGACTCCCTGGAGCCGTCCGAGCTGATCCTGCCCGGCCCGGACGCCACCTTGGAGGAGGTCCGGGCCATGCTCCGCTGGGGGTCCCCCCAGACGGAGTCCGGGGGAGGACTGATCCCCGGCTGACCGACGCACCAGCGCACCCGACCGTGCCCCGGCCCCGGTTCCGCACCGGACCGGGGCACGGTCGTTCCGCGGGGCCCGTACCGTTGGGCAGCGTGCAGCATCGTTCCATGCGGGACCGGGCCCGCCTGTGGCCGACGGCCCACCCCGTCGCCCTCGACGCCGGGCTGGCGGCCGCGGTTCTGGCGATCATCCTCGGCAACATGTTCATCGGGCCGCACGCGGAGCGGTACGACACCTCCGTCACCGACATCGTGCTCAGCGTCGTCGCCTGCGCCGCTCTGTTGCTGCGCCGCCGCAGCCCGCTGGGCGTGCTGGTGTTCACCGGCGCGGTCACCGTCGTCTACCTGCTCACCGCGAGCGGCGACAGCCGGGGCCCGGTGGCCGGCGCCGTCATCGTCGCGCTGTACTCGGCCTCCGCCCGCACCGATCGCGCCACCACCTTCCGCATCGGGCTCGCCTCCTGCCTGGTGCTGACCGTGGTCGCCATGCTCTTCGGGGCCAGGCCCTGGTACTCCGCCGAGAACATCGCCCTGTTCGCCTGGTCCGGCATGGCCGCCGCGGCCGGTGAGGCCACCCGCAGCCGGCGCGCCTACATCGTCGCCGTCGAGGAGCGGGCCGAGCGCGCGGAGCGGACCCGGGAGGAGGAGGCCAAGCGGCGGGTCGCGGAGGAGCGCATGCGCATCGCCCGCGAGCTGCACGACGTGGTCGCCCATCACATCGCCCTGGTCAACGTCCAGGCCGGCGTCGCCGCCCACGTCATGGACACCCGGCCCGACCAGGCCAAGCAGGCCCTGGCCCACGTCCGCGAGGCCAGCCGTTCCGCCCTGGACGAGCTGCGCGCCACCGTGGGACTGCTCCGCCAGTCCGGCGATCCCGCGGCGCCCATGGAACCCGCGCCGGGACTCGGCGTCCTGGACCAGCTCGTCGAGGGCTTCCGGCGGGCCGGACTGCCGGTCGACGTCGCCGAGGACGGCGCCGGCACGCTGCCCGCGACCGTCGACCTGACCGCCTACCGGCTGATCCAGGAGTCACTGACCAACGTCCACAAGCACGCCGGCCGGGGCGCCCGTGCCGAAGTGCGGATCGCCCGCGCCGCCGGGGCCCTGGAGGTCACCGTCGTGGACCGCGGCGGCCGCCCCGACGCCGCCGTCCCGGCCCCCGCCGCCCCCGGCGGCGGCCACGGCCTCATCGGCATGCGGGAACGCGCCGCGGCCCTCGGCGGCACCTGCGAGGCGGGTCCGTGTCCGGACGGCGGGTTCCGTGTGCACGCCCGGCTTCCGCTGGCGGTGACCGCCTGAGGGCGGCACGGGCACCCGGCGGCAGTGGGAGGATGCCCCCATGATCAGGGTGCTGCTCGCGGACGACCAGGCGCTGCTGCGGGGCGCGTTCCGCGTCCTCGTGGAGTCCGAGCCGGACATGGAGGTCGTCGGGGAGGCCTCCGACGGCGCCGAGGCGATCGCGATGGCCCGCAGCACTCGGGCCGACGTCGTGCTCATGGACATCCGGATGCCCGGCACGGACGGCCTGGCCGCGACCCGGGCGATCACCGGCGACGAGGACCTGGCGGGAGTGGCGGTGCTGGTCCTCACCACCTTCGAGGCCGACGAGTACGTGGCCCAGGCGCTGCGCGCCGGCGCCGCCGGATTCCTCGGCAAGGGCGCCGAGCCCGACGAGCTGCTGGGCGCGATCCGCACCGTCGCCGCCGGGGACGCGCTGCTGTCGCCGTCCGCGACGAAGAGCCTGATCGGGCAGTTCCTGGCGCAGGCCGGCACACCGTCCCGTCCCGCCCCCGAGCTCGACGCGCTCACCGCCCGCGAGCGCGAGGTGCTGATCGAGGTCGCGATGGGCCTGCCGAACGACGAGATCGCCGAACGCCTCGGCGTGAGCCCGCTCACCGTCAAGACCCATGTGAACCGCACCATGGCCAAGCTGGGCGCCCGCGACCGCGCTCAGCTGGTCGTGGCGGCGTACGAGTCCGGCCTGGTGCGCCCGGCCGGGCGCTGAACTACGCCCGGCGCCGTACCGCAGCCGCAGTACGCGGCCGCCGCACACCACGACCTCGGAGTGAGAAAACCCCCCTCCCCGACAGGAGAAGCTGGGGTGGTCCGACGACCGATATCTGAATCCGCATCCTCTGACCCAGAGAAGAGACCGCACCACGATGTCCTGGCTGTCCAGAATCAGCCTCGCCCAGCGCGCCCTGATCGCGCTCATGGCCGTGGTCGCCGTCGTATTCGGCGCGATCGCGATACCTTCGCTCAAGCAGCAGCTGCTGCCCTCCATCGACCTGCCCATCGTCTCGGTGATCACGACCTTCCAGGGTGCCTCGCCCGATGTCGTCGAGAAGCAGGTCGTCGAGCCGATCGAGGACGGCATCAAGGGTGTCGACGGGATCACCGGCATCACCTCGACGGCCAGCGAGGGCTCGGCCGTGATCATGGCCCAGTTCGACTACGGCAACGACAGCGACAAGCTGGTGGCCAACGTCCAGCAGGCAGTGAACCGGGTCTCCTCGCGTCTGCCGGAGGCCGCGGACCCGCAGGTCGTGGCCGGCTCGACTGACGACATCCCGACCGTCGTGCTCGCCGCGACCTCCACCGGACTGGACCAGCAGGCGCTCGCCGACGGCCTGGACCGCTCCGTGGTCCCGGTGCTGCAGGACATCGACGGCGTCGGCCAGGTCACCGTCACCGGCGTCCAGGACCAGGTCGTCACGGTCACCCCGGACGACGCGAAGCTCGCCAGGGCCGGGATCGGCGCGGCCGCCGTGGTGCAGGCGCTGCAGGCCGGTGGCCACCCGGTGCCCGCCGGTTCCTTCGACGAGAACGGCAAGAGCCGTACCGTCCAGGTCGGCGGCGAGTACGCCTCGCTGGACGAGATCAAGGACCTGCGCGTCCCGGCGGGCGCCAAGCCCGTGCGGCTCGGTGACATCGCCACCGTCGTCGAGGCGCCGGACGCCACCGACTCCATCACGCGCACCGACGGCGAGCCGAGCCTCGGCATCGCCGTCACCATGACCCAGGACGGCAGCGCCGTCGCGGTCTCCACGGCGGTCAAGGACAAGCTGGCGGACATGGAGCGGGACCTCGGCAAGGGCGCGAAGCTCACCGTCGTCAGCGACCAGGGTCCTGCGGTCTCCAAGTCGATCCACGGCCTGACCACCGAGGGCCTGCTGGGCCTGCTCTTCGCGGTCCTGGTCATCCTGGTCTTCCTGGCGTCGCTGCGCTCGACGCTGGTGACCGCGCTCTCCATCCCGCTGTCGGTCGTGCTGACGCTGATCGTGCTGTGGACCCGCGACCTGTCCCTCAACGTCCTCACGCTGGGCGCGCTGACGATCGCCATCGGCCGGGTCGTCGACGACTCCATCGTGGTGCTGGAGAACATCAAGCGGCACCTGGCCTACGGCGAGGAGAAGCACTCGGCGATCATCACCGCCGTGCGCGAGGTCTCCGGCGCGGTCACCGCGTCCACGCTCACCACGGTCGCGGTCTTCCTGCCGATCGGACTGGTCGGCGGCCTGGTCGGGGCGCTGTTCGGTTCCTTCTCGCTGACCGTGGCGGCCGCGCTGCTCTCCTCGCTGCTGGTCTCGCTGACGGTGGTGCCGGTGTTCTCGTACTGGTTCCTCAAGCCCCCGGCCGACGCCGGCACCGTGGACCCGGACGAGATCCGCCGGGCGGCGGAGGCGAAGGAGGCCGGCAGCCTGCTGCAGCGGCTGTACGTCCCGGTGCTGCGCTTCGCCACGCGCCGCCGCATCACCAGCGTCGTGATCGCGGTCGCGGTGCTGTTCTGCACCTTCGGCCTGGTCCCGCTGCTGAAGACGAACTTCTTCGACCAGGGCGACCAGGACACCCTGACGGTCAAGCAGCAACTCGCGCCGGGCACCGGCCTGAAGACCTCCGACGCCGCGGCCGGCAAGGTCGAGAAGCTGCTGGGAAGCATCGACGAGGTCAAGGACTACCAGGTCACCGTCGGTTCCTCCGGCTTCCTGGCGGCCTTCGGCGGCGGTACCGGCGCCAACCAGGCCAGCTTCCAGGTCCGTCTGAAGGACGCCGGCGACACCGCCGCCGCCCTGGACAAGATCCGCGCCGGCCTGAAGACGCTCGACGGCGTCGGCACCACCTCGGTCTCCGCGGGCGGCGGCTTCGGCAGCCAGAACCTGTCGGTCGTGGTGAAGGCCGCCGACGGCGACACCCTCGCCAAGGCCGCCGACCAGGTCCGCGACGCCGTGGCCGGACTGGACGACGTCACCGACGTCACCAGCGACCTCGCGCAGTCCGTGCCCCGGATCGAGGTCCACGCCAAGCAGGCCGAGGCTGCGAAGTACGGCCTCAACGACACCACCATCGGTGCCGCCGTCACCCAGGCCGTGCACGGCACGACCGTCGGCAAGGCGGTGCTGGACGACACCGAGCGCGATGTGCGGGTCACCTCCGAGCAGGGCGCCACGACCCTCGCCGGGCTCAAGGCGCTCACCATCGAGACCCCCGTGGGCCCGGTGAAGCTGGGCAAGGTCGCCGACGTGGTGGAGGCCCCCGGGCCGGTGCAGAAGACCCGGATCGACGGCGCTCGGGCGGCGACGATCACGGCGACGCCGACCGCCGACAACACCGGCGCCGTCAGCACCGCCCTGCAGAAGAAGATCAAGTCGCTCCACCTCCCCAAGGGGGCGACGGCCGAGATCGGCGGCGTCTCCTCGGACCAGGGCGACGCCTTCTCGGGGCTCGCGCTGGCGATGCTCGCCGCCGTCGCCATCGTCTTCATGCTGCTGGTCGGCACGTTCCGCAGCCTGGTCCAGCCGCTGGTGCTGCTGGTGTCCATCCCGTTCGCCTCGACCGGCGCCATCGGCCTGCTGCTCATCACCGGCACCCCCCTGGGTGTGCCGGCACTGATCGGCATGCTGATGCTCATCGGCGTCGTGGTGACCAACGCGATCGTGCTGATGGACCTCATCAACCAGTACCGCGCGCAGGGTTACGGCGTGGTGGAGGCGGTCATCGAGGGCGGCCGGCACCGTCTGCGTCCGATCCTGATGACGGCGCTGGCGACCATCTTCGCGCTGCTGCCGATGGCCCTCGGGGTCACCGGTGAGGGCGGCTTCATCGCCCAGCCGCTCGCCGTGGTCGTCATCGGCGGTCTGCTGACGTCGACGCTGCTCACGCTGCTGCTCGTGCCGACCCTCTACACGATGGTCGAGCTCCGCAAGGAGCGGCGGGCCAAGCGCAAGGCGCTCAAGCGGGCCGCGAAGGCGGGCGGTTCCGGCGCGGGCGAGGCCGAGCCGACGCCCGAGCTGACCAAGGTCTGACAGCCTTGAGCAGGGCCTGACGGCAGAGGGGCCAGGGGCGAACGCCCCTGGCCCCTCTGCCTGTTGTCCGTCTGTTGTCCGCCTGTCGTGAGCCCGTTGCGGCCGCGTACGGCTCTCACAGGAAGAAGCCCGAGGGGATGTACGGCTCCGGCGGCCGCATCCCGCGCAGGCAGATCCAGCCGGACGTCCTCAGTTCCAGGCCCGCGGTCAGGCCGACGTCCACCGCCCACTGCTGCTCGGCCGTCAGATTGCCGACCCGTGCCGGGGTGCCCTCGGGCAGGCTCAGCAGCGCGGCCGTGAGCAGCCGGGTCGCCAGCCTGCGCGACGTGGCGGCGAGCAGCCGTACGTACCCGTCCTCACCGACGTAGCAGTAGCCGCTTCCGGCGAGGTCGTCGACCACCAGCAGGCCGCTCTCGGTGAGCAGTTGGTCGTGGTCGGGACCGTGCGCGCCGCCCCGGGTGCGCCGGTCCACGGAGTCCATCATGTCGCGGTGCTCGGCCGACCCCTCGTGCACCGCCCCGTCCGGCGCCGGCAGGTCGCCCTTGCGGACGGCACCCTCCAGGCGCATCGCCGGGTGCAGCGCGAAGCCCGCCCGGCGGTAGGTCGCCGCCGCCCGCGCGTCGGGGGAACTGCAGATGATGCCGCGCAGGCAGCCGCGCCCGTAGGCCACGGCGGCCGCGAGCAGTTCGCGTCCGACCCCCTGCCGCTGCGCGGACGGCAGCACGGCGAACAGCGACAGGCCCCATGTCCCCTCGCGGCGCGTCGACATGGAGACGCCCAGGGGCATGCCGGAGGTCTCGTCCACGGCCAGCCAGCAGCCACCGGGGTCGGTCCGCGCGACGTGCCGGTTGCGGCGGCGCAGCAGAGCGGCCCGCTCGGGAGGCATCCCCTCGGGCGGGCCGCTGCTGGGCAGGGCGTCGGAAGCGCCGAAGGCGGCGGCGGCCACGACCGCTATCGCGTCGGCGTCCTCGTCGGAGTCACGGAGGGGGCGAAGGATCATGCGCCCATCCTGCCCGCTACGGCAGGGCGAGCATCCGCTCCAGCGCGAGCTTGGCGAAGTGCTCGGTCTCCTCGTCGACTTGGATGCGGTTGACGACCTTGCCGTCGGCCAGCGACTCCAACGTCCACACCAGGTGCGGCAGGTCGATCCGGTTCATGGTCGAGCAGAAGCAGACGGTCTTGTCGAGGAAGACGATCTGCTTGTCCGGGTGCGCCTTGGCCAGCCGGCGCACGAGGTTGAGCTCGGTGCCGATCGCCCACGAGGAGCCGGCCGGGGCCGCCTCCAGCGCCTTGATGATGTACTCGGTCGAGCCGACCTGGTCGGCCGCGGCCACGACCTCGTGCTTGCACTCGGGGTGCACCAGGACGTTGACGCCGGGGATGCGGGCGCGGACGTCCTCGACCGACTCCAGCGAGAAGCGGCCGTGCACCGAGCAGTGGCCGCGCCACAGGATCATCCTGGCGTCGCGCAGCTGCTCCGTGGTGAGCCCGCCGTTCGGCTTGTGCGGGTTGTAGACGACGCAGTCCTCCAGGGAGAAGCCCATGTCGCGGACGGCGGTGTTGCGGCCGAGGTGCTGGTCGGGGAGGAAGAGCACCTTGTTCTCCCGGCCCTCGCCCTGCTCGAAGGCCCACTCCAGGGCGCGCTTGGCGTTGCTGGAGGTGCAGATCGTGCCGCCGTGCCGGCCGGTGAACGCCTTGATGTCGGCGGAGGAGTTCATGTACGAGACGGGCACGGTGACGTCGGCGACGCCGGCCTCGGTGAGCACGTCCCAGCACTCGGCGACCTGCTCGGCGGTGGCCATGTCGGCCATCGAGCAGCCGGCGGCCAGGTCGGGGAGGATCACCGCCTGGTCCTCGGAGGTCAGGATGTCCGCGGACTCGGCCATGAAGTGCACACCGCAGAAGACGATGTACTCGGCCTCGGGCCGGGCGGCGGCGTCGCGCGCCAGCTTGAAGGAGTCGCCGGTCACGTCGGCGAACTGGATGACCTCGTCGCGCTGGTAGTGGTGGCCCAGGACGAAGACCTTGTCGCCGAGTTTCTCCTTGGCGGCGCGGGCCCGTTCCACCAGGTCCGGGTCGGAGGCGGCAGGCAGGTCGCCGGGACAGTCCACACCGCGCTCGCTGCGGGGGTCGGACTCGCGGCCCAGGAGAAGCAGCGCGAGCGGGGTCGGCTGGACGTCCAGCGGTTCGGTGGTGGTGGTCACGGGCCCGGAGCCCTTTCTCTGCGGAACTGCGGCTCAACCTTTTCGTCTATTTGACGCTATCTATCATAACCCGTTCGCGTCAGGATGACGATGGGCATCGCGTCACTGTGACGCATTACCCGGAGCAGCGTCGGTGTGCGAGCATGGATGACGCGAAAGACGGTCGGACCCGGAGGAATGAATCCGGGAAGCCACCGGTTGACCGTCGTGGCAGCAGTCCGTACAACCCGGGAGTGATCAGATGACGGTTCAGGACGAGACCAGCCAGAGCGAGGGCATCCTGCTGTCCGACGCAGCGGCCTCCAAGGTCAAGAGCCTGCTCGAGCAGGAAGGCCGCGAAGACCTCGCGCTGCGCGTCGCCGTCCAGCCGGGCGGCTGCTCCGGTCTTCGCTATCAGCTGTTCTTCGACGAGCGCGCGCTCGACGGCGACGTCGTGAAGGACTTCGGCGGCGTCAAGGTCGTCACCGACCGCATGAGCGCCCCGTACCTCGGCGGCGCCTCGATCGACTTTGTGGACACGATCGAGAAGCAGGGCTTCACGATCGACAACCCGAACGCGACCGGCTCCTGCGCCTGCGGCGACTCCTTCCACTGAGTCCCGGCGCGGACGCGCACGCACACGGAGGCGGCGGACACCGAACGGTGTCCGCCGCCTCCGGCGTTGTGCGGGATCAGGTGTGCGGCACGGTGCTGCCGTCGGAGAGGTCCACGACCTTCCGGTCGCCGAGCGGCCGGTCCAGGGAGACCGTGCGGGTGAACTTCTTGGCGATCATGATGCAGGCCGCGCCGGGGTTCTTCTCCACCGAGGTGACGCGCACCTCCACCACCCGGCCCGAGCCGTCGGCGGTCGCCGCGTAGCTGCTGCAGACGCCGCCCCAGAAGCGCAGGGTCAGCTTCGAGCCCTCGACGGTGTACGACTCCACCTTCGTCGTCCCCGCCCGCGGCGCCGTGCCCGGGCCGGGGGCCCCGGGCCCGGTCGAGGGTGACGGGCCGCCGCGCAGGTACGCCGGGTCCACGGCGGGCTGCGCCAGCACCGAGGTGCCCCGCACGCCGGGCTGCGTCAGCGTGAACAGCCACGACGGGACCAGTGCCCGCCGCCCGCTCACGAACTGCGCCGACAGCCCGAACTCGGCCTTGCGGATCTCCTGGCCCCGGGGGCCGGACGGCAGGCACGGCAGCTGCCTCGGCAGCGCCGGGTCCTCGCCGGGTGCGCGGGACTCCTTGGGGACCACCGTCGGGCAGGTGCGAAGCCCCAGGTCGCCGCCGGTGCCGGAGCGCCGCAGCTGCTCCAGCGCCTCCTCGGCCGACACCACGGGATAGGTGTCGCCCCGGGTCAGCGGCGCCATCGACCCGTACGCCGTGACCACGCCCTCGTGGCCCACGGTCAGCACCGTGCGCCACCCGTGCGTCGGCAGGCCCGCGACCCGCGGGTCCGCGGTGACCTCGCGAAGGGCTCCCGCGGACTCGCCGGCGTCGGTGCGGGCGTCCTTCAGGCCGAGTGCCGCGAGCACGGGAGCCGCCTCGCGCAGCGCCCGGTCGGCGGGCACCGCCTGGTCGCCCGGGGCGGGGAGGCGCTTCTTCGGCGGGGAGGCGGTGGTGTAGCGGGAGTACGCCCAGTCGCCGGGCGCCTGCTGGTTCACCCGCAGGGCGGGCCCGCCGCCGTCCGGGGTGCCGCCGGCCTTCCACGCGCCGTGGTCGGAGCCGACCGTCCCGGACATGCCCAGGGCGCGTGCCAGCTTCTCCACCGCGGACCGGGAGACCGTGCCGGGGCGCTGAAGGGCGGCGGACGACGGACCGGCGGGCAGGTCGGTCCTCAGGACCGGGTCGCCGACCGGGCCGTGCGTGGCGCCGTCGAGCTCCAGCGGCGTTGGGGACCCGTTCCCGGCGCCGTTCCCGGCGCCGGCGGGGGTACCGGGCGTGCCGCCCTGGGCGCTCGCCCAGTAGGCGCCGCCGCCCCCGGCGGCCAGCACGGCCGCGGCGACCGCGGTGACGGCCCAGGACGGCCTGCGCCGGCGGCGCGGCGGCGCGCTCTCGCTCTCCACGGTGGCTCCTTCGGCTCCCGTACCACGGGGTACAGCAGATGACGCCCCTGTGACTCAGGAGCGGGACGTCACTTGGACGGGCCGGAGCGCGTCGCGGTTCCGATCAGTCGCCGTACTCGGCCATGCCCTCGACGACGTGCGCGGACGCCTCGGGCACCGTGATGCCCTGCAGGGTGGAGGGGGCGACCCGTGAGACCTCCGTCGCGGCGGGGGTCTCCCAGTGCTGGGCCATCTTGCGGCAGTCGCCGAGCAGCTCGGCGAGCGTCTCAGGTTCGCCGAGCGGGGCGGCGGGCAGGGAAGGGGTCATAAGCCGACCCTAGGCATCCTGAATCACATGAGAAAGCCCTACTATCGGGTAGTTTCTCCGTGTCGGCGTTCACCGGTGCACCCGGTAGCGTTGACAGCTCCGTTGCCCGTTTCCACGTCCGCCCCCCGCAGGAGCAGCCCAGCCGTGCGTATCGCAGTCACCGGCTCCATCGCCACCGACCATCTGATGACCTTCCCCGGCCGATTCGCCGACCAGCTCGTCGCGGACCAGCTGCACACGGTCTCCCTCTCCTTCCTGGTCGACACCCTCGACGTGCGCCGTGGAGGCGTCGGCGCGAACATCTGCTTCGGAATGGGCCAACTGGGTGTACGGCCCGTGCTCGTCGGGGCCGCCGGCTCCGACTTCGACGACTACCGGGCGTGGCTGGACCGGCACGGTGTGGACACCGCGTCGGTGCGGATCTCCGAGGTCCTGCACACCGCGCGCTTCGTCTGCACCACCGACGCCGACCACAACCAGATCGGCTCCTTCTACACCGGTGCGATGAGCGAGGCCCGCCTCATCGAGCTGCACTCCGTCGCCGCCCGCGTCGGCGGCCTCGACCTGGTCCTCATCGGCGCCGACGACCCGGAGGCGATGCTCCGCCACACCGAGGAGTGCCGTTCCCGCGGCATCCCGTGGGCCGCGGACTTCTCGCAGCAGATCGCCCGTATGAACGGCGACGAGATCCGGATACTGCTGGACGGCGCGGCCTATCTCTTCTCCAACGAGTACGAGAAGGGCCTCATCGAGTCCAAGACCGGCTGGACCGAGGAGGAGATCCTCGGCCGGGTCGGCACCCGGGTCACCACCCTGGGGTCCCGCGGTGTGCGCATCGAGCGGGTCGGCGAGGAGTCGATCGTCGTCGGATGCGCCGAGGAGGAGGCCAAGGTCGACCCCACCGGCGTGGGCGACGCCTTCCGTGCCGGCTTCCTGTCCGGTCTCGCCTGGGGCGTCGGGCACGAGCGCGCCGCGCAGGTGGGCTGCATGCTCGCCACCCTGGTCATCGAGACCCTCGGCACCCAGGAGTACCAGCTGCGCCGGGCGCACTTCATGGACCGCTTCACCAAGGCCTACGGCGACGAGGCCGCCGACGAGGTCCGCACGCACCTGCGCTGACCTCGCCGCGCCGTTTCCTTCGCGCCCCGCCGCCCTTCCGGGGCGGCGGGGCGCGGGTGCGCGAGGGGTCAGGACAGCCGGCGCACCCAGTAGGCGACGCCACGCGGCGCCTCGTGCGCACCGGCGTACTCCTGGCCGCGCATCTCGCACCAGGCGGGGATGTCGAGCCGGGCGGCCTCGTCGTCGGACAGGACGGAGACGATGCCGCCGACCGGCACGTCCTCGATCACCTTCGCCAGCTCGATGACCGGGATCGGGCACCGCTTGCCGAGGGAGTCCACCACCAGCTCCGGCAGGCCCTCGCCCGCCCCGCCGGTGGGCCGGGCCGACGGCTCGGGGGCGCCGAGGCGTTCGCGGACGGTCCGGACGACGCCGGGCAGTGTCTCCAGGAAGCCCTCGACGTCGTCGGCCACCGCGCCGTACGGCAGCGACACGCGGACGTTCCCCTCCGACAGCACGCCCATGGCCTTGAGGACATGGCTGGGCGTCAGGGTGCTCGACGTGCACGACGACCCGGAGGAGACGGACCAGCCCGCCCGGTCGAGTTCGTGCAGCAGCGCCTCGCCGTCGACATAAAGACAGGAGAACGTCACGACGTTGGGCAGTCGCAGCGAAGGGTGCCCGACGACCTCGACGTCCGCCACCAGCTCCGGCACCCGGGCGCGGATCCGGTCGACCAGCGCCGACAGACGTGCCGCCTCCGCGACCGCCTCCGCGCGCACCGCGCGCAGCGAGGCGGCCGCCGCGACGACGGCCGGGAGGTTCTCGAAGCCGGGGGCGCGGCCGGACTCCCTTTCGTCCGTGGGTCCCTGGGGAGCGAAGCGGGTGCCCTTGCGCACCGCGAGCAGCCCGACCCCGGACGGCCCGCCCCACTTGTGCGCGCTCGCCGCCAGCAGGGACCAGGGGCCCTCGACCGGACCCCAGCCCAGCGACTGGGCGGCGTCCACCAGCAGCGGCACCCCGGCCGCCCGGCACCGTTCCGCCACCTCCGCGATCGGCTGCACCGTGCCCACCTCGTGGTTGGCGGACTGCAGACAGGCCAGCGCGGTGTCCTCCCGCAGCGCCTCCGCGAAGGCGGCGGCGTCGACCAGGCCGGTGCGGTCCACCCCCACCTCGGTCACCGGGCCGCCCTCCACCGCGTGCAGGACGGAGGAGTGCTCGACCGCGGAGACGACCGCGTGCCGCCCCACCCGCCGCCGTCCGGCCAATGCCCCGGAGACCGCCGCGTGGACCGCGCGTGTCCCCGAAGGAGTGAAAACCAGTTCGTCCGGCCGGCACCCCACGGCCTCCGCCGCGGCCTCCCGCGCCGCGTCCAGCAGCAGTCGGGCCCGGCGCCCCTCCCGGTACAGCCGGGCGGGGTCGGCCCAGCCCTCGTCGAGGGCGGCGAGCAGGGCCTGACGGGCGACGGGATGCAGGGGAGCGGCGGATGCGGCATCGAAATAGGGCACGTCCCGCACGGTACGCCCCGTGGGTCCCGACGGCTTCTGGGCCTGCGTCAGAAGGCCCCGGAACGGGGCGTTCCGCGAGTACGGGACGGCGTCCGACACCCCTTCGGGGGCCGCCCCGGCGCGTTGGCACCCCTCCCCGCGCGGCCCAAAAACGAGTCCAGTAGGGTTTGGTCCGCATAAACATCCACACCACTGCCCGCGCCAGGGCGACCGACCAGCACAGGCCGGGAATCCGGACGCGCGGGCGAGACTCTCGGGAAGGCGCTACGTGAGTCCCTACGGCTCCGACCGCTCGTCGCGGCGCCCGATGCGGCGGATTCTGCCGCAGGCGCTGGCCGCGGGCCTGGTCCTTGCGACCGCCACCGGTTGCACATACGAGGACTTCCCCCGCCTCGGCATGCCCAGCCCCGCAACAGCCGAGGCACCGCGGATCCTCTCGCTCTGGCAGGGTTCCTGGGCGGCCGCGTTCGCGGTCGGTGTGCTCGTCTGGGGACTGATCCTCTGGAGCATCATCTTCCACCGCCGCAGCCGCACCAGGGTGGAGGTGCCGCCCCAGATCCGGTACAACATGCCGATCGAGGCGCTCTTCACCACGGTTCCGCTGGTCATCATCTCGGTGCTCTTCTACTTCACCGCGCGGGACGAGTCCAAGCTCCTGGAGACCTCGAAGCGGCCCGACCACGTCATCAACGTGGTCGGCTTCCAGTGGAGCTGGGCCTTCAACTACGTCGAGGACGTGGACGGCAACCCGTCGACGCCCCCGGCCGGCAAGGTGCCCGCGGAGCTCTCCTCGATCTCGGCGAAGAAGCTGGACGCGCCCGCCGGTGCGGACGGCGTCTACGACTTCGGCTCCGCGGCCACCCGGGACCCGGACACCGGCAACCCGGGCCCGACCCTGTGGCTGCCGAAGGGCGAGTCGGTTCGTTTTGTGCTCACCTCGCGTGACGTCATCCACGACTTCTGGGTGGTCCCCTTCCTGATGAAGATGGACGTCATCCCCGGGCACACCAACGTCTTCCAGGTGACCCCCAACAAGGAGGGCACCTTCATGGGCAAGTGCGCCGAGCTGTGCGGCGTGGACCACTCCCGGATGCTCTTCAACGTCAAGGTCGTCTCTCCGGCGCAGTACCAGCAGCACCTGAAGGACCTGGCGAAGAAGGGCCAGACCGGTTACGTCCCGGCAGGCATTGCCACCACCGGCAACGCCAAGAACGCGGAGACCAAGACCCAGTGAGCATTCTCAACGAACCCCACGGCGCGGCCGCGGCGCACGAAGACACGTACGAGGACGAGCTGCCGCTGCGCACCAAGCAGCCCGGCGCGGCGGTCGTGAAGTGGCTGACCACGACCGACCACAAGACGATCGGCTCGCTCTACCTCGCGACGTCGTTCTTCTTCTTCATCATCGGCGGCATCATGGCGCTCATCATGCGCGCCGAGCTCGCCCGCCCCGGCACCCAGGTGGTGTCGAACGAGCAGTTCAACCAGCTCTTCACGATGCACGGCACCGTGATGCTGCTGATGTTCGCGACGCCGCTGTTCGCCGGTTTCGCGAACTGGATCATGCCGCTGCAGATCGGCGCCCCCGACGTCGCGTTCCCGCGGCTGAACATGTTCGCCTACTGGCTCTACCTGTTCGGCTCGCTCATCGCGGTCGCCGGCTTCCTGACGCCGAACGGCGCCGCCGACTTCGGCTGGTTCGCCTACTCCCCGCTCACCGACGCGGTCCGCTCGCCGGGCATCGGCGGCGACCTGTGGATCATGGGTCTGGCCTTCTCCGGCTTCGGTACGATCCTCGGCTCGGTCAACTTCATCACCACGATCATCTGCATGCGCGCCCCCGGCATGACGATGTTCCGGATGCCGATCTTCGTCTGGAACGTGCTGCTCACCGGTGTGCTGGTGCTCTTCGCCTTCCCGGTGCTGGCCGCCGCGCTGCTCGCCCTGGAGGCGGACCGCAAGTTCGGTGCCCATGTGTTCGACGCCGCCAACGGCGGCGCCTTGCTGTGGCAACACCTGTTCTGGTTCTTCGGGCACCCAGAGGTGTACATCATCGCGCTGCCGTTCTTCGGCATCATCAGCGAGGTCATTCCGGTCTTCTCCCGGAAACCGATGTTCGGTTACGTCAGCCTCATCGCGGCGACCATCTCCATCGCTGGCCTCTCGGCGACCGTGTGGGCCCACCACATGTACGTCACCGGCGGCGTGCTGCTGCCGTTCTTCTCGTTCATGACCTTCCTGATCGCGGTACCGACCGGTGTGAAGTTCTTCAACTGGATCGGCACGATGTGGAAGGGCTCACTGAGTTTCGAGACACCGATGCTCTGGGCGATCGGCTTCCTGATCACCTTCGCCTTCGGTGGTCTGACCGGTGTCATCCTGGCTTCGCCACCGCTGGACTTCCACGTCTCCGACTCGTACTTCGTGGTGGCGCACTTCCACTACGTCGTCTTCGGAACCGTCGTCTTCGCGATGTTCTCCGGCTTCCACTTCTGGTGGCCGAAGTTCACCGGCAAGATGCTGGACGAGCGGCTGGGCAAGATCACCTTCTGGACGCTGTTCTTCGGCTTCCACGGCACGTTCCTCGTCCAGCACTGGCTGGGCGCCGAGGGCATGCCGCGCCGCTACGCGGACTACCTGGCCGCGGACGGCTTCACCACGCTGAACACCATCTCGACCATCAGCTCGTTCCTGCTGGGCCTGTCGATGCTGCCGTTCTTCTACAACGTGTGGAAGACCGCCAAGTACGGCAAGCCGGTCGAGGTCGACGACCCGTGGGGCTACGGCCGCTCGCTGGAGTGGGCGACCTCCTGCCCGCCGCCGCGGCACAACTTCCTCACGCTGCCGCGCATCCGGTCCGAATCCCCGGCGTTCGACCTCCACCACCCGGAGATCGCCGCTCAGGACCAGCTGGAGAACGTCGGCCCGGCCCCCAAGGCCGTCTCCGGCGGCGATGAGAAGGAGACGGGCAAGTGAAGTTCCAGGGCAGGCTGTTCCTGTGGCTCTCCTTCTTCTTCCTGGCCATGGCCGTCATCTACGGTCTGTGGTCCAAGGAGCCGGTCGGCACCACGGCGCTGTTCCTCTCCTTCGGCCTGGCCGTGATGATCGGGTTCTACCTGGCCTTCACCGCCCGCCGGGCGGACACCGGGGCACAGGACCGTGAGGACGCGGACGTCGCGGACGACGCCGGCGAGCTGGGCTTCTTCAGCCCGCACAGCTGGCAGCCGCTGCTGCTGGCCTTCGGTGGTGCCACCGCGTTCCTCGGCATCATCTTCGGCTGGTGGCTGATCTACTTCGGCGCGCCCTTCATCCTCTTCGGACTGTGGGGCTGGGTCTTCGAGTACTACCGGGGCGAGAACCGCACCCAGTGAGCCCGTCGCGCACACGGGCGAGGCCCGGACACCCGAATGGGGTCCGGGCCTCGCCCGTTCGCACGCGCCCGACGCGCGCGAACGGGCTCTTATGCATAACGTGTGATCATGGGTCTCTTTTCTCCCCGCCGAATGGCGATCGCACTCGTGACAGCGGTGGCGGCAGCTCCGCTCGCCAGCTGCTCGGGTGGCGGCGATCCGTTGGCCAAAGCTCCCTACGACGCTTCGGGCGACGTGGTGTGGGCCGCGGGCACGGGCACGAAGAAGGCCGACCCCCGGAAGCCGCTGGAAATCACCGTCAAGGGTGACAGCAAGCGCATCACGGATGTGACGGCCACCGACGGCGCCGGCCGATTCATCCGCGGGCGGCTCTCCGAGGACGGCAGGCACTGGCAGAGCACCTCCGCACTGGGGGCGGGGGCCCACTACACCGTACGGGTGAGCACCGAGGACAAGGACGGCCGTCAGGGCCGCAAGACGCTGGCGCTGGACACCCGTGCCCCCGACAAGCTGCTGCGGGTCACCTTCGGCCCCGAGAGCGGCACCTACGGCGTCGGACAGCCCGTCACCGCCGAACTCAGCGCCCCGGTCAAGGACATCAACGCACGCATCGCCGTCGAGCGCAGTCTGCACGTCGACTCCGCGCCGTCGGCCGGCCAGGGCGCCTGGTACTGGGTGGACGACCGCACCCTGCACTACCGCCCGCGCACCTACTGGCCCGCGCACGCCCGGATCGAGGTGCGCAGCACCCTCGACGGCCTGCACATCAAGGGCGGCATGTACGGCGGCCCGGCCAAACCCCTGACGCTGCGCACCGGCGATCGGGTGGAGGCGCTCACGGACGCCGAGACGCACACCATGACCTTCAAGCGCAACGGCCGCGTCGTGCGCACCATCCCGGTCACCACCGGCAAGCCCGGCTTCTCCACCCGCAACGGCATCAAGGTCGTGCTGGGCCAGGAGGCCAACGTACGGATGCGCAGCGAGACCGTGGGCATCGCGTCGGGCAGTTCGGACGCCTACGACCTGCCCGTGCAGTGGGCCACCCGGGTGACCTGGAGCGGCGAGTACGTGCACGCCGCGCCCTGGTCGGTGGGCTCGCAGGGCGTCGCCAACGTCAGCCACGGATGCACCGGGATGAGCACGGACAACGCGCACTGGTTCTTCGACAACGTGCGGCGTGGGGACATCGTGGTGGTCACGCACAGCCTGGGTGACGAGATGGCGCCGTTCGGGAACGGATTCGGCGACTGGAACCTCAGCTGGGCCGACTGGCGCAAGGGCAGCGCCGCCGGGGCGCGGGCCGGCACCGACCCGGCCGCGGCGGACGACACGGACGACCCGCAGGCCCGTCTGCGGCCGGTCCTGTGACCTCTGCGCCGGCTACGCGTCGACGGACAGACGCTGCCTGAGCAGCCCCGCCAGGGCGGCGCTCAGCTCGACCGGGTCGACGGGGTGGCTCACCGCCGCGTCGGCCCGGCTCCAGCTGGCCAGCCAGGCGTCCTGGGGGCGTCCGATCAGCACCAGCACCGGCGGGCAGCGGAAGATCTCGTCCTTGACCTGCCGGCACACACCCATGCCGCCAGCCGGCACGGACTCGCCGTCCAGCACGCACGCGTCGATGCCGCCGTTCTCCAGCGCGCTCAGCACGGCGGGAAGGGTCGCGCACTCCAGGTACTCCACCGGCGGCAAGTCGGCTGCGGGGCGGCGTCCGACGGCTAGACGGACCTGCTCCCGGGTGTTCCTGTCGTCGCTGTAGACCAGCACCGTCGCGGTCGTCTGCATCCGTGCCTCCTCGCCTTCGTGGAGTCGCCTGCCTGTGGCCGAACCTTACTCCTGAGCAGGGTCCTTCGAGGAGTGTTAGCTCCTTCGGGCGATCTCTGCCGCTGTCCCAACGGCCTTGACACACCGAATGGCACCCCCCGGAGTGAGCGCGAGATAAGGGACCGACATAATGTCGGTCGTGGCGACAGCAACAGCAGTAGAAACCGGGCACGCGCACCCGTCGGTCAACCGGCCGAACCTCACCAGCGTCGGAACCATCATCTGGCTGAGTTCCGAGCTGATGTTCTTCGCGGCCCTCTTCGCGATGTACTTCACCCTTCGCTCGGTGACGGGTGCCGAGTACTGGAAGGCTCACGCCGATCTCCTGAACGTTCCGTTCTCGGCGGCGAACACCACGATCCTCGTGCTCTCCTCCTTCACCTGCCAGATGGGTGTCTTCGCCGCCGAGCGCGGCGATGTGAAGAAGCTGCGCGCGTGGTTCACGGTCACCTTCATCATGGGCGCGATCTTCATCGGCGGTCAGATCTTCGAGTACACGAACCTGGTCAAGGAGGACGGCCTTTCGCTGTCCTCGGACCCGTACGGTTCGGTGTTCTACCTGACCACCGGCTTCCACGGTCTGCACGTGACGGGCGGTCTCATCGCCTTCCTGCTGGTCCTGGGACGGACCTACGCGGCCAGGCGGTTCACCCACGAACAGGCCACCGCCGCCATCGTCGTCTCCTACTACTGGCACTTCGTCGATGTCGTCTGGATCGGCCTCTTCGCCACGATCTACCTGATCAAGTAAGCGGACCGCCGCGGCAGCCGCGGCCTTCGGTCCGTGTCCCAGACCCATCGACGCAAGAGATCCTGACACCGGGGTAATCCGTGAAAAAGCTCTCCGCACGACGGCGCCACCCGATGGCGGCGCTCGTCGTCCTACTTCTCGCGCTCACGGCCATCGGGGGGCTGTACGCGGCGCTCGCGCCCGCACCCAAGGCGCAGGCCGACGACAGCTCCCAGTCCCTCGCCATCGAAGAGGGCAAGAAGCTGTACGCCGTCGGTTGCTCCAGCTGCCACGGTACGTCGGGCCAGGGAAGCAGTGACGGCCCGAGCCTGGTGGGCGTCGGCTCCGCGGCCGTGGACTTCCAGGTCGGCACCGGCCGCATGCCGGCCCAGCAGCCCGGCGCGCAGGTTCCGAGCAAGAAGAACATCTACTCGCAGAAGCAGATCGACCAGCTCGGCGCCTACATCGCGTCGCTGGGCCCCGGCCCGTCCACGCCCACCGAGGATCAGACCAACCCGAGTGGCGCGGACACCGCGCGAGGCGGGGAGCTGTTCCGCACCAACTGCGCGCAGTGCCACAACTACCAGGGCAAGGGTGGCGCCCTGACGAACGGCAAGTACGCCCCGTCGCTCTCGGGCGTGAGCAACAAGCACCTGTACGAGGCCATGCTCACCGGCCCGCAGAACATGCCGTCGTTCCCCAACAGCACGATGCCCGAGCAGAACAAGCGCGACATCATCGCCTACCTGAACGCCGTCAACGGCGACAAGGCGCCGAGCCCCGGCGGCATGTCGCTGGGCAGCCTCGGCCCCGTCACTGAAGGCCTGTTCGGCTGGATCTTCGGCCTCGGCGTTCTGATCGTCTGTGCGTGCTGGATCGGCGCCCACACCACCAAGGCCAAGAAGTCATGAGTCAGGACATGTCAGAAGAGAACCTGCCGGAGCGTTCGGCTCACGACCGTGGCCAGGTCGGCCTCGCGGATGAGCACCCGTTCGCCGACCCGGGCCTGCCCGCGCACCTGCCGCGCCGCCAGGACATCGACGAGAAGGCCGCGAAGTCCTCCGAGCGGACCGTGGCGCTGCTGTTCACCGCCTCGATGATCGCCACGCTCGGTTTCATCGCGAGCTTCGTCGTCATCCCGATCGACAAGATCGTCTACGTCTGGCCGCTGGGCCACATCAGCGCGCTCAACTTCGCGCTGGGCATGACGCTGGGCGTCTCCCTGTTCGCCATCGGCGCGGGCGCGGTCCACTGGGCCCGCACGCTGATGGACGACACCGAGCGCCCGGCCGACCGGCACCCGATCGAGGCCGACCCGGAGACCCGGGCCCAGGTGATGCAGGACTTCGCCGACGGCGCCCGCGAGAGCCAGCTCGGCCGTCGCAAGCTGATCCGCAACACCCTGCTCGGCGCGCTCACCCTGGTCCCGCTGTCCGGCGTCATGCTGCTGCGCGACCTCGGCCCGCTGCCGGAGGAGAAGCTCCGCCACACGCTGTGGGCCAAGGGCAAGCTGCTGGTCAACCAGAACACCAACCAGCCGCTGCGTCCCGAGGACGTCGCCGTCGGTTCCCTGACCTTCGCCGTGCCCGAGGGGCTCGAGGAGGACCAGGAGGACTTCCAGGAGCAGATCGCCAAGTCCGCGCTGATGATCGTCCGCATCGAGCCGGAGGACATCAAGGACAAGCGGGCGCGCGACTGGGCGCACCAGGGCATCCTGGCCTACTCGAAGATCTGCACCCACGTCGGCTGCCCGATCAGCCTGTACGAGCAGCAGACGCACCACGTGCTCTGCCCCTGCCACCAGTCGACGTTCGACCTGTCCGACGGTGCCCGGGTGATCTTCGGCCCGGCGGGCCACGCTCTGCCGCAGCTGCGGATCAGCGTGAACGACGAGGGCTACCTCGAGGCGCTCGGCGACTTCGAAGAGCCCGTGGGCCCTGCCTTCTGGGAGCGTGGATGAGTACCAACGAGAGCGTGAGCGCCAAGCCGCGCGGCAAGGCGCCCGCGGGTGAGCGTGTCGCCGACTGGGCGGACGGCCGGCTGGGCATCTTCAGCCTGGCCAAGGCCAACATGCGGAAGATCTTCCCGGACCACTGGTCCTTCATGCTGGGCGAGATCTCCCTCTACAGCTTCATCATCGTCATCCTGACCGGTGTCTACCTGACGCTGTTCTTCCACCCGGCGATGAACGAGGTCGTCTACGACGGCTCGTACACCCCGCTGCAGGGCATCAGGATGTCCGAGGCGTACGCGTCGACCCTGCACATCAGCTTCGACGTGCGCGGCGGTCTGCTGGTCCGGCAGATCCACCACTGGGCGGCCATTGTCTTCGTGGCCGCGATGCTCGTGCACATGATGCGCGTCTTCTTCACCGGCGCCTTCCGCAAGCCGCGCGAGGTCAACTGGCTCTTCGGCTTCCTGCTGCTGTTCCTCGGCATGTTCGACGGCTTCATGGGCTACTCGCTGCCGGACGACCTGCTGTCGGGTACCGGTATCCGGTTCATGGAGGGCGCGGTCCTGTCCGTGCCGATCGTCGGCACGTACCTGTCGTTCTTCCTCTTCGGCGGGGAGTTCCCGGGGCACGACATCGTGCCGCGGTTCTACACGATCCACGTGCTGCTGATCCCGGGCATCATGGCGGGCCTGCTGGTGGCCCACCTGATCCTGGTCTTCTACCACAAGCACACGCAGTTCCCGGGTCCCGGCAAGACCGAGAAGAACGTGGTCGGCATGCCGCTGCTGCCGGTCTACACCGCGAAGGCGGGCGGCTTCTTCTTCCTGGTCTTCGGCGTCATCGCGGCCATGTCCGCGCTGGTGTCGGTCAACCCGGTCTGGGCGTACGGCCCCTACCGGCCGGACCAGGTGTCGACCGACGCGCAGCCCGACTGGTACATGGGCTTCTCCGAGGGCCTGATCCGCATCATGCCGGGCTGGGAGATCAGCCTGTGGGGCCACACGCTCGTGCTGGGCGTGTTCATCCCGCTGGTGATCTTCCCGCTGGTCCTGGGCTTCATGGGCGTCTACCCGTTCCTGGAGTCGTGGGTCACCGGTGACAAGCGCGAGCACCACCTGCTCGACCGCCCCCGCAACCGCCCGGTCCGCACCGGCATCGGCGCGGCCTGGATCAGCCTCTACCTGATCCTGCTGGTCGGTGGTGGCAACGACCTCTTCGCCACCCGCTTCCACCTGTCGATCAACGCGATCACCTGGGTGGTCCGGATCTCCTTCTTCGTGCTGCCGGTGCTGGTCTTCTTCATCACGAAGCGGATCTGCCTGGGCCTGCAGCGGCGCGACCGCGACAAGGTGCTGCACGGTCGCGAGACCGGCATCATCAAGCGGCTGCCGCACGGCGAGTTCATCGAGATCCACGAGCCGCTGGACCAGGCCAAGCTGTTCACGCTCACCTCGCACGAGCAGCCGGAGCCGCTGGCCATCGGCCCGGCGACGGACGAGAACGGCGTGGAGAAGAAGGTCGGCCTCACCACGCGACTGCGCGCGAGGCTGTCGCGCGGCTACTACGGCGAGGGCACCCAGATCCCCAAGCCGTCGGCCGAGGAGTACGAGGAGATCACGAGCGGCCACGGCCACCACTGATCCCGGACGCTGTGCCACCGGGAAGGGCCCTGTTCGTCGGAGTTCATCCGATGGACGGGGCCCTTTCCCGTTCCCCCGCGCCGATAGGGTGGGGGCGAGGACGTCCGTTGCCCATCCCCTGCACGTCAGACCACCCGGAGTGTGGACCATGAGCGTTGTGAACCCCGCTGGAGGCGACACCGCGGCGGGCCGCTCCTGGCCCGGGATCCTGGGAGCCCTGCTGGCGGGGCAGGACCTGAGCACCGCGGAGACGGCCTGGGCGATGGACCGCATCATGAGCGGCGGGGCCTCCGACGCCCAGATCGCCGGCTTCATGGTGGCGCTGCGGGCCAAGGGCGAGACCGTCGACGAGGTCACCGGCCTCGTCGAGTCGATGTACGCGCACGCGCAGCCCCTCGACATCCCCGGGCCGGCCGTCGACATCGTGGGCACCGGCGGCGACCGGGCCAGGACCGTCAACATCTCGACGATGTCCGCCATCGTCATCGCGGGGACCGGGACCAAGGTCGTCAAGCACGGCAACCGCGCGGCCAGCAGTGCCAGCGGGGCCTCCGACGTGCTGGAGAAGCTGGGCATCAACCTGGACCTGTCGCCCGACCGCGTCGCCCGGGTGGCCGAGGAGATCGGCATCACCTTCTGCTTCGCGGCCAAGTTCCACCCCGCGATGCGCTACGTGGCCTCGGCGCGGCGCGACCTGGGGGTGCCGACCTCCTTCAACATCCTCGGCCCGCTGACCAATCCGGCCCGGGTCGGGGCGTCGGCGGTCGGCTGCTTCGACACCCGGATGGCCGGTCTGATCGCGGGGGTGCTGGCACGGCGCGGCTCCTCCGCGCTGGTGTTCCGCGGTGACGACGGCCTGGACGAGCTGACGGTCACCTCCACCTCGCAGGTCTGGATCGTGCGCGAAGGGACCGTGGAACAGGTCCCCTTCGACCCGCGCGACGTCGGCATCGAGCTGGTGCGGATCGAGGCGCTGCGGGGTGCCGACGCGGCCTACAACGCGGATGTGGCCCGCCGGCTGCTGGCCGGTGAGACCGGGCCGGTGCGGGACGCCGTCCTGCTCAACTCCGCTGCCGCGCTGGTGGCGCTGGAAGCCGCGGAGGGCAGTCTGACCGAGCGGATCGCCGCGGGAATGGCACGGGCGGCGGAGTCCATCGACTCGGGCGCGGCCGCGAAGACCCTGGAGCGGTGGGCGGCGGCCACGAACGCGTAGCCGCGCGGACGTTCGCAGGCGAGGGCCGGGGCCGGGCGCCCCGGCCCTCGCGCGTCTTCCGGCCCTCGCGCGCTCCCGGTACGGCCCGCGCGGT
The DNA here is from genome assembly GCF_033793585.1 of Streptomyces sp. MI02-7b. Classification (NCBI taxonomy): domain Bacteria; kingdom Bacillati; phylum Actinomycetota; class Actinomycetes; order Kitasatosporales; family Streptomycetaceae; genus Streptomyces; species Streptomyces sp. MI02-7b. Next base: position 60,304 of record NZ_JARAWX010000014.1, on the reverse strand, counting down.
CCCGGGAGCCGCCGTGCGATGTCCGGGATGCGGACCGCGGCTTGCGGCACCGGGCGTCTGTGGCAGGATGCTGCGCAGGTCACGAGTGACAGCGACACGGCCCCGGCCCGCTGTCCGGCAACCCTCCTTCCGTGGCGGGGTGCCCCGGGTGATGACCAGGCCGCAGGCAGCGAGGTCTGCGGCAAGCGCGGTCATGAGGAGTTCTTCCATGAGCAAGCGAATGCGCTAGGGCCCGAAGGCCCCTTTTCCACCCTCCCCGGGCGCGCCGCCGTGTGCCGTCCGGCGCCGCGAGGGCTTTCCCGTCATCCCTGACGCCCTGTCGCTCCCCCCTGCCCACAGGAGACTTCGCCATGTCCGTGCACCTTGCTGCGACCGTCCGCACCACCACCGCCCCGCTGCCGGTCCTCGGCCGCGACGTCCTCGTCCCGCTCGTCACCGGTGGCGAGGTCGCCTACGCCGCCCTCGACTACGCCGCGAGCGCGCCCGCGCTGCAGCGGGTGTGGGACGACGTGGCCGCCTACGCGCCCTACTACGGCAGCGTGCACCGGGGCGCGGGCTACCTCTCGCAGCTGTCGACGGACCTGTTCGAGAGCAGCCGTGCGGAGGTGGCCGCCTTCCTGGGCTGCCGTGCCGACGACCAGGTCGTGTTCACCCGGTCGACCACGGACTCGCTCAATCTGCTGGCGTCCGTGGTGCCCGACGGCACCCGCGTCTTCGTCTTCGAGACCGAGCACCACGCCTCACTGCTGCCCTGGCGGCAGGGCGACGTCACCTACCTGAGCGCGCCCCGGACCCCCGCGGAGGCGGTGTCCGTGCTGGAGCGGGCGCTCGCCGCGTGTCAGTCGGAGGGTCCGGCGCTGGTCTGCGTGACGGGTGCGTCCAATGTGACCGGTGAGCTCTGGCCGGTGCGCGAGCTGGCGGCCGCGGCCCACGCGCACGGTGCGCGCATCGTCCTGGACGCCGCGCAGCTCGCGCCGCACCACCCCGTCGACGTGGCCGCGCTCGACGTGGACTGGGTCGCGTTCTCCGGGCACAAGCTCTACGCGCCCTTCGGCTCCGGCGTCCTGGCCGGCCGGGCCGACTGGCTCCGCGAGGGCGAGCCGTATCTCGCGGGCGGCGGCGCCACCCGGCGGGTCGCCCGCCGCGAGGACGGCGGCGTCGACGTGGACTGGCACACCACGGAGGCCCGCCACGAGGCCGGTTCGCCCAACGTCATCGGCGTCCACGCCATCGCCTCCGCCTGCCGGGCCCTGCGCGAGGCCGGCTTCGAGTCCCTCGTCGAGCGCGAGCAGGCACTCGTCGCCCGGGTGCGCGACGGTCTCGCGGGGATCCCGCAGGTGCGGGTGCTCTCCCTGTTCGGCGAGGACGCCCCGCGGGTGGGCGTCCTGTCCTTCGTGGTCGACGGCTGGAACAGCTCCCACTTCGCCGCGGCGCTGTCGGCCGAGTACGGCATCGGCGTCCGCGACGGGCTGTTCTGCGCCCATCCGCTGGTCCGCACCCTGCTCGGCGACCACACGGAACCGGGCGACTGCGGGGGCGACACCACCCTCAACGCCGTTCGCGTCTCCTTCGGCGCGGGTACCCCCGACGAGCACGTCGAGCGCTTCCTCACCGCCGTCGCCACCCTCGTCACCGACGGCGCCCAGTGGCGCTACCGCACCGAGAACGGCCGCTGCGTTCCCGCGTAACGCCGCGCCGGGCGCGCCCGGAGCCGAGGTCTACTAGGAGTCGAGGCCGATGGCGAAGGCGGCTTCGAGGTCGTGCTGGGAGTACGTCCGGAAGGCCACGTGCGTGTCGGTGGCCTCGACGCCGGGGATCTTGCTGATGCGCCCGGGGATGACGTCCGCGAGCTGGTCGTGCTGGGCGACACGGACCATGGCGACCAGGTCGTACGTGCCGGTGACGGAGTAGACCTCGCTGACGCTGTCGAGCGCCGCGATGGACTGCGCGATCTCGGGGATCCGGTCGACGCTGGTCTTGATGAGCACGATCGCGGTGATCACGGCTGTAGGTCTCCTTGGGTCGCCCTGGCTGCGGCCTCAAGCTTAGGCCTTGCCCGGTAGCACCCCCAGGCGCACAGGAAACCGAAGAGGAAGCCGGTGATGTGCGCCAGGTACGCCACGCCCGGGCCTGACTGGGGGGCCTGTCCGGCGAGGGACTGCAGGACGAACCAGAAGACCAGCACCATCCACGCGGGGAAGCGCAGCGGCAGGAAGAAGAGGAAGGGGAAGAGACTGGTCACGCGCGCCCGGGGATAGAGGTAGAGGTACGCGCCGAGCACGCCGGAGATGGCGCCGGACGCGCCGACCAGTGCCTGGGTTGACGTGGTGTGCGCCAGGGCGTAGCCGTAGGTGGCCAGGTAGCCGCACGCCACGTAGAAGACGAGGTACCGCAACCGGCCCATGCGGTTCTCGACGTTGTCGCCGAAGACGTAGAAGAACAGCATGTTGCCCAGCAGGTGCACCCAACTCCCGTGCACGAACAGCGCCGTGAGCACCGACACGAAGGGCGACCGTCCGAGGCCGTCCGGCGGGGGGCAGCCGGTCGGCATCACGACCGACGCGGCGGTGACACGCCCGTGCCAGAGTTCCGCGGGAATGACACCCCACCGGGCGAAGTACGAGGCCTGGGCGCACGCCAGCTCGTGGCCGGTGCCGTACACGGGGTTGAGCCCGGAGGCCGGGCCGATCAGGAAGACCGCCACGCACAGCCCGATCAGGGCGTACGTCACCACGGGTCTGCGGCGGACAGGGTTCTTGTCGTACACCGGGATGACCATGGATCGATCATGACGGAACGGGTGTAACGGGCACAGGACGCCTCGCCGCAGCGCCGGATCCCGCCGAGGCCGTAGGGTGACCGGAACGCAAACGCGCGACCTAGGAGCAGATCCGATGACGGTTCCACTGCCGACGTCCACGACCCGGTGGCGCTGCACCCTCTGCGGAAACCTGACCCGGTTCGACGTCACCCGGTCCAGCAGGGTCGTCGAGTACGTCCACCTGGACCTCGCGGGGGAGCCCAGCGTCGAGGAGCGCGAGGTGCTCAGCGAGACCGTCGAGTCGGTGCGCTGCCGCTGGTGCAACGCCGTGGACCGGGTCGAGCTGGTGGACCGTCCCGACGCGGCGGCTGCGCAGGCCTGACCGCCGCCAGGGACAATGGAGGGGCGCGGCGTGGCCTGAGAGGCCGGGGAGGCCGGGGAGGCGCCGAAGAACTGGACAGGAGTGACTGGTGGACCGGACCGGCGGTAATCCGGGCCACGGCGACGAGGCGGCCGGGCCCGCGGCTCCGGCTGCCCCGGACGGCTCGGCCCCGCCCGAGGCCCTCGACCGTCCGCTGCCCGAGGGCGTGCGCCACCGCGTGGTCTCGCTCGCGGCCGACGCCTTCGGCGGGCTGACCCTGGGCGAGCTGCCCGCGGTGCTGCGCCCGTACGCCCGGTTCACCCCGAGTCGCCGTGCCAAGTTCGCGGCCACCGCACTGGCTACCGCCCTGGAGAGCGATCCCGCCTTCCGGCAGCGCGTCGCCGGACGGCTGCGGGAGGCGGAACCCGATCTGTGCGATGCGCTGGACGCCGGCACCCCGCCGCCGGCCGTGGATCCGCTCGATGTGGCCGCCGCCGCCTATCTGCTGCGGCCCGCGGGCTGGGCGAAGCTGGTCGCCGCCGCCGGGGAGGAGGCGCAGCGCGCCAGCGCTGAGCGGGCCGGCGAGGAGGCGCTGCGCGAACTGCGGCAGCTGAGGACCGAACTCGACGAGGCGCGGGCGCAGTCCCGCACCGAGGCCGTCCGCGCCCGCGCCGACCTGGACGCGGCCCGCAAGGAGGCCGAGTCGCTGCAGCGCAAACTGCGCAGCGCCGCCAGCGATGTGAAGCGCGCGGAGGCGGCCCTGCGCAAGGTCGAGGCCGAACTGGACGAGGTGCGTTCTGCCGCCGCGGCGGACAAGGCGGCCGCGGACGGCGAGGCACGCCGGCTGCGCGCCCGGCTGGCCGAGGCGGAGTCGGCGGTCGAGGCGGGCCGCCGGGCGGCACGCGAGGGCCGCACCGTGGAGGACATGCGGTTGCGGCTGCTGCTCGACACCGTGCTGGACGCGGCGTCCGGGCTGCGCCGGGAGCTGGCGCTGCCGCCGCGCGACACCCTGGGCGTGCGCCCGGCCGACACCGTGGACGCGGTGGCGCCGGGGGCGATCAGCCCGAAGGACATCGCGCGCCGCGCGCTGTCGGAGGACGACCCGGCGCTGCTGGACCAGTTGCTCGCGCTGCCGCAGGCCCATCTGGTCATCGACGGCTACAACGTCACGAAGACCGGTTATCCCGCCCTGCCGTTGGAGAAGCAGCGGCTGCGGCTGCTGGGGGGTCTCGCGGTGCTGGCCGCGCAGAGCGGCGCCGAGGTCACCTGTGTCTTCGACGGCGCGGACCTGGACGCGCCGGTGCTGCTCGCCCCGCCGCGCGGGGTGCGGGTGCTGTTCAGCAAGGCCGGTGAGACGGCTGACGAGTTGATCCGGCGTCTGGTTCGGGCGGAACCTCCCGGTCGTCCGATTGTGGTGGTTTCGTCCGACCGCGAGGTGGCGGACGGGGTGGCCCGCGCCGGCGCCCGCCCGGTCGCATCCACCTTGTTGCTCAAGCGACTTGCCCGGGTGTGACCTGGAGCACACCGTGGGGCGGGTGGGGCGGTTTTTCGGAGCTCTGCGTCAACTCACCATCACTGCGCGTGCGATGTGTGTAAAGAAAACGCGAGTGAATGACTTTTTTCCTTCAGAGATTTGATCCGATCACAAGATGGTCACTAGGGTCAGGCCTCGAACCTCTGCGCAGTCGATCACCCAATCAGGGTGACAGCAGAGGTCCCGCCGATCCGAAGTGGCGTGCGTACGACGGGGGACGCCGACGCTCGGGGCCGGGGAACCGCGGTTCCCGATGCACGCGGCAGGCGGCTGGAGGAAGAAGGAGCTCGCCCGAGTGGCGTCCCACCGTCGACCCAAGCAGACCAGTCGCGCACGTGTCACTGTGCTCACCGCGACCGCCGCCGCAGCCGTGGCGCTCTCCGCCCAGGCCGCCCAGGCCGCGCCCGCCAAGCAGTCCGTCAAGAGCGTCAAGGCCAAGGTCGACGCCCTCTACGAGCAGGCCGAGCAGGCGACCGAGAAGTTCAACGGCGCCAAGGAGAAGCAGCAGCAGCTGCAGAAGCAGGTCGAGGACATCCAGGACGAGGTCGCCCGCGAGCAGGCCGGGCTCAACGACCTCCAGGACGAGCTCGGCACTCTCGCCAGCGCCCAGTACCGCAGCGGCGGCATCGACCCGACGTTGCAGCTCTTCCTCTCCGCCGACCCGGACAGCTACCTCGACAAGGCGTCCACCCTGGACCAGTTGAGCACCAAGCAGGCCGAGGGTCTCCAGCAGATCGCGGAGAAGAAGCGCACGCTCAACCAGCAGAAGGCGGAGGCGGCGAGCAAGCTCTCCGAGCTCGACGAGACCCGCACCGAACTGGGCAAGAAGAAGAAGGAAGTCCAGGGCAAGCTGGCCGAGGCGCAGCGGCTGCTCAACTCGCTGACCGCCGCCCAGCGCGCCGCGGTCGCCGCCGCGGACGCACGCGCCAGCCGCAGCAACGAGCGCGTCAACCTGGGCAACGACACGCCGGCCTCCGGCCGCGCCGCCGCCGCCCTCGCGGCCGCCCAGACCAAGCTCGGCTCGCCGTACGTCTACGGCGCCACCGGCCCGAGCTCCTTCGACTGCTCCGGCCTCACCTCCTGGGCCTACGCGCAGGCCGGTGTCGGCATACCCCGGACCTCGCAGTCCCAGGCGTACGCCGGCACGCACCTGTCGATGAGCCAGCTGCAGCCGGGCGACCTGGTGATCTTCTACGGCGACATGCACCACGTGGCCCTGTACGCGGGCAACGGCATGGTCCTGCACGCGCCGCGCACCGGCACGGTCGTCCGCTACGAGTCGATCAACAACATGCCGTTCCAGTTCGGCGTCCGCATCTGATCCGCACCCGAGCCGGATCAGAGTCCGGTCGAACCCGTCGGGTTGAACCTATCGGGTGATCTCGTACGGTGACGGCCGGGCGGTGACCTGCGCAAGTGGGGCGTCGCCCGGCCTTCGCGCGTCCCGCGGTCTTTGAACTCCGCGTGCACGGCTGACTACTGTCGGCCGACGTGCCTTCCCATCGACGCATTCCGCAGCCCGGCCAGGGCCCCCGTACCGCACGGGTCACGGTCCTGACCGCCGCTGCCGCCACCGCCGCGGCGGTGGCGGGCGCCGCCTCCGCGACGAGCGCGCAGGCCCGGCCCGCGGACACCGCGACCGACGTGGCCACCCGCATCGACCACCTCTACGAGCAGGCGGAGCGGGCGACCGAGCAGTTCAATGCTGCCAAGGAGCACTCGGAGCAACTGCGCGACCAGGTGGAGGTCCTGCAGGACCGCGCCGCACGCGGCCAGGAACGGGTCAACGGGCTCCGCAACGACCTCGGCATGCTCGCCGGCGCGCAGTACCGCAGCGGGGGAGTGGACCCCACCCTCGCCCTGCTGCTCTCGCCCGACCCCGGCACCTACCTCGACCGGGCCGCCACCCTGGACCGGATCAGCAGCCGCGGCAACGCCCGGCTCGGCGAACTGCGCGACGCCCAGCGGGTGCTGGACCAGGAGCGCACCCAGGCCGCCGGCCGGCTGGTGGAGCTGGAGCGGGCCCGCACCACGCTCAACGCGCGCAAGAAGACGGTGCAGCGCAAGCTGATGGCCGCCGCGCGCCTGGTCAACTCCCTGTCCGACGAGGAGCGGGCCCGGCTCGCCTCCCGCCTGGAGCAGCGCGCCTCCCGCTCCGGACGGATGATCGACATCCCGGACCTCGCGGCGTCCTCCGCACGCGCCGCCGCGGCCGTCGCGGCCGTGCGCTCCGTCGTCGGCGCCCCCTACGCCTGGGGCAGCACCGGCCCCGGCGCCTTCGACTGCTCCGGGCTCATGGTCTGGGCGTACCGGCAGGCCGGTGTCGGGCTGCCGCGCACCTCCCAGGCACAGATGCACGCCGGGCGGCAGGTGCCGCTCAGCCAGGCACGCCCCGGCGACCTGGTCGTCTACCGGGGCGACGCCAGCCATGTCGGCATGTACGTAGGGAGTGGCCAGGTCGTGCACGCCCCCTACCCTGGCGCACGCGTGCGCTACGACCCGATCGGGATGATGCCGGTCGCGGCGGTGACCCGGCCCGCGTGACCCGGCCCACGCGGCCCGGTGCACGTGACCGCGGGACCGTACGATCGGCGGCGTGGCCCGCATCCGTCGTCCCCTCGTCCGCCTCGCCGCCGCCGCGCTGTGCTGCGCGGCGGTGCTGGCGGGCTGCAGGCCCGTCGGCGCCTCCGGCGACCGCCTGGACCGTACGTCCGTGCAGCGACTGCTGGACGGACGGGCGGCGGCACTGCTGGACCGGGACGAGCGGGCCTATCTCGCCGGTGCGGTGCCCGCCCGGCGGGCCGCCGAACGCCAGGTCTTCCGCAACCTGGAGGACGTGCCGCTGGCCTCCTGGTCCTACCGGGTCCTCTCCGTGGACGGCGGCGACCGGCCGTCCGCCCGCGTCGAACTGGACTACCGCGTCAAGGGGTACGACAGCGCGCCCGTCGCCACCCAGGAGTCGGTGCGGCTGGGACGGGGCGGCGACGGCCGATGGCGCGTCGCCGCGGAGGGCGCGGACGGCGACCAGTTGTGGGAGCAGGGCCCGGTTCGGGTGGTGCGCGGCACCTACAGCCTCGTCCTCGGCACCGTGGGCACGGCCTCTCTGAAGTCGTACGCCGCCGACGCCGACCGGGCGGTCCCCGCGGTGCTGCGGGCGTGGGGGACCCGTGGCTGGAGCGGCAGGATCGTGGTCGAGGTCCCCGCGTCACTGCGGAGGATGGGCGAACTGCTCGACGCCCCCGCCGACGCCTACCAGGGCATCGCCGCGGTCACCACGGGCGAGGCCGGCGGCCCGGCCTCGCACGCCCCGGGCGGCCGCGTCATCGTCAACCCCGAGGCCTTCGGGGAGCTGTCCGCCTTCGGACGCCGCGTCGTGCTGACCCACGAGGCCACCCATGTGGCGACCCGCTCCGCCACGGCCCCCGGCACCCCGCTCTGGCTCTCCGAGGGCTTCGCCGACTGGGTCGCCTACCGCGGCACCGGCCGCTCCGCACCGGACGTCGCCCCCGAACTCGCCCGCGACGTCGCCGCGGGCCGCGTGCCCCGGGCGCTCCCCTCCGACGCGGACTTCGGCACGCGGGCCGCCGGGCTCGCGCAGGCCTACGAGGGCGCGTGGCTGGCCTGCCGGTTCATCGCGGAGCAATGGGGCGACGCCCGCCTCGTCGCCCTGTACCGTGCCGGTGCGGACACACGCCGTGTGCTGGGGATCGGCACGGACGAGCTCACCGCGCGCTGGCGCGCCTACGTCGAGCGGGAGTTGGGATGACCGAGGACTTCAGCCCCGCCGAGACCGCACGCGGCAGGGCGCTGCGCCGGGCCCAGTCGCCGCCCCTCATGGCCGGCCGCCTGGCCGGTCTCGCCCTCCTGCTGTCCCTCGGCCTCACCCCCGCGGGGGCCGCCCTGACCGGGGTGTTCGGCGGTGCGTGGGGGCTGCGCGTCCTGGCCGGCGGGCTCCTCCTGGTCCTGCTCCGACAGGCCGTCACGCTGCCCTTCTCGGCCCGCGTGAGGGTCGTCCGCCGCCGCTACGGCCTGGTGACCCAGGGCTGGGGCGGCTGGGCGGCCGACGTCGCGCGCGGCCTCCTGGTCTCCGTCCCGCTCGCCCTCGCCGCCCTGTACGGCTTCTACGGGCTCGGCTGGGCCTGGGCCGCCCTCGGCGCGGCCTGCGCGGCCGTGGCGCTGTCCTGGCTCGCCCCCGTCGTCCTCGAACCCCTCTTCAACCGCTTCCGGCCCATGGACGCCGGGCCGTTGCGCGACGCGCTGCTGGAACTGGCCGCACGCGACGGCGTCCCGGTGCGCGACGTCCTGGTCGCGGACGCCTCACGGCGCACGACCGCCCTCAACGCGTACGTCTCCGGCTTCGGCAGGACCCGGCGCATCGTCGCCTACGACACGCTCCTGACGACCGCCCCGGCCGGCGAGGTGGCGCTCGTCGTCGCCCACGAACTCGGCCACGTCAAGCACCGCGACGTCCTGCGCGGCACCCTCTTCGGTGCCCTCGGCGCGGCCGCGGGCGTCTGTGTCCTGGCCGCTTTCCTCGCCACCGCCTCCCCCTACGCCGCCGACGACCCCCGCGGCCTCTTCCTCCTCGCCGCGGCGGCCGCCGTCGGCTCCGCCCTGGCCGGCCCCCTCGGCTGCGCCGTCAGCCGCCGCGCCGAACGCCGCGCGGACCGGCACGCCCTCGAACTCACCCGCGACCCGGCCGAGTTCATTGCCATGCAACGCCGCCTCACGGTCGCCAACGTCTCCGACCCCGACCCCCCGCGCGCGCTCCACCTCCTGTTCGGCACCCACCCCACCGCCGTCCAACGCATCGCCGCCGCCCGCGCGTTCACCACGCCCACCCCCTGACCCGCTGAGCACGTGGCCTGCCGAGGCTCCGCGGCGGCCCTCGCCAGCGGGCCTGCGATTGGACCGCGCCCGCGCTTCGTGGGGCACCTGGTGACGCGTGCCCAGGCGGGCCCCCGCGGTTGCCGGGGCAGGGGTGCGGATGCACCAAGGGGTTCGCGGCCGGCGCCGTGCGGCGGTGCGTGCTCCGATGGGTGGAGCGGTCGCTCCGCGCGGCCCCGCGCCGTGGTCTCCTCGGCGCGAGTTCCTGCTCGCCTGGTGCTGCGCCAAGGCGGGTCGGCGTGGCCTGAGGGTGCGCGGCAGGCGCCGTGCTCCGTGCCAGCCCTGCCATTCGGCCGCGCCCGCGCTTCGTGGAGCGGGGGCGTCTGGTGACATGTGCCCGGGCGGGCTCCCGCGGTTGCCGGGCGGTGAGTCCCCGGGGCAGGGGTGCGGTGTCTCCCGGCGAGGGTTTCGCGGCCTGCGCCGCTCGGTGGACCCCTGGCCGGTGTGCGGATCGTGCTGCGGGGTCGCGCTGCGTGGCCCCGCACGCGGGGGGTCTCCTCGGCATGGCCGACTGGTGGGCGCTGGGGAGGGCTCCTGGCCTGCCCACGGGACTGCGTCCGCGTTTCGCGGAGCAGGAGGCGCCGGGTGCCGTGCGCCCAGGCGGGCCGGCGTGTTGCCTGAGCGCACATCGGCGGGGGTGATGAGCCCCGTCAGGGGTGCGGATTCGCCAGGTGAGGGGTTCGCGGCCGGCGCCGTGCGGCGATGCGTGCTCCGATGGGTGGAGCGGTCGCTCCGCGCGGCCCCGCGCCGTGGTCTCCTCGGCGCGAGTTCCTGCTCGCCTGGTGCTGCGCCAAGGCGGGTCGGCGTGGCCTGAGGTTGCGCGGCAGGCGCCGTGCGGTGGACCCGCTGGGCCGGTGTGCGGATCGTGCTCCGCTCGGACGAGGGGTCGCTCTGCGCGGCCCCGCGGGGGTGAACTCGGCACCGGGCGGGCTTGCTACTGGGCCGTGCCCGCGCCCGGGCGGGCCAGTGCGGCCCGTGGTCGCCGGGGCGGCGTCACCAGGTGAGGAGCCGACCGCCGTCGGGCTCCGGCTCCGCCTCCGAGGGGGAAGGGTCCGCCTGGGCGGCGGGGAAGGGGCCGGGGTCGCGGGCCGTGGCGGCCCACAGGCGCCGGCAGGCGATGAGGCAGGCGGCGACGAGCAGGCCGTTGCGGAGCACGAGGAGCGTGATCCCGAGCGGGCTGCTGCTGACGACGTCGCCGAAGCGGATCGGGAACTCGTACAGGGTGACCGCGGTGGCGACGACCACGAGCCCCGCGGGCAGGGCCATGACGCTCGCGCGCAGCGTGAGGCAGACGGCGGCCATGCCGATCAGCCAGATCATGTACTGGGGGCTGATGACGCGGCTGGTCGTGGTGAACAGCAGGACCGCCGTGAAGGCCGCGTCGAAGGGCGTCGCCGCTCCGAGGGCGCGGGCCCGCACCCGCCACAGCAGCAGCCAGGCGAAGGCCGTGACCGTGAGCGTGAGCGCGATGTCGCTGACCAGGCCGACGTAGGGGCCGAGGAACTCCACGGAGCCGTAGTTGAGCAGCACCTGGCCCTGCCAGCCGTGGTGCCGGGCGAAGTGGAAGACCAGCGAGCCCAGCGACTCGATCTCGGTGCCGCGCTCGCCCTGGAACCGCAGGAACGCGAAGGCCCCCGGCATCCACAGCCAGAAGCCCAGCGCGAGGACGCCCGCGCCGGCCACCGCGGCCGCCCACACCCGCCGGTCCCGAACCCCGGTGAGCAGCAGTACCGGCCAGACCTTGAGCATCGCGGCGAACGCGATGAGCGCGCCGGCGACCCTGGGGTGCCGCACCGTCGCCAGCATCGCGGCCACGGCGACGGCGGTGACCATGACGTCGTACCGGGCATAGGAGGTCGGTCCCAGCAGCGGCACGCCGACCACCCAGACGTAGACGCCCGCCTGCCTGCGCCCCTCGCCGCGCGAGCCGCGCAGCAGCACGGCGAAGGCGGCGGCGTCGGCCGCGCAGGCGAGCCAGAAGAAGGCGGTGGTGTAGTCGAGGAACGGCAGCAGCCCGGGGGAGAGCACCGCCAGCGCGGCGGCGGGCGGGTACTGCCAGGTGACGTCGTGGAGCGGGAAGGTGCCGGAGCGCAGCACCTCGTACCAGCCGTGGTAGATCGCCGTGACGTCGCTGGTGACGTCGAGCGGCGACACGCTGAACACCTTGAACACGCACAGCAGCAGCACGATCCGGGTGATCACCCAGGCGAGGACGGGTCCCACCGGGGACCTCCCGCCGTTACTGCCTGCCATGTCCACCTCGTCGTTTCGCTTCTGCAGAGATGATGCACGATGCCGGTCGCGCCTGTGGACGGGCCCCGGTTGTCAAGGACGCATTCGCGGCCGCGGTCGGTTGCCGGGGCCGGCAACCGCTACGCTCGGCGCCGTATGGACAAGACCCTGATCGTCACGAATGACTTCCCGCCCCGCCCCGGGGGCATCCAGGCCTTCGTGCACAGCATGGCGCTGCGCCTGGACCCCGGGCAGGTCGTGGTGTACGCCTCCACGTGGCGCGACGGCTCCGAGGTCGCCCGGTTCGACGCCGAGCAGCCCTTCCCCGTCGTCCGCGACCGCACGTCGATGCTGCTGCCGACCCCGCGGGTGACCGCGCGGGCCGCCGGGCTGCTGCGGGAGCACGGCTGCACGTCGGTGTGGTTCGGCGCGGCGGCGCCGCTGGGCCTGATGGCGCCCGCGCTGCGGAAGGCCGGGGCCCGGCGGATCGTGGCGACGACGCACGGCCATGAGGCGGGGTGGGCGCAGTTGCCCGCCAGCCGTCAATTGCTGCGGCGGATCGGCGAGGGCACCGACACGATCACCTATCTGGGTGAATACACCCGGTCGCGGATCGCCCCCGCGCTCACCCCGCGCGCCGCGGCCCGCATGGTGCAGTTGCCGCCGGGGGTCGACGAGAAGACCTTCCACCCCGCCTCCGGCGGCGACAAGGTCCGGGCCCGTCTCGGGCTGGCCGACCGGCCGGTGATCGTGTGCGTGTCCCGCCTGGTGCCGCGCAAGGGCCAGGACACCCTGATCCTCGGGCTGCCGCGCATCCTGGCCGTCCAGCCGGACGCGGTGCTCCTGGTCGTCGGCGGCGGCCCGTACGCGAACGAGCTGAAGCGGCTCGCGGCGCAGACCGGGGTGACCGACTCGGTCGTCTTCACGGGGGCGGTGCCCTGGGAGGAACTGCCCGCGCACTTCGGTGCGGGCGACGTCTTCGCCATGCCCTGCCGCACCCGGCGCCGCGGGCTGGACGTCGAGGGGCTCGGCATCGTCTACCTGGAGGCGTCCGCGACCGGGCTGCCGGTCGTGGCCGGCGACTCCGGCGGCGCTCCGGACGCGGTGCTGGACGGCGAGACCGGCTGGGTGGTGCGCGGCGGTGTGCCGGAGGACGCGGCGGACCGCATCCTGGCCCTGCTCGGCGACGCGGAACTGCGGCAGCGGATGGGCGAGCACGGGCGCAAGTGGGTCGAGGACGCCTGGCGTTGGGACCTGCTCGCCGACCGGCTGAAGGCGCTCCTGTAGAGGCTCCTCGGCGGCAGGCGGAGGCGCAGGCGCAGGCTCGGAGGCCCTCGGGCCCGCGAACGCCGCCGGCCGCCGCACGCGCGAGGCGTACGGCGGCCGTGGTCAGGTCACGAACGCGCGGGACTCACCTGGCGTAGATCGCGGCGACCTCGTCCGCGAACTCCCGCAGCACCACGTTGCGCTTCAGCTTCAGCGACGGCGTCACGTGCCCGGACTCCTCGGTGAACTGGGTCGCCAGGACGCGGAACTTCTTCACCGACTCGGCCTTGGACACCGCGGCGTTGCCGTCGTCGATCGCCGACTGCACCTCGGCCAGCAGCTCCGGGTCCTCGCGCAGCTCCGCGGCCGTGCGGCCGGCCTTGCCGTGCTGCTCGGCCCAGCGGGGCAGGAACTCCTCGTCCAGGGTCACCAGCGCGCCGATGAAGGGCTTGCCGTCACCGACCACCATGCACTCCGCGACCAGCGCGTGGGCGCGGATGCGGTCCTCGATCACCGCCGGGGCGACGTTCTTGCCGCCGGCCGTGACGATGATCTCCTTCTTGCGGCCGGTGATGGTGATGTAGCCGTCCTCGTCCAGCGCGCCGATGTCGCCGCTGTGGAACCAGCCGTCGGTGACGGCCTCCGCCGTCGCGGCCTCGTTGTTCCAGTAGCCGCTGAACAGGTGCTCGCCGTGGAGCAGCACTTCGCCGTCGTCGGCGATGCGGACCGTGGAGCCGGGCAGCGGCTGGCCGACGGTGCCGATCTTCGTACGGTCCCAGGGGTTGAAGGCCGTGGCGGCACAGGACTCCGTCAGGCCGTAGCCCTCCAGGACGGTGAAGCCGATGCCCCGGTAGAAGTGGCCGAGCCGCTCGCCGAGCGGCGCGCCGCCGGAGATGGAGTACTCGGCGCGGCCGCCGAGGACGGCGCGCAGCTTGCTGTAGACCAGCCGGTCGAAGACCTTGTGCTTGAACCGCAGGCCGAGCGAGGGTCCGTTCGCCGAGTCCAGCGCGCGGCTGAACTCGATCGCGACGTCGGACGCCTTGTCGAAGACCTTGCCCTTGCCGCCCGCCTGCGCCTGCGCGCGGGCGGAGTTGTAGACCTTCTCGAACACGCGCGGCACGCCCAGCAGCATCGTCGGCCGGAACGAGGAGAGCTCGCCGGTGAGGTTCTTGATGTCGCTGACGTGCCCGAGCTTGATCGGGGCCATCACACTGGCCACCTCGACCAGCCGGCCGAAGACGTGGGCCAGCGGCAGGAAGAGCAGCACCGAGGAGTCGCCGGTCCGGAAGAGCGGCTTGAGCCGTTCCACCACGTTGCCGCACTCGGCGAAGAAGGCGCGGTGGCTGAGCACGCAGCCCTTGGGGCGGCCGGTGGTGCCCGAGGTGTAGACGATCGTGGCGGGGGAGTCGGCCTTGGCGGACGCGCCGCGCTCGTCGACCGTCGCCTCGGCGATGTCGGTGCCGGTGGCGGTCAGCGTCTCCACGGCGCCGCCCTCGATGCGCCAGACGTGCTTCAGCTGCGGCAGGCGTTCCCGGACGGACTCCACCGACTTCTCGTGCGCCTCGCTCTCCACGACGACGGCGACGGCGCCGGAGTCGGAGAGGATCCACTCGATCTGCTCGGCCGAGGAGGTCTCGTACACCGGGACGGAGACCGCGCCCGCGCTCCAGACGGCGAAGTCGAACAGCGTCCACTCGTACCGGGTGCGGGAGATCAGGGCGACCCGGTCGCCGGGCTGCACGCCCGAGGCGATCAGGCCCTTGGCGACCGCGCGGACCTCGGCGAGGAAGGCGGTGGCGGTGACGTCCGCCCAGTCCCCGGCGGCGGTCTTGCGGGCGATGACGGCAACGTCCGGGTGCTGAGCGGCGTTGCGGCGGATGAGATCCGTCAGATTGCCGTCCGCGGGGACCTCGTAAAGAGCCGGAAGGCTGAACTCGCGCAAGACTGCTGCTCCTCATCGGCGCCGGCGGCGGTGCTGGCTGCGTCCACTGCGGGGGTTGAACAGTGGGGCGGACTGCCCGGACGTTACCCACCGGTAAAGCTCGAGCGGTAGGGGGTGCCGTGTAGATGTTTTGTGTGTCACACCGTCGTCACACACCGGCGGTCCGCCGCGGCGCAGCGCGTATCCACTGGTTGGGAGCCTAGTCGAGGCCCTTGATGACCCGCAGGTAACAAGCGTCCCGGCACGAGCGGCCCGCGGCGGGGCCCGGCGTCCTAGAGTGATCGTCATGCGGGTCCATGTCGTCAGTGATGTCCACGGCGCCGCCGAGGCGCTCGCCAAGGCCGGGGACGGGGCCGACGCCCTGATCTGTCTCGGCGACCTCGTCCTCTTCCTGGACTACGCGGACCACTCGCGCGGCATCTTCTCCGACCTGTTCGGGGCCGAGAACGCCTCCCGCATGGTCGCCCTGCGCACCGCCCTGCGCTGGGACGAGGCCCGCGCCCTGGACCGCGAGCTGTGGGACGGCCTCGGCACCGACCGCCGCACCGCCATCGAGGCCGCCGTGCGCCGCCAGTACGCCGAATTGTTCGCCGCCTTCCCCACACCGACGTACGCCACCTACGGGAACGTCGACATCCCCGCGCTGTGGGAGGAGTACGCCGGACCCGGCACGACCGTGCTGGACGGCACCACCGCCGAGATCGGCGGCCTGGTCTTCGGGTTCGTCGGCGGCGGCCTGCGTACGGCCTACCGCACCCCGTACGAGATCGACGACGAGACCTACGCCGCCAAGGTGGCCGCCCTCGGCGAGGTCGACGTGCTGTGCTCGCACATCCCGCCCGCCGTGCCCGAGCTCTGCTACGACACCGTCGCCCGCCGTTTCGAACGCGGCAGCGAGGCCCTGCTCGACGCGATCCGCAGCATCCGGCCCAAGTACGCGCTCTTCGGGCACGTCCACCAGCCGCTGGTGCCCCGGATGCGGATCGGCACGACCGAATGCGTGAACGTCGGCCACTTCAACTCCAGGAGAACGCCGTGGGCGCTGCAATGGTGACCGCCCCGGAGGTCTGCGGGCGCCCGACCAGGCGGTAGCCTTCACCGGCAGGCACACGACAGCAGGCACAGGCAGCGACGTCCCGGAGGGGCCACGGAGATGGCGGAACACACGAGGTCCAGCATCACGATCGACGCGGCCCCGGCCGATGTCATGGGTGTCATCTCCGACTTCGCCCGCTACCCGGAGTGGACCGGGGAGGTGAAGGAGGCCGAGATCCTCACCGCCGACGCCCAGGGCCGCGCCGAGCAGGTCCGCCTCCTCCTCGACGCCGGTGCGATCAAGGACGACCACACGCTCGCCTACACCTGGGTCGGCACCAGCGAGGTGCACTGGACGCTGGTCAAGTCCCAGATGCTGCGCGTCCTGGACGGCGCCTACATCCTCGCCCCGGTCGAGGACGGCAAGCGCACCGAGGTCACCTACCAGCTGACCGTCGACGTCAAGATCCCCATGCTCGGCATGATCAAGCGCAAGGCCGAGAAGGTCATCATCGACCGGGCGCTGGCCGGCCTGAAGAAGCGCGTCGAGTCCCAGGGCTGACGTGCGCACGGTCCTGGTCACCGGCGCGGGCGGCGCGGGCCGCACCACCGTCGCGGCCGCCACCGCCGTGTCCGCGGCCGCCCCGGGGCGCCGGGTGCTGGTGCTGTCCGCGGACCGCGGCGGGGCGCTGGAGCGAGTCCTCGGCACCGCCACCGGAGCCGCCGCCGTCCCCGGCGGGTCCGTCCCGAGCGCCGACCGCGCCGTCTTCGCGGCCCCTGTCCCCTCCGCGCCGGGGCTGTGGGCCGGCCGGATCGACCCGGCCGCCTCCTTCCGCGCCGACGCCATCGAGCTCCAGGGCCGGGTCGGCGCGCTGCTCGAACTGCTCGGCGCCGCGCCGCTGGACCCCGAGGAACTCACCGAACTCCCCGGCGCGGAACCGCTCGCCCTGCTGCGCGCCCTGCGCGACACCGCCGGCCGCTGGGACCTGGTCGTGGTCGACCTCCCGCCGGTGGGCGACGCCCTCGCCGCCCTCGCCCTGCCGGAGCAACTGCGCCGCTACCTCGCCCGGCTGCTGCCCGAGCAGCGCCAGGCCGCCCGCGCCCTGCGCCCGATGCTCGCCCAGCTGGCGGGCGTCCCCGCGCCCGGCCCCTGGGCGTACGAGGCCGCCGCTCGCGCCGACCGCGAACTGGCCGCCGCCCAGGCCGTG
Organism: Streptomyces sp. MI02-7b; assembly: GCF_033793585.1. Lineage (NCBI taxonomy): Bacteria > Bacillati > Actinomycetota > Actinomycetes > Kitasatosporales > Streptomycetaceae > Streptomyces > Streptomyces sp. MI02-7b. The sequence continues at coordinate 43,078 of NZ_JARAWX010000014.1, read as the reverse complement.
GTGGAGGACGCGGCGACGACCGTACGGCTGGTGGTCGAGCCCGGCGCGCACGCCGCCGAGGCGGTGCGCCACGCCCGGGCCGGTCTCGCCCTGTACGGCCACCGGCTGGAGGCGGTCGTGGCCAACCGGCTGCTGCCCGCGCACTCGCCCGACCCGTGGCTGGCCGAGCTGTCCGGCCTGCAGCGCAAGGAACTGCGCGCCCTGCGCGCCGAGATCGCGGGTAGTGGGACAGGCCTGCACGAACTGCCGCACCTGGGACGCGAACCGCGCGGCACCGGGGACCTGGCGCGGCTCGCGGCCGAGCCGCCCGCCGCGGCCGCCGAGGGTCCCGCCGCGCCGCCCTGGACCACCGAGGACCGGCTCGCCGCCGAGGGCCACTTCCGGTGGCTGCTGCCGCTGCCCGGCGCGCTGCGGCACACCGTGGACCTCGTCCGTCGCGGCGACGAACTCGTCGTGGACGCCGAGGGCCACCGGCGTGTCCTGCCGCTGCCCTCCGCGCTGCGCCGCTGCACCGTGGAGGGCGCCGCGCTGCGCGACGGTGTGCTGCAGGTCCGGTTCGTCCCCGATCCCGCCGTCTGGCCCCGATGACGGCGATCGCCCCCTGAACGCACCGGCTTCGTTCGGGTAACGTCGTAGTCAAAAGCCGGAGCGCCCTACGGAGCCCACCATGAGCGAATCCACGGACCGTACCGACCGCCCCGAGGCCGATCACGACGCCTGGGCCAAGGCGAGCGCGGAGGACATCGCCGCGGAGAAGGCCCGCCGCCGGCAGCAGTCAGGACAGGAGCCGGGCAGCGCCGCGGAGGAACTGCGACGACTCGCCGAGGCCGTCGCCGAGCGGATCTCCCTGCTCCGCAGCCCCGCGGCCGAGATGGCCGCCCAGGGGATCATCGCCCAGGTGAAGCAGGCCGTCGAGCCCGTCGTCGAACGCAACCCCGAGGTCTTCGACCACCTCGCCGCGGCCGGCGCCGAACTGCTTGCCGCCTATCGAGCCGCCGTCAGCCGCCAGGAACGGCGCTGGACCTCAGGCGACGGCGGGCCCTCCAGCGAGCGCATTGACCTGGACTGAACGCGAACTGAACAAAGGGCCGAACGGGGCGCACCTCGCCCTCCGGTACGGTTGGACGCAGCGGGGATCGACCGAATACTGAGGGACACATGGGACTCACCATCGGCGTCGACATCGGCGGCACGAAGATCGCGGCCGGCGTGGTCGACGAGGAAGGCTCGATTCTCGAAATCGTCAAGGTGCCGACTCCGTCGACCTCCGAAGGCGTCGTCGACGCCATCGCCGCCGCCGTCCACGACGTCAGCACGAGCCACACGGTCGAGGCCGTCGGCATCGGCGCCGCCGGCTACGTCGACGACAAGCGGGCCACCGTGCTCTTCGCGCCCAACATCCGCTGGCGGCACGAGCCGCTGAAGGACAAGGTCGAGCAGCGCGTCGGCCTCCCCGTCGTGGTGGAGAACGACGCCAACGCCGCGGCCTGGGGCGAGTACCGCTTCGGCGCCGGCCAGGGCCACGACGACGTCATCTGCATCACGCTCGGCACCGGCCTCGGTGGCGGCATCATCATCGGCAACAAGCTGCGCCGCGGCCGCTTCGGCGTAGCCGGCGAGTTCGGCCACATCCGCATGGTGCCGGACGGCCTGCTGTGCGGCTGCGGCAGCCAGGGCTGCTGGGAGCAGTACGCCTCTGGCCGCGCCCTGGTGCGCTACGCCAAGCAGCGCGCCGTGGCCCAGCCCGAGAACGCGGCACTGCTGCTCTCGCTCGGCGACGGCACCCCCGACGGCATCCAGGGCCAGCACATCAGCCAGGCCGCACGCGGCGGCGACAGCGTGGCGGTGGACTCGTTCCGCGAGCTCGCCCGCTGGGCCGGCGCGGGACTCGCCGACCTCGCGTCGCTGTTCGACCCCTCCGCCTTCATCGTCGGCGGCGGTGTCTCGGACGAGGGCGAACTCGTCCTCGACCCCATCCGCAAGTCCTTCCGCCGCTGGCTGGTCGGCGGTCAGCTGCGGCCGCACGCCCAGGTCCTCGCCGCCCAACTCGGCGGCAAGGCGGGACTGGTCGGCGCCGCCGACCTGGCCCGCCAGGGCTAGCGCGGCCGGCCGCCGCCTGCCGGTGCCCCCGTACCCCGCTTCGCCGGAGTACGGGGGCACCGGCGTTCCGGCCGGGTAGGGTGACGGCGTGAGCGAGGTCCCGCGGCCGGATCTGCCGGCATCCCGCACGGAGCCGGACGGCTCCGCCGTCATCCGCGTCCTGAGCTACAACATCCGCTCGATGAGGGACGACGAGGCCGCCCTCGCCCGGGTCGTCCGCGCCTGCGCACCCGACATCGCGCTCATCCAGGAGGCTCCCCGCTTCTTCCGCTGGCGCAAGGCCGTCGCCCGGCTCGCCCGCGACGCGGGGATGGTGACCGTCACCGGAGGAGCGACCGCCGCCGGCCCGCTCGTCCTGTCCTCGCTGCGGGTCCATGTGGAGCGCACGGAGGACGTCCTGCTGCCGCGCACCCCCGGACTGCACCAGCGCGGCTTCGCGACCGCCGTGGTCCGCGTCGGCGGCGCCCGGCTGTCCGTGCTGAGCTGCCATCTGTCGTTGCGGGCCGACGAGCGCTACGAGCAGGGCGGGATGCTGCTGGACCGGCTCGCCGCGATGGGCGAGACCCACGCGGTGGCCGGCGGCGACCTGAACGACCGCCCGCAGGGCCGCACTTTCCGCCGGCTCGCCGGCGCGCTGCAGGACGCCCGGGCGGTACGGCCCTGGGGCGGCGAGTACACCTCCACGCCCGGCGACCCCCACCAGCGCATCGACGCCGTCTTCGCCACGTCCGGCATCGAGGTCCTCGGTTGCGGCGTCCCGGAGCCGCTGCCCGGCATCACCCGGAACGACCTGAGGGCGGCCACGGACCATCTTCCGGTCCTGGCCGCCCTCAGGGTGCCGTCGGTGCCGTGACCGCGGTCAGACGACCGCGCCGCCGCCCGGCAGGTCGTCGTCCTCGTCGCCGCCCGGCCGCATCCGCGTGACCAGGGTGGCGAAGCCGCCGAGGAAACCGCCGACGCCGACCGTGACGGCCCACCACGGCATCTCCTCCTGGAAGAGGATGAACGCGAAGATCAGCAGCGGACCGCCCAGCGCCGCCAGCCAGGCGAACTTCGTGGTGACGTCGGCGTTCGGCAGCGGCGGCGGCTCCGGCGGCACGAAATGGCCCTCGTCCTCGTCCTCGTCGAGTTCGTAGTCGCGGGGGCCGGAGATGACGGGGTGGATCACGATGGAGGTCGTCTCGGGGGTCGTCGGCACGACCAGGGGGCCGGGCTTCGAGGAGCCCTCGGCGACGTCCTCGGCCTCGGGCCAGGACGCCGTGCCGGGCTCCGGGTCGGCGTCGTACCCCGCCACGATCTGCGCCCAGGCCTCGGCCTCGTCGACCGGCTTGGGCTCGGGCTCGCCGCCCTCGGGCAGCGGACGGCGGTCGTCCTCGGGCTCAGCCACGTGCGGCGTCCTCCTTCTCGTTGCTCTCGTCGTCGCCCGCGGCCGGCCCGGTGCCGGTGAGCCGGCCCACGAACGCGTACGACTGCTCGAAGATCGTCTCGGCGTCGTGGTCGAGGGTGGCCACGTGGTAGCTGCGCTCCAGCACGGTCTCCGTCACGTCCGTCGACGAGACACGGCCGAGCACGAGCGCCGAGTTGGACGGGTGGACGACGTGGTCGACCCGGCTGCGCAGGAGCAGCAGCGGCTGGGTCACCTGGGGCAGGTCGCGCCGCACCAGGTTCCACAAGCGGCTCAGGGAGTGCACCGCGTGCAGCGGGGTGCGGTCGTAGCCCACCTCCACGGAACCCTCCTTCGCGATGTCGCTGGCGATGCCGGGCACCGAGGGCACGAAGTGCCTCAGCACCGGCACGGCCTTGAGTTGATGGCTGTCGGCCTTGACCGAGGGGTTCACGAGGGCGATGCCGCCGACCGCCGCGCCGTGCCGGGCGGCGAGGCGCAGTGCCAGCGCACCGCCCATGGACATTCCGAAGACAAACACGCGGTCACAGCGTCCGGACAGCGCGCGGAATTCCCGGTCCACCTCGGCGTACCAGTCCTGCCAGCCGGTGACCTGCATGTCCTGCCAGCGCGTCCCGTGCCCGGGCAGCAGCGGTGCCGACACGCTCAGACCGCGCCCGGCCAGGTACTCGCCCCAGGGCCGCATGGACTGCGGAGTGCCGGTGAAGCCGTGGCACAGCAGGACGCCGATGTCGCCGCCGTCGTGGCGATAGGGCTCGGCCCCGGGCATGAGCGGCACCGTAGGTCTCCTGTTCGGTGGAATGCGCGGAAAGCGATACCTCACAGTACGCGGACGGCTCACACCGGGGGAGAGCCCTGCCCGATCTGGCGTTAAGGTCTTCCCGTCAGACACAGGAGGTCATCGGTTGTTGTACGGCGTGATGAAGATCGCGATCGGCCACCCCCTGCGAGCCGCCTTCCGGCCGTGGGTGGAGGGCATGGAGAACATCCCCAAGCAGGGACCCGCGATACTGGCGAGCAACCATCTGTCCTTCTCCGACTCCTTCTTCCTGCCCGCCGTGCTCGACCGCAAGGTCACCTTCATCGCCAAGGCCGAGTACTTCACCACCCCGGGCGTCAAGGGCAAGCTCACCGCGGCCTTCTTCAAGGGCGTCGGCCAGCTGCCGGTGGACCGCTCGGGCGCGCGTGGCGCCGGCGAGGCGGCCATCCGCAGCGGGATAAAGGTCATCGAGTCCGGCGAGCTCTTCGGCATCTACCCCGAGGGCACCCGCTCGCCCGACGGGCGCCTCTACCGCGGCAAGCCCGGCGGCCTGGCCCGGATCGCGCTCGCGACGGGCGCCCCGGTGATCCCGGTCGCCATGATCGACACCGAGAAGATCCAGCCGCCCGGCAAGGTCGTGCCCAAGCTCATGCGGCCCGGCATCCGGATCGGCAAGCCGCTCGACTTCAGCCGGTACCAGGGCATGGAGCAGGACCGTTTCATCCTGCGCTCGGTCACCGACGAGGTGATGTACGAGATCATGAAGCTCTCCGGCCAGGAGTACGTGGACGTCTACGCCTCGGCCGCCAAGCGCCAGATCGCCGAGGCGGCGAAGAAGCAGCAGGCAGAACCCGGGGCGTAGCCCCGGGCAGGGGGAACGGGGAGGGCCCATGGCCAGGGACACGGCCGGCGGGCCGGACGCGCGCACGGCCGCCGGGACGGCCGGGCGCCCGCCGGGGCGCGTCGTGCGCATGTCCGTCGAGCAGCCGCTGTGGCGCGCGCTGACGGGCTACCGGGTGCTCACCGCCGGCTACGCCGTCGCGCTGTTCGTCGTCGGCTACGAGGACCATGTCCGTCCGGTGCCCGGCATGGCCTTCATGGCGGTGCTCGTGGTGTGGACGCTGGCCACGCTCGGCAAGGTCACCTCGCCCCAGCGGTGCACCCGGGGCTTCCTCTTCGTGGACCTCGGTATCGCGCTCACCGGCATCCTCCTCACCCCGGTCGTCGAGACGCACCAGCGCATCGTCGACGGCGGGCCCACGCTGCCGTCGATATGGACGGCGGGCTCGGTCCTCGCCTTCGCCATCAAGGGCGGCTGGCGCTGGGCGGCGGCCGCGTCCTGCCTGGTCGGCGGCGCCAACATGGTCGAGCGCGGGGAACTCGCCCGCGACACCGTCCACAATGTGCTGCTGGTGGCCATCGCCAGCATCGCGATCGGCTACGTCGTCGAGGTCGCCCGCGCCAGTGAGCGCACCCTCGCCCGCGCGCTGCAGATCGAGGCCGCCACCCGTGAGCGGGAGCGGCTGGCCCGCGACATCCACGACAACGTGCTCCAGGTGCTCGCCATGGTGCAGCGGCGCGGCACCGAGATCGGCGGCGAGGCCGGAGCGCTGGGCACGATGGCCGGCGAGCAGGAGGCCGCGCTGCGCGCCCTGATCAGCGGCGGACCCACGGCGCCGGCCTGGGTTCCCGGCCCGCGCGGCGCGGACGGGGACCCGGACCCGGACGTCCCCCGCGACCTGCGGGTCCTGCTCACCCCCTTCAGCGGCACCCGGGTCACCGTGGCCGCCCCCGGCACCCCCGTGCTGCTGCCCGCGCACGCGGCCGCGGAACTCGCCGCCGCGGTGGGCGCCGCCCTGGAGAACGTGCGCAAGCACGCGGGGGAGCGGGCGCACGCCTGGATCCTGGTGGAGGACGCGCCCGACGCGGTCCTCGTCAGCGTCCGCGACGACGGCCCCGGCATTCCCGAGGGCCGGCTCGCCGACGCCGAGGCGGAGGGGCGGCTCGGCGTCGCCCAGTCCATCCAGGGGCGGCTGCGCGACCTCGGCGGCACGGCCGAGCTGGTGTCGGTGCCGGGACAGGGGACAGAAGTCGAGTTGAGGCTCGGCAAATGAGAGAGGAGATTGGGCTCATGGCCGTAAAGGTGATGGTGGTGGACGACCACCCCATGTGGCGGGACGCGGTCGCGCGCGACCTCACCGAAGCCGGGTACGTCGTGGTGGCGACCGCCGGCGACGGCCCGGAGGCGGTGCGCCGCGCCAAGGCCGCCCTCCCGGAGGTGCTGGTCCTCGACCTCAACCTGCCGGGTCTGTCCGGCGTCCAGGTCTGCAAGGACGTCATCGCGGAGAACCCGGCCCTGCGGGTGCTGGTGCTGTCGGCCAGCGGCGAGCACGAGGACGTCCTGGAGGCGGTGAAGTCCGGGGCCACCGGCTATCTCCTGAAGTCCGCCGGCCGGGACGAACTCCTCGACGCCGTGAGCCGCACCGCCGTCGGCGACCCCGTCTTCACCCCGGGCCTGGCCGGCCTCGTCCTCGGCGAGTACCGCCGGCTGGCCTCGGACCCCGCGCCCGCGGCGGCCGACCGGCCCGAGGCGCCGCGGCTCACCGACCGGGAGACCGAGGTACTGCGCCTGGTGGCCAAGGGCCTGAGCTACAAGCAGATCGCCGAACGGCTCGTCATCTCGCACCGCACCGTGCAGAACCACGTGCAGAACACCCTCGGCAAGCTCCAGTTGCACAACCGTGTCGAGCTGGTCCGCTACGCCATCGAGCGCGGACTGGACGAGGAATAACCCGTCGGCGCGATCACGGCATTGGTCCGCCTGCCGCACTCGGACGAGTGAATCCGGAGCTCCAACCCGCCCGCACGCCAAGGGATTTCACCGAACGGCCCATCCCACATGTGACGCCGGTCACGCTAGCGTCGTTGGCGCAGGCAAATGGTGCGAACGGGAAGGGGAAGGATCATGCGAGTTGGCGTGCTGACCGGCGGCGGTGACTGCCCCGGGCTCAACGCGGTCATCCGTGCCATCGTGCGCAAGGGTGTCCAGGAGTACGCGTACGAGTTCGTCGGATTCAGGGACGGCTGGCGCGGGCCGCTGGAAGGGGACACCGTGCCCCTCGACATCCCCGCCGTCCGTGGCATCCTGCCGCGCGGCGGCACGATCCTCGGCTCCTCGCGCACGAATCCGCTCAAGGTGGACAACGGTGTGCGCCGGGTCAAGGAGAACCTCGCCAAGTTCGAGGTGGAGGCGCTCGTCGCGATCGGGGGCGAGGACACGCTCGGTGTCGCGACCGCCCTGTCGGACGAGTACGGGATCCCCTGCGTCGGCGTACCGAAGACCATTGACAACGACCTCGCCGCCACCGACTACACCTTCGGCTTCGACACGGCCGTCAACATCGCCACCGAGGCGATCGACCGTCTCCACACCACCGCCGAGTCGCACATGCGGGTCCTGGTGGTCGAGGTCATGGGCCGGCACGCGGGCTGGATCGCCCTGCACTCGGGCCTGGCCGGCGGCGCCAACGTCATCCTGGTGCCCGAGCAGCGCTTCGACGTGGACCAGGTCTGCGCCTGGGTGGAGAGCCGTTTCAAGATCCGGTACGCGCCCATCGTGGTGATCGCCGAGGGCGCCATGCCCAAGGACGGCGACATGGTGCTGAAGGACGGCACCCTGGACTCCTTCGGCCACGTCCGCCTGTCCGGCGTCGGCGAGTGGCTGGCCAAGGAGATCGAGAGCCGCACCGGCAAGGAGGCCCGCACCACGGTGCTCGGCCATGTCCAGCGCGGCGGCACCCCCAGTGCCTTCGACCGCTGGCTGGCCACCCGCTTCGGCCTGCACGCCATCGACGCGGTCCGCGACCGCGACTTCGGCAAGATGGTGGCGCTGCGCGGCACGGACATCGTCCGGGTCCCGCTGGCGGACGCGACCAAGCAGCTCAAGACGGTCGACCCGAAGCTCTACGCCGAGGCCGGCGTCTTCTTCGGGTAAACACCTCGTTTCCCTGCCGTCTCCTGGGCTTTCCCCGCTTGCCATGGGCGATCACGCGGCCGTACATTCCCTCCACCCGGCTTGTCCGGCCGCTTCGTTTATCCCCCTTGAGCACATGAGGAGCGCCCGGCATGACGGGTGTACTGGCGGTCGCAGGCGGCACCGCATCCGGTAAGTCCACGCTTGCCGAAGCGCTGTCGCTGACGTGTCCCGAGACCATCGCACTGATCCACCTGGACGACCACTACGTGCCCGCGCACGACCCGCTGAGGGGCGTGTGGACGGTGAGCGCCGGCGGGCACGCGGTCCTGGACTGGAACCACCCCGGCTCCATCGACGAGACCGCTGTCGGCGAGGCCATCGACGCGGCGCGGCTGCGCCCCGGGGTGCGCCTGGTCGTCGTCGAGGGGCTGTTCGCGCTCACCCTCCCGGCCGTCCTGTCACGGGCGGCCTGGCGGGTGTACGTGGACGCCCCCGACGACGTCCGGCTGGCGCGCAAGATCCTGCGGAAGATCGAGGTCCAGCGGCAGGACCCGCGGCTGTCGCTGCGGAACTACCTGCAGACCGGCCGGGACCGCCATGCCGCCCATGTGGCCCCCTCCCGGGCCCGGGCCGACCTGGTGGTCGACGGCACCGCCGACGGCCCCGAGATGCTGGCCGCCGTCCTCGGCCTGGTCGGCCCCGTCCTGACTCCCGCCCCGGAGCCGGTCCCGTCCGTCCGCCCCCGGCGGTCCCGCGCGGCCGCCCGGACGCACCAGTTGCCCGCGGCTGCCGTCTGAGGGTCCTCACACGTTGCAGGCCTCGATGTGCACGTCGGCCGTGCCGTCGCCCGGTGCGTCACGGTGACGCCCGTGGACCGGGACAGCGCGCGGTCCCTTCACCGGTCGTCGTGGCCGCCCTCCGCGCCGGTCAGCCGGGGATACGCCGTGGTCAGGGTCCGCCGAGTGGTCGCGTTCCACGACTCCGCCGTCGTCCCGGCACCTGATGTCCGTGGCCTCGGCGGGGATGGCGCCGCCGAGGAAGGAGCCGGTCTCCTCGCAGTCCACCGGATGCGGTCGCCCCGCCGCCCGGAGGAAGAAGGCGGCATGGGAGGGGCCGTCCGTGCGGGACGGGGCGGGTGTGCGCGGACTCGGTGTGCCGTTCGACGTCCCCACCCACCCCGTCCGTGCGGCCGCCCCGGCCGGGCGGAAGCTGCCACGCCCGCTGCCGGGCCCACGGCCGCGGGCCTCCCGGCCGTCAGCCGGCGACCACCACCGACGCCAGCAGCTCCGTCACGATCGCCGTGCCGTTCAAGGTGAGCACCGACTCGGGGTGGAACTGCACCCCGGCGAAGCCAGGACCGCGCATCGCGTGCACGTCGCCCGTGGCCGGGTCGCGGCTCAGCTCGACGCGGTGCATGGCCAGCTCCTCCGCCGTCCTGGAGTCGCAGCGCGCGGTGAAGGAGTTGTAGAAGCCGACCGTCTCGGTGCGCCCGAACAGGTCGACCGCCGTCTGCGCCCCCTGGAACGGCACGTCCTTGCGCTCGATGGCGAGCCCCAGTTCGGCGGCGATCAGCTCGTGGCCGAGGCAGACGCCCAGCAGCCCGTGCCGGTGGTCGCGCACCAGGCGCGCGGCGAGGGCGCGCAGGAACGCCATCTTGGGGTCCGTGGTGTCCGCCGGATTGCCCGGGCCCGGGCCGAGCACGACCGGGCCGCGGTGGGCGAGGACGGCCTCGCGCAGACCGGGCTCGTCGTAGCGGCGCACCGTCACCTCCAGCCCCGACGAGCGCAGGACGTGCGCCAGCATCGCGGTGAAGGTGTCCTCGCCGTCGACCACGAAGGCGTGCCGGCCGGCGAGCGGCCCCGGTCGCTCCTGCTCACCCGCGGGGGTCTGCATCCGCAGCCAGAACGGCGCGAGGTTGCGGCGGCGTCCCGTGAGCGCGGCCTGCACACGCGTGTCGTCGCCGAGCCGGCGCCGCGGCCCGCCGGGCCCGCGCGCCGCGCCCGGCCGGACCCCCAGTGCCGCCAGTACGCCCGCCGCCTTCGCGTGCGTCTCGGCGACCTCGCCGTACGGGTCCGAGCGGCGTACCAGCGTCGCCCCGACCGGCACCTTCAGCCCGCCCGCGGCGTCGACGTCCACGGTGCGGATCAGGATCGGGGAGTCCAGGGTCTGGACCCCGCCGCCGTCCCGTCCGATCAGCGCCAGCGCGCCGGCGTAGTACCCGCGGCCCCCGGGCTCGTACCGCTCGATGACCCGGCAGGCGTTCTGCACCGGCGAACCGGTGACCGTCGCGGCGAACATCGTCTCGCGCAGCACGTCGCGGACGTCCATGGTGCTGCGGCCGCGCAGCTCGTACTCGGTGTGCGCCAGGTGCGCCATCTCCTTCAGGCGGGGGCCGACCACCACACCGCCGAGGTCGCCGACGGTGCACATCATCTTCAGCTCCTCGTCGACCACCATGGTCAGCTCCTCCATCTCCTTCACGTCGCGGAGGAAGCGGAGCAGCCCGTCCATGTCCGGTCCCTGCGCCGGATAGCGGTAGGTGCCGCTGATCGGGTTCATCACGACCGTGCCGCCCGCCATGCGCACGTGCACCTCGGGGCTCGCCCCGACCAGCGTCCGCTCCGGTGTGCGCACCACGAACGTCCAGTACGCGCCCCGCTCGCCGTCCAGCAGCCGCCGGAACAGCGCGAGCGCGTCCGCCGCGGAGAAGTCCGGGATCCGCCCGCGGAAGGTCCGGCGGATGACGAAGTTCGCGCCCTCGCCGCGGCCGATCTCGTCCTCGATGACCCGGTCCACGATCCCGGCGTAGGTGTCGTCGTCCACGTCGAAGCCGCCGTGCTCCACGTGCACCCCGTGGCCGGGCAGCGCCCGCTCCAGGTCCGGCAGGGGGAACTCGTACGCCTCCCGCGGGTGCAGGACCGCCAGCGGCGTCCCGTCGTCCCGCGCCTCGAAGCCGCGCTCCCTGATCTGCCGGAACGGCACCAGGGCCAGCGCGTCGGCGACCGGCCGTCCGCCCTCCGGCGCACCCTTCGGCAGTGCGATGTCCGTCAGGCGCTCCACCGTGGACACCGGGCCGAGCAGCACGTCGACCGTGTCCGTGTCGCGCCCCGGCGTCCTGCGCCGGATCAGCGCGAACGGCGGGCATGCCGGGTCCAGCAGCCGTTCCACGAGCGCTGCGGCGGAAAGCGGGTTCTTCTCGTCGTCCACGGCGGATCCTTCCGATCGGGGGAAGGGACGGCCGCGCAAACACCGAAGGCCGCCCCTGGGGCGGCCTTCGCGTCAGTCAGTGCGTACGCGTCACGAGTGGGCCGCCGGATCCGCGGTCCACCACCACTGCAGGTGCGTCTGCTGTGCGTACATGCTCTGCACGATAACGCATTCCGCCGCCGCGCACGGCCCTCACCTCCGGTCGGCCCCCGGCGCGGCGAGCTCCCACAGCGAAGCCCATTGCTGTGCCGTGAGGTGCTTGGGCAGCGCGGCCGGCGCCGGGTGCTCGGCGCGCAGCCAGGCGTGCAGTTCCCGGCGGTCGAAGTGGCCGGTCCGCGCCAGGACTTCGCGCACACCGCGCCCCGGCCCGGTGAAGACCCGCCGGACGAACTCCTGGTAGGGGCCCCGGCGGTCCGGCGCGACGAGCGGGTCCTGACGCCGGACGACCGTCAGCAGGCCGCCGTCGACGGACGGCGCCGGGCGGAAGGCCCGCGCGGGTACCCGGGAGTGCAGGACGAAGTCGTACCAGGGCCACCAGGCGGCGGTCAGCATGCTGGCTCCGCCGACGCCCGCGCGGCGGCGGGCGACCTCCCACTGGACGAGCAGCACGGCGGACTGCCAGCCGCCGGCGGACAGCAGCCGCCGCAGGATCGGGGTGGTGAGGTGGAAGGGGAGGTTGCCGACGACGACGTGCGGCTCGCTCGGCAGGCGGTAGCGCAGGACGTCGGCGTTGACGACCCGCGCGCCCGGCGGCAGCCGCCGGGCCAGGCGCCGTGCGCGCCGGGGATCGATCTCGACGGCCGTCAGGTGACGGCCGGTCCGGCTGAGGGGGACGGTCAGTGCGCCGTCGCCGGGCCCGATCTCGACGATGGGGCCGCTGGTGCGGGCGACGAGGGCCTCGATGGAGGCGATGACCGTGCGGTCGGTGAGGAAGTTCTGGCCGAGCTCGTGCCGGCCGCCCACCAGGGAATGGTGGTCAGACATGGGTGTGTACTCCGCGACATGTGGACTGGCTCCGACGGTGGACCCGATGCCGCGGCGGTGTGCGCCGCGGGTTATGCCCGGCGCATCCGGATGTAGTACGTGCAACCCATGGGCGGCACGCTAGCGGGGGCCGGCGCCGCGGCGCACCCGGTTTTTCACAGACGTCGTGTGGACGCTCGCGTATGGGAACGAGCCTCCCGGCCATGTCCCGTCTCGCCGTGCCGGACCTTCACTGGTGCCATGACATCCCGAGACGCAGTCCTCGCGGCGGCCGCGGTCGCCACCGGTCTGATGGCCGGTCTCTTCTTCGCCTTCTCCGTCGCCGTCATGCCCGGCCTCGCCCGGACCGGTGACCGCACCCTGGTCGACGCCATGCAGCGGATCAACGCGGCCATCCAGAACGGGTGGTTCCTGCTCGTTTTCGCGGGCGCCCTCCTGCTCGGCGCCGCCGCAGTGGTGCTCTGCGTCCGCGACGGCGCCCGGACCGTCCTGCCCTGGGTCGTCGCGGGCACGGTCTGCTACCTGCTCGTCCTCGTCGTCACCTTCGCCGTCAACATCCCGCTCAACGACCGGCTGGACGCCGCCGGACCACCGGACGCCGTCGCCGATCCCGCCGCGGTGCGCGAACGCTTCGAAGCCGCCTGGGTCCGGTGGAACCTGGTGCGCACCCTGCTGTGCACCGGCGCCCTGGCGTGCCTCGGCTGGGCTCTGGTGCTCAGCGGGCGGGCCGGTGCGGCCGGATCGTGACCCGGACCCGCCGGCCGCCGACCGGCTGTACGCGATGTGGAATCGCCGTCTCATTCACTGGTCCGGTGCGCCGGGCACCGGACACAACCACGTAATGTGGGGTGCGTGACCGTGAACGCTGATTCTCTCGCCGGGCGCAACACCTGGCGCTCTCTGCCCGCGGCCCAGCAGCCCGAGTACCCCGACACCGAGGCGCTGAGCCGAGTGATCGCGGAACTCGAGTCGTATCCCCCCCTCGTCTTCGCCGGCGAGTGCGATCAGCTGCGCGACCGTATGGGGGCCGTGGCGCGCGGTGAGGCGTTCCTGCTCCAGGGCGGCGACTGCGCCGAGGCCTTCGACCACGTCGGCGCCGACCAGATCCGCAGCAAGCTCAAGACGCTGCTGCAGATGGGCGCGGTGCTCACCTACGCCGCCTCCGTGCCGGTGGTGAAGGTGGGCCGGATCGCCGGCCAGTACAGCAAGCCGCGCTCCAAGCCGACGGAGACCCGCGACGGGGTGACCCTGCCCACCTACCGCGGTGACTCGGTCAACGGCTTCGACTTCACCGAGGCGTCCCGGGTGCCGGACCCGGACCGGCTGAAGCGGATGTACCACGCGTCCTCCGCCACGCTGAACCTGGTGCGCGCCTTCACCACCGGCGGCTACGCGGACCTGCGCCAGGTGCACGCCTGGAACCAGGACTTCGTCAAGTCCTCGCCGTCCGGGCAGCGTTACGAGGCGCTGGCCCGTGAGATCGACCGCGCGCTGAACTTCATGCACGCCTGCGGCGCGGACCCGGAGGAGTTCAAGACCGTCGAGTTCTACTCCTCCCACGAGGCGCTGCTGCTCGACTACGAGAGCGCGCTGACCCGCGTCGACTCGCGGACCGGGCGGTTGTACGACGTCTCCGCGCACATGGTGTGGGTGGGCGAGCGCACCCGGCAGATGGACCACGCGCACATCGAGTTCGCGTCCCGGATCCGCAACCCGCTCGGGGTGAAGCTCGGCCCGACGACCACGCCCGAGGAAGCGCTGGCGCTGATCGACCGGCTGGACCCGGACCGCGAGCCGGGACGGCTGACCTTCATCACGCGCATGGGCGCGGGCAAGGTGCGCGACCTGCTGCCGAACCTGGTGGAGAAGGTCACCGCCTCCGGCGCCCAGGTGGCGTGGGTGTGCGACCCGATGCACGGCAACACCTTCGAGGCGGCCTCCGGGCACAAGACCCGTCGCTTCGACGACGTCCTGGACGAGGTCAAGGGCTTCTTCGAGGTGCACCACGCCCTCGGCACCCACCCCGGGGGCATCCACGTCGAGCTGACCGGCGAGGACGTCACCGAGTGCGTCGGCGGCGGCGACGAGATCTTCGTCGACGACCTGCACCAGCGCTACGAGACGGCCTGCGACCCGCGGCTCAACCGTAGCCAGTCGCTGGACCTGGCCTTCCTCGTGGCGGAGATGTACCGCGGGCAGTGACCCGCCGGCCCACGGCGGTGGGCACCCAGGCGAAGGGGCGCGGATCACACCGATCCGCGCCCCTCGGCGGTTTCCAGCCACGCGATGGCCGGGTAAGGTTAGGGTAACCTCAGCCGGAACCGAGACGTGGGGGTGAGTCCGCGTGTACGTCTGCTCATGCTTCGGCATCACAGAAGAGCAGGTCAAGCAGCATGCGGACGCCGGCCGCTGCACCCCGCGCCAGATAGCCTCCGCCTGCAAGGCGGGCACCGACTGCGGTTCGTGCGTGCGCCGCATCCAGGCGCTTCTCGGCCGCGGCGAGAGCTGGGCCGGCCGTACCGTGCCCGCCGCCGGGAGTTCCGCGCCGGAGCCCGTGTCGCGCCCCGCCGCCCTGCCGGCCGTGTCGCCCGCGCCCGCGGCGGTACCGGCCGCGGCGAGCGCCGCCTGACCGGACGGCTCAGCTGTCCGGCTGCTCGATGACCTGGGCGATGTACAGCGGCTCGCCGAGCTTCTCGATGAGTTCGAGCTGCGTGTCGAGGTAGTCGATGTGGTGCTCCTCGTCCGCGAGGATGTCCTCGAAGATGTTGGCCGAGGTGATGTCCCCCTTGGCCCGCATGACCTCGATGCCGCGCCGGAGCCGGTCGATCGCCTCCACCTCGACCTGGCGGTCGGCCTGGAACATCTCGGTGACGGTCTGTCCCACCCGTACATGGAAGAGCCGCTGGTAGTTCGGCAGGCCTTCGAGGAAGAGGATGCGGTCCGTCAGCACCTCGGCGTGCTTCATCTCGTCGAACGACTCGTGCCGCGTGTACGTGGCGAGCTTCGTCCAGCCGAAGTTCTCCTGCATCTTGGCGTGCAGGAAGTACTGGTTGATGGCGGTGAGCTCGCCCGTCAGCTGCTCGTTCAGGAACTCGATGACCTCGGGGTCGCCTTGCATGGCAAACCCGTCCTTTCGGGAGTAATCGACGCGATGCGGGCATCCTCCCACCGCCGGGTGAGGGTGATCCAGTAAGTCGACACTTACTCCGATGGCCCGGGCCCGGTTGTCGGTGCCCGACCCGTGGCTGGTCGGTAGCACTGCATCCGGTCTGTCACCATGGACGTATGGGTCGGTCCGAACGCCACGAAGGAGCGCTTCCTCCGGGGCAGCGGCTCCAGCGGGGCTGGCCGGTGACCCACTACGGTCCGGTGCCGCGGTTCAAGCCCGACCGTTGGGACTTCCAGGTTTTCGGTGCCACGGCCGACGGCGGCAAGCACGCCTGGAACCACGAGGAGTTCTCGGCGCTGCCGTACACGACGGTCATGGCCGATTTCCACTGCGTGACCAAGTTCAGCATGCTCGGTGTCGAGTGGGGCGGCGTCGCCGCCGCCGAGCTGCTGCGGCTCGCGCCGCCCGCGCCCGAGGTCAGCCATGTGATGGTGTGGGCCGAGTACGGCTTCAGCTCCAACCTGCGGCTGTCCGACTTCGCCGCCGGTACCTCCATATTCGCGACCCACCGCGGCGGCGAGCCGCTGACCGCCGAGCACGGGTTCCCGGCCCGGCTGGTCGTGCCCCATCTGTACGCCTGGAAGGGCCCCAAGTGGGTCCGGGGCGTGGAGTACATGACCGCCGACCGCCGCGGCTTCTGGGAGGAGCGCGGCTACCACAACCTCGGCGACCCCTGGTCGGAGCAGCGCTACTCGTACCAGGAGGAGCCCGGCGACGGGCCGGAGCTGTAGCCCCCGCCCCGGTGCTCAGTGGTACTGGTGGACGACCGCGTGACCCTTGCCGCGGCCGAGCATCCACTTGTTGACCGGCGTGGTGACCAGGAACGCCACCACGAAGGACAGCGCGAGGCTGACCCAGAACAGTGCGTCGGCGAGCGTCGCGTCCATGGCGCCCGGGAAGACCGCGATCGTCGCGTTGTCGGCGAGCTCCATGAAGACGATCGAGACGGTGTCGGCGGCGAGCGCCACCCGCACCGCGGTGCGGAAGTCCACGCCCGCCCGCAGGACCCCGCGCATCGTGAGCGAGTAGCCGAAGGCGAAGGCCAGCACGATGGCCAGGATCATGGTCGGCACGTTGTGCCAGCCGAGTGCGGTGCCCACGGCCATGCCGACGACCTCGCCGATGGCGCAGCCGGTCAGGCAGTGCAGCGTCGCCCGGACGGCGTCGGTCCAGCCGGCCGGCGGCGCGGGGTGGTGGTGCGCGGAAGAGGTGTGCGGCTCCTGCGGATGTTCGAGGTGCTGCATGGTGCATCTCCCTCACGTGCGGAGTCCGGAGGACGGGACCGTTGCCCAGCGCACCAACAAGATACCCCCACGGGGTATTTCGGCGCAGGCGGTCACCCGTCCCGGAGCGCCTGAAGCGCCGCCACGTCCCTGGCCATCCCCGTCCTGTCCGGGCCGTCCGGCGTCTCCACGATCAGCGGGACACCGGCGGCCGCGGGATGGCGGAACAGCTCCGCGAAGGCCGCGGCGCCGATGTGGCCGGCACCGATGTTCTCGTGACGGTCCTTGTGGGCGCCGACGACGTCCTTGGAGTCGTTGGCGTGGACCAGCCGCAGCCTGCCCGGTCCGACGGTGGCGACCAGTTCGTCCAGTACGGCCTTCACGCCGCCGGCCGCCGCGAGGTCGTGCCCGGCGGCGAAGACGTGGCAGGTGTCCAGGCAGACCCCGAGCCGCGGGTGGTGGTCGAGCGCCTCGAAGTACGGGCCCAGGTCCTCGACGAGCGAGCACAGCGAGAAGCCCTGCCCCGCCGTGGGCTCCAGCAGCAGCCAGGGGTCGTCCTCGTGCGTCAGCTCGTCCAACAGCGGCCGCATCCGCTCCCGCACCTGCGCCAGAGCGGTCTCCCGGGCGCGTCCGCCGGTCGCGGACCCGGTGTGCACCACCGTGCCGAGCGCCCCGATGTCCCTGCCCCGGCGCAGCGAGTGCCGCAGGGAGACCACCGAGTGGTCCGCGGTGGCCTCGGTGTGCGAACCGAAGTTGATCAGGTAGGGGGCGTGGACGTAGACCGGCATCCGCTCCGCGGCGCAGCGCTCGCGGAACAGCTCGTCCTGCCGCGGGTCGCCCGCCGGGGTGGCCCAGCCGCGCGGATTGGCGACGAAGACCTGCACGGCCTCCGCCCCCAGCCGCGTGGCGGCCGCGAGACCCGTGGCGGCCAGGCCCCCGGCGACGGGCACGTGGGCACCGACCGGATTGCGCACGACGGCGGGTGCACGGGACTCGCTCAGCGCACCCACAGCGTGATCGTGCTCCCCTTCGGTGCCTGGCTGCCGGCGGCCGGTGACTGGTTGCTGACCTCACCGGTGAAGAAGAAGCGGATCACGCGCACGTCGAACCCGGCGGCCTTGAGCTCCTGGCGGGCCGTCTCGACGTCCTTGCCCCCGACGTCCGGGACGTCGACCATCTGCTGGCCCTTGGACACGGTCAGGGTGACCGTGTCGCCGGCCGCCAGCTGCTGCCCCGCGTCCTTGCTCTGGGCGGCGACCCCGCCCTCGTCCGCCTGGTCGGAGAAGACCCGCTGCGGCGCGACCTTCACCCGCAGCCCGGCCTCCTGCAGCTCCCTGCGGGCGTCCTCCAGCGGGGCGCCGACGACGTCGGGCACGTCCACCGGCGCGCCCTTGCTGACCACGAGCGCCACCGCGGAGTCCGGCTTGCGGGTCGTCCCGCCGCCCGGGTCGGTGGAGATCACGTCGCCCTGGGGGACGTCGTCGCTGAACTCACGGGTCACCCGGCCCGCCGTCAGGCCGGCGGACGCCAGGTCCTGCCGGGCCCGGCCCAGCGACCTGCCCGTCACATCCGGCACCTTCACCTGCTCCGGGCCCTTGGAGACGGTGAGGGTGACCGTGCCGTCGTCGCGGATCCGCGTGCCCGGGCCGGGATCGGTGTCGCTGACCCTGCCCTTCGGCGTGGCCGCGTCGAACGCCTCGACCACCTCGACCTCGAGCCCGGCCGCGCGCACCTGCTTCTCGGCGTCCGCCCGCGCCAGGTTCAGCACCGCGGGGGTCCTGGTGAACTGGCCGTCGTTGATGTACCAGACGCTGCCGCCGATGCCGGCGACGAGCAGCAGGGCGACGACCACGGCGATCATGCCCGGCCGGGCCCGCAGCCGGGCGCCGTCGGGGGCCGCGTGCCCGGGGCCGGGGACGGGCCGGCGCCGCGCCGGCTCCGGCGGCATCTCCAGCCGTGCGGTGCGGTGCACAACAGCGGTCGCCTCCTCCGCCCCGGCCGGCCGCGGCGCCACCGGGGGCGCGGGCGCGTGCGCCGTGGGCGGTACGGCGTCCAGCTGGGCGGGGCTCAGAGCGGCGCGTGCCGTGTGCAACCGGGCCAGCAGTTCCACGGCGTCCGCGGGACGCAGCGCGGGCTCGCGGGCCGCCGCGCCCGCCACGAGGACGTCCAGCTGCGGCGCCAGTCCCGGCACGGTGGCCGACGGCGCGGGGATGTCCTCGTTCAGGTGCTGGTAGATCACCTGCATCGGCGTGCCGCCCGCGCGGGGCTTGCCGCCGGTGAGCATCTCGTAGAGCAGCACTCCGCAGGCGTACACGTCGCTGCGCGGATCGGTCGTGCCGCTCTCGATCTGCTCCGGTGCCATGTAGGACACGGTGCCCAGCACGACGCCGGTGGTCGAGGTCGTCGTGGTGTGCGCGTCCACGGCCCTGACCAGGCCGAAGTCCGCCACCTTCACCCGGCCGTCGTCGCCGATGAGGACGTTCTCCGGCTTCATGTCGCGGTGCACCAGGCCCGCGCGGTGCGCCGCGCCGAGGGCCGCCAGCACGGGCTCCAGGATGTCCAGCGCCGCGCGGGGCGGCAGCGCGCCCCGGTCGCGCAGCAGGTCGCGGAGCGTGCAGCCGGCGATGTACTCCATCGCCAGGTACACGTACGAGCCGTCCGCGCCCTGGTCGTAGATCTGCACCACATTGGCGTGGTCCAGCCGCGCCACGGACTTCGCCTCACGGATGAAGCGCTCCACGAAGCCGGGCTCGGCGGCCAGTGCCGGGTGCATCACCTTCAGCGCGAGCACACGGTCCAAACGGGTGTCCAGTGCTCGGTAGACCGTCGCCATCCCGCCGACCGCGATCCGGGCCTCCACCCGGTAGCGGCCGTCGAGCGTGCGCCCGACCAGCGGGTCTTGAAGGGTCATATCCACAAACGTGCAGTTTACGGTGTTCGCCTTACCCGCTTGGGCTAACGCGGCAACGTTGTGTCGCGGTCGTGCGGTACCGACACGGAACCGTGACGCGGTGCTCCGGCCGCCCGCCGGACCACCGCGCGGCACCTCAGGCGCCGAAGGCCGGCCGCTCGGGGTCGAAGGCCGCGACGCCCTCGGACGGCGAGGAGGCCAGGGCGTGCCGGCGCCGCGGGATGCGCCCCGCGCGGTGGGCGAGGCGCCCGGCCTCCACGGCATGGCGCATGGCGTCGGCCATGAGCACCGGCTCCTGGGCCCGGGTGACGGCGGAGGCGAGCATGACGGCGGCGCAGCCCAGCTCCATCGCGAAGGCCGCGTCGGAGGCCGTGCCCGCTCCCGCGTCGAGGATCACCGGCACGGAGGCCCGCTCCACGATCAGCTCGAAATTGTGCGGGTTGCGGATGCCCAGGCCGGAGCCGATGGGCGATCCCAGCGGCATGACCGCGGCGCAGCCGAGGTCCTCCAGCCTGCGGGCCAGCACGGGGTCGTCGTTGGTGTACGGCAGCACCGTGAAGCCGTCGTCGACCAGGACCTCGGCCGCGTCCAGGAGCTCGACCGGGTCGGGCAGCAGGGTGCGCTCGTCCGCGATCACCTCCAGCTTCACCCAGTCCGTGCCCAGTGCCTCCCGGGCCAGCCGGGCGGTGAGGACGGCCTCGCCCGCCGTCCGGCAGCCGGCGGTGTTGGGCAGGACGCGGACGCCGTGGCGGGCCAGCACCGACAGCACGGAGCCCTTGACCGTGGGATCGAGCCGCCGCATGGCGACCGTGGTGAGCTCGGTGCCGGAGGCGAGC
Source organism: Streptomyces sp. MI02-7b (assembly GCF_033793585.1). Taxonomy (NCBI): domain Bacteria; kingdom Bacillati; phylum Actinomycetota; class Actinomycetes; order Kitasatosporales; family Streptomycetaceae; genus Streptomyces; species Streptomyces sp. MI02-7b. The sequence goes on along the minus strand of NZ_JARAWX010000014.1, from coordinate 22,507 downwards.
AGCGCCTGCTCCAGCACCTCCAGGCTCGGCGCGCCGCCGGTTCCCATGATCAGACGGGAGCCGAACGCCGTTCCTGCGATGGTCAGCGGATCGTCGGCCATGCGGGTCAGCCCCCCTGCACCGCGGTCAGGACCTCGACGCGGTCGCCGTCGCTCAGCGCGGTGGCGGGCCACTGCCCGCGGGGCACCACGGTCTCGTTGAGCGCGGCGGCGACACCGGAGGGGGCGGTGGTCAGCCCGGCGACCAGCCGGTCCAGCGTGAGGCCCGGCGTCACCTGGCGGGGCTCGCCGTTGACGGAGACGGTCATCGCGTTCATGCGTACTGCTCCTGAGGAGTGAATCGGCCGGGGGAGAAGGGGCGGGCCACCTCGGGCAGGTCGCCGCCGGTCAGCACCTCGGCCATCACGTCGCCGGTCAGCGGGGTGAGCAGCACGCCGTTGCGGTGGTGCCCGGTGGCCATGAGCAGGCCCTCCAGCGCGCTGCGGCCCAGCAGCGGGGCGTTGTCGGGGGAGCCGGGGCGCAGCCCGGCCACCGTCTCCACCAGCGGCAGCTCGGTGATGCCCGGTACCAGGTCGTGGGCGTCGCGCAGCAGCTCGTACACGCCGCCGGCCGTGACGGTGGTGTCCCAGCCCGTCTCCTCGCTGGTGGCGCCGACGACCAGCTCGCCGTTCTCCCGCGGCACCAGGTAGACATGGCCGCCGCGCACCACGGCGCGCACCGTGCGGGACAGGAAGGGCGCGTACGCCGCGGGCACCCGCAGCCGCAGGACCTGGCCCTTCACCGGGCGCACCGGCGGCAGCAGGCGCTCCGGCAGGCCGCCGAGCCGGCCGCTGCGGCTCCCGGCGGCCAGCACGGTCTGCCCGGCGGCCAGCACGCTGCCGTCGTCGAGCAGGACCCCGCGCGCCCGGTCGCCGGTGATGTCCACCCCGGTCACCGCCGCGCGGCGGAAGGTCACCCCGGACAGCTCGCAGGCCCGCAGCAGCGCGGCCACCAGCCGTCGCGGGTCGACCTGGTGGTCGCCGTCGACGCGCAGGCCGCCGCGCACGCCCGGCGCGAGCATCGGCTCCAGGCGGCGGCACTCGCGTCCGCTCAGCCACTCCGCCGAAAGCCCCAAGGAGGTCTGGAAGGCGTGCAGTTCGCGCAGTTCGGCGCGGTCGTCGGCGTCCAGGGCCACGGCGAGGGTGCCGCACGCCCGGTAGCCGGTCTCCAGACCCGTGGCCTCCTCCAATTCGGCCGTGAACGCCGGATAGCGGTGGATCGCGGCGAGGTTGAGGTCGAGCAGGGCCCGCTCGCCGTACTGCAGCTCGGTGACGGGGGCCAGCATCCCGGCGGCCACCAGGGCGGCGCCGCCGCCCGGATCGGGGTCGGCGACCACCGTGCGCAGCCCGCGCTGGGCCGCCCGCCAGGCGGTGACCAGGCCGATGATCCCGCCACCGATGACGACGGTGTCCGGCACGTCATGACGGTGCATCGGTGTACCGCTCCTCCCTTCGCCGGCATGACCCGGATCAGGTTCGTACGGTCGGCGGCCGGCCAGCCGCCCTCTCAGCCCGGTGCGCCGGGCTCCCGCGAGTGCATTCGTCCGCCACTTTAGTACGCACCACTGACGGCGAGTAGGGCGCCGGTACCGGGGTGCGCGCCGCGCGGCGTTACGGTGATCAGCGTGACCAGCAGCAGCGAGCAGCGCGTCGTCGTCGTCGGGGCCGGGATGGCCGGGGTGCAGACCGCCGTGTCCCTGCGGGAGCAGGGGTGGGGCGGCGCGATCACGCTGCTCGGCGCGGAGCGGCATCCGCCGTACGACCGGCCCCCGCTGTCCAAGGGCGTCCTCTTCGGCGCCGACGAGGGTCCGGGCGCGCTGCTGGACGTGGACTTCGGCGGCATCGGCGTCCAGCTGCTGCTCGGCCGGCACGCGAGCGCGCTGCGCCCGGACGAGCGCCAACTGCTCACCGACGCGGGCCCGGTGGAGTACGACAAGCTGGTCGTGGCCAGCGGCGCCGAGCCGCTGACGCTGCCGGGCAGCGAGGGCGTGCCCGGCGTGCACGTGCTGCGCACCCTGGACGACGCCGCCCGGCTGCGGCCGGTCCTGGAGGCGCGGAACACGGTCGTCGTGGTCGGCGCGGGCTGGATCGGCGCCGAGTTCGCCACCGCCGCCCGGCACGCGGGCTGCGCCGTGACCGTCGTCGAGGCCGCCGACCGGCCGCTGGCGGGCGTGCTGCCCGAGCGGATCGCCGACCGGATGCGCGGCTGGTACGCGGAGGCCGGCGTCGACCTGCGCACGGGCGCCGCCGTCGCCGGGGTCGAGCCGGGCGCCGTGCGGCTCGCCGACGGCAGCGTGATCGCCGCGGAGGCCGTCGTCGTCGGCATCGGCGCCCGGCCGGCGACGGGCTGGCTGGCGGGCTCCGGGGTCGACCTCGGCCCGGACCGGTCGGTCCTGGCCGACGACCGGCTGCGCACCTCCGTACCCGACGTGTACGCCGTCGGCGACTGCGCCTCCTTCCCCTCCGCCCGGTACGGGCAGCGGCTGCTCATCCACCACTGGGACAACGCGGTCCAGGGGCCCCGCACCGCGGCCGCCAACATCCTGGGCGGCGACGAGGTCTACGACCCCGTCCCGTACTTCTGGTCCGAGCAGTTCGGCCGCTTCGTCCAGTACGCGGGGTACCACGTCGACTCCGACGAAATGCTGCTGCGGGGCGACCCGGACGGCCTCGCCTGGTCCGTGCTGTGGCTGCGCGACGGTGTGCTGGTCGCCCTCTTCGCGGTGGGCCGTCCGCGCGACCTCGCCCAGGCCCGCAAGCTCATCGCGCGGGAGGCCCGGGTCGACCGGGCCCTGGTGGCCGACCCCGCCGTGCAGCTGCGGACCGCCGTCGTCTGACGGCCGCCGAGCCGCGCGGCCGGCCCCGCGGAACGCCCCGCATGCCCCTGGTGGACGCCACGAGTACCGCGGTACGGGTCCGGGATGGCACGCTTGTCCTGTGACCGAGATCGACGCAAAGATTGATGCCCTCGTACCCTCCTGGCTCAACGTCCCCGACATCGCCGAGCAGCTCGACGTGGAGGTGACCCGGGTCCGCCAGCTGATCAAGGAAGGGCAGCTCATCGCGGTGCGCCGCGGGGAGAACAGGGTGCTGATGGTCCCCGCCGACTTCATCGGCGACGGGAAGATCGTGAAGGGCCTCGCCGGCACGCTCAACCTGCTCAAGGACGACGGGTTCAGCGACGAGGAAGCCCTGGAGTGGCTGTTCACCCCGGACGAGAGCCTGCCCGGCACGCCGGTGCAGGCCCTGCGCGAGAACCGCGGGACCGAGGTGAAGCGCCGGGCCCAGGCGCTGGCCGTCTGAGCCGTTCGACCAGCGCACCCGGCGCGCCGAGCGCGCCCAGCGCATATCACCGCACGTACCGCTGGTACGGCACGTACCGCACCCGAGGGGGACCCACCGCATGAGCATCCGCGCGAGGCTCGCCGACGCCCGGCTCTACCTGTGCACCGACGCCCGCCGGCGCCAGGGCGGCATCGCGGAGTTCGCGGCCTTCGCGGACGCCGTGCTGGCGTCCGGGGTGGACATCGTGCAGTTGCGCGACAAGGGCATCGAGGCCCGCGAGGAGCTGGAGTACCTCGCGGTCCTCGGTGACGCGTGCCGGCGGCACGGCGCACTGCTCGCCGTGAACGACCGCGCGGACGTGGCGCACGCGGCCGGGGCCGACGTCCTGCACCTCGGGCAGGGCGACCTGCCGGTGCCGGCCGCGCGGGCGATCCTCGGCTCCGGCGCGGACTCCCCGGTCGTCGGACGGTCGTGCCACTCCGAGTCCGAGGCGGCCGCGGCCGCCTCGGAGCCCGGTGCGGACTACTTCTGCACCGGGCCGGTGTGGCCGACCCCGACCAAGCCGGGCCGCCCCGCGCCCGGGCTGGGCCTCGTCCGCTACGCGGCGGGGCTCGGCACGGACCGGCCGTGGTTCGCGATCGGCGGCATCGACCTGGACAACGCCGAGCAGGTGCTGGAGGCGGGCGCACGGCGGATCGTCGTCGTACGGGCCGTCACCGAGGCCGACGACCCCGGCGCGGCCGCCGCGGAGCTCGCCAAGCGGGTCCGCTCCTACACCGGCTGACCCCGCGGGCCGGCGGCCCGGACGGCCGACCGCTCGTCGGCCGGGCCCGGCGTGTCCAGGGAGTGAACATTTCCCCGCGTCCTGTTGGGGCCCTCCGGCCCCCGCGGCTAGCCTGAGGCGCATGGCCCTCGGAACCGCTTCCACCAGGACCGATCACGCGGTCACCATTCGTGAGCTGCTGGCCTCGGGGCAGCGCTCGTACTCCTTCGAGTTCATGGCGCCGAGGACCGAGAAGGGCGAGCGGACGCTGTGGGACGCCATCCGCCGCATCGAGGCGGTGGGCCCCACCTTCGTCTCCGTCACCTACGGCGCGGGCGGCACCTCGCGGTCCGGCACCGTCCGGGCGACCGAGCGCATCGCGTCCGACACCACCCTCACGCCCGTGGCGCATCTGACCGCGGTCGACCACTCCGTCGCGGAACTGCGCAACATCATCGGCCAGTACGCAGACGCCGGGATCCGCAACATGCTCGCGCTGCGCGGCGACCCGCCCGGCGACCCGATGGGGGAGTGGCAGCGGCACCCCGAGGGGGTGGACTACGCCTACGAACTCGTGCGGCTCATCAAGGAGTCGGGCGATTTCTGCGTCGGCGTCGCGGCCTTCCCGGAGATGCACCCGCGCTCGAGCGACTGGGAGAGTGATACGCGTCACTTCATCGAGAAGTGCCGCGCGGGCGCCGACTACGCCATCACCCAGATGTTCTTCGACGCCGAGGACTACCTGCGGCTGCGTGACCGGGTCGGGAAGGGCGGTTGCGAGACGCCCATCATTCCGGAGATCATGCCGGTCACGAACGTGCGGCAGATCGAGCGCTTCGCCCAGCTCGGCAACGCGCCTTTCCCGCCGGAGCTCGCGGACCGTATCCTCGCGGTCAAGGACGATCCGGCCGCGGTGCGGGCGATCGGGGTCGAGTACGCGACGGAGATGTGCCGGCGGCTGATGGCCGAGGACATTCCCGGGCTGCACTTCATTACCCTTAATCACTCCACGGCGTCGTTGGAAATCTACGAGAATCTGGGACTGCACCAGAGGTCGTGAGGGCGGAGCCGCCGCCCCGGTGGGCCGACGACGGTGAACGGTGAGGAAGTGCTCTCATGGCCTACACAGTGCTCTACATCGCCTTCGGCGTGGTCGCGCTGTGGCTGCTCGGCGAAGTGCTGCTCCAGTACAAGGCCCGGCTCAGGTGGCGGCTGCTCGCCTTCGCGGGATTCATGGGCGTCGTCCTCGGCGTCTACCTGCCGTCCGTCGTGGTGATCGTGCTGGGCGCGCTGGCCTTCGGCACCGGCCAGACCTTCGTGACGCTCTCCTACCGGCGGGGCTTCGTCGAGGGCTGGGCCCTCAAGGCCCCCAAGGGCGACGACCTCGACGACGACGACGCCGCCGACTCCGACGACGACCCGGCCGAGCCCGAGCCCGCCTCCCGGCGCGCCGGCGGACGCCGCGGCCGGGGCGGGCGCGGCGAGGCGGCCGAGGGCTACGGTGCCGAGTCCGTGACGCAGGGTCCGGCCGAGGAGCACAACTCCGGCGTGCCGGAGGCCGCCGGCGTCGGGCAGTCGTACGACGCCTACGCCGGGGCCCGGGGCGCCGGGGCGCCGGAGGCGCACGGCATGGACTCCACGCAGGTCTACCAGCCCATGCCCATGCACGAGGACAGCGGCGAGTACCCGACGTTCGACGGGCAGCAGCCCGGCTACACCCCCGACCCGTACACCAGTGGCGGCTACGAGGGCTACGGCACCACCGGCTACGGCGACTGGAACAGCGGGGCGCAGCAGCAGCCTGCCGCGGCCGCGTACGACGCCTACGGCCAGCCGCAGCAGACCGGCGGCTGGGAGACCCAGCAGGCCTATGGCACCTACGGCGGCTACCAGGACCCCTACCAGCAGGGGCAGCAGGGGCAGCAGGGCGCCGGAGCCCCGCAGCAGCAGGGGTACGGCTACGACACGCCCGCGGGGGGCGTCTGGGTGCCGCAGCAGGGCGGCGAGCAGCAGCCGTACATCCCGCAGCAGCAGAACTCCTACGACCAGCAGCAGCAACAGCAGCCGCACGAGCAGCAGCAGGGCCAGGGGCAGGGGCAGTACGACCCGTACGACCCCTACCGCTACAACTAGCGGCTGCCGCCGGGGCCGCCCATGATCAGGTCGGCGGTGACGGCTGCGGACATGCCGGTGTGAGCGAGCCCGCCACCGGGGTGGGACCAGCCGCCGACGAGGTGGAGGCCGGGGACCGGGGTGCGGTTGTCCGGGTGGAGGTGCGCTCCGTCGGCGCCGGCCAGGGCCGGCCGGGGGAGCCGGCCGCCCGGGAGCCCCGTCTCCCGCTCGGTGTGGGCCGGGGTGTGCACCATGCGCCACAGCAGCCGTTCGGCGAGGTCCGGCAGGGCGGCGGAGGCCGCCGCGAGCACCGCGTCCGCGTAACGGTCCGCGACACCGGGGGCGTTCCAGTCGAGCCCGTGGGCGCCCTGCGGCGGCACGGTCGCGCTGACGGTGACCGCCTCCGACCGGTCGTCAGGGCGCAGGGTGTCGTCGTCGGGCCGCAGCACCGTGACGGTCATCCGCTCGTGCAGCTCACCGCGGGCCAGGGCGGCCGCCTCCGCCGCCTGGTCGGGGGCGTGGACGACCGTGCGGTGCGGGGTACCGGCGGGCCGGGCACCGCGTAGCGCCAGGCACACCGTGAGCCGGCCGGGGCCCGCGCCGTCCAGGCCCTGCGGCGCGGGACCCGCGGCGCCGGGCAGCAGTGCCGACAGCGCCAGGGGCGCGACGCCCGCGACGACCTGTTCGGCCTCCGCCCTTGTGCCGTCGGCGAGTTCGAGCCCCGCCGCGCGTCCGTCCTTCTCCACGACCGCCGTCACGTCCGCGCCGAAGTGGAACGCCACGCGCCGCTCCAGGCACCGCTGGTGCACGGCGTCCGCCAGGGCGCGCATGCCGCCGCGCACGTACCAGGAGCCGAAGGTCTGCTCGATGTACGGCAGCACGGCGGCGCTCGCGGGGGCGGTCCGCGGGTCGAAGCCGTGGGCGAGGGCGTAGGAGCCGAGCAGACCGGCGAGCCGCGGGTCGCGCAGCTCGCGCGCGGCGGTCTCGGCCAACGTCGGTGCGCCCCGCCGGAACAGGCCGCGGCGGACCGGAGCCGCCGGGTACGGGTCGCGGCCCAGGACGTCCGGGTCGGCGGCGAGCGCGTCCTCCAGCAGGGGCCGGCGGGTGGCGTCCCACACGTCGCGGGCGCGCACCAGCAGGTCGCTCCAGCGCTCGCCCGAGCCCGCCCCCAACGCGGCGTCCAGCGCGGCCACCACACCGCCGCGCGAGGCGTTCGGCAGCACGACGTCCGTGCCGTCCGCGAACAGATGACGGCCGGCGGGGTCGACCTGGGACAGCGCGACGCTCTGCTCCAGGCTCTTCTTGCCGGTCTTGAGGAACAGGTCGCGGTAGACCGCCGGGAGATGCAGCAGGCCGGGACCGGTGTCGAACCCGAAGCCGTCGCGCTCGTACCGGCGGACGGCACCGCCGTGCGTGTCCGCGCGCTCGTACACCGCCACCCGGTGCCCGCCCGTGGCGAGCCGGGCGGCGGCCGCCATGGCGCCCATACCCGCGCCGATCACCGCAATCCGTGCCATGTCGAGGACCCTATCCCCACCCGCTGACAGTGCCGGGACCGGACCTGCGCTGACGGCGGCGCTCCCGCCAGCGACGCCAGTAGCGGCGGATCCGGGACATCACGAAGAACACCGTCACCGTGCCGAGCGCGAGCAGCGTCGCCGCGACGGCCGCCGCCGCGACCGGGTGGAACAGCGCGAGCACGATGACCCCGGAGACGCCGATGTCCTCGGCGAGACTGACCACGATGTTGCTCGCGGGCTCGGGCGAGGTGTTGACCCCCATCCGCAGTCCGGCCTTCACCAGATGGCTGACCAGTGCCGTCGTGCCGCCGACCGCCCCGGCCGCCAGCTCCGGCAGCGAGCCGTCGTGGCCCGCGAGCAGCGCGGCCACGACGGTGCCCGCGACGGGCCGGATCGCGGTGTGCACGGCGTCCCACGCCGTGTCGACGTAGGGGATCTTGTCCGCCACCGCCTCGCAAAGGAAGAGCACGCCCGCGGCGATCAGTACGTCCGGGCGCTCCAGCGCCGGGGGCACCTCGTCGCTGATCCCGGTGGCGCCCATCAGGCCGAGCAGGAAGACCACGGCGTAGGCATTGATCCCGCTCGCCCAGCCGCTGGTGAATACGAGCGGAAGAACCGACATGGGCGCTGATGCTAGCGAAGCCGCGCCCAGGGCTTTGAGCGGTACCGCCCAGTACTGAGTATCCGTACCTAGACGCGCACTTGAGTACGCGCGCGGATGAGCGGAACCCCGTCGGGACGCCAAGGTGGTGTCAACGGACGGGCAAGGCGCCGGAACCGCCGGCACGGGGCGGCGGAACGGCGCGGCGCCCGGACGGGAACGGGGGCACCACGGGGGAGCGTCGCCCCGGCACGGCCCGACGGGGGATCGGGTCGCACCGGGGCGGCGCGCTCCTGTTGTTTTCCGGCTCTAGGCGCGGGCCTGGCCCGCGACCCGGCCCTGCAACAGCCGGGACAAGGCGGCGTGCACGTCGTCGATCGACCGCTCCGGCTGGAACGACAGCCAGTCGAGCGCCGCCACCAGCACCATGCCGAACAGGGCGGCCGCCGTCAGCGGCACGTCGATCTCGTCGCTCAACTCGCCCGCCTCCACGGCCGCCTGCAGCGTGCGCTCCACGACGGCCACCGCCTCCTTGCGCAGCACCATGAGCGTGTCCTGCCAGGCCCGGTTGGTGCGCCACAACTCGGCCACGTACAGCTGCGTGAACGACGGGTACTCCGCGATGAAGGCCAGGCCCGCGCGGATCATCGCGTCGATCGCGTCCACATGGGAGCCGCCGCGCGCGGTCACGGTGTCGCCCGCCTCCTGCAGCGAGGTGGTGAGCAGGCCGACGCCGTGCCGCAGCAGCTCCTCGAAGAACTCGTTCTTGCTGGTGAAGTTGTAGTAGACCGTGCCCTTGGCCACGCCGGCGCGCTCGGCGATCTCGTCCACCGTGGTGGCGGAGAAGCCCTGCTCGGCGATGAGGGTGACCGCGGCCTGGAAGAGCTTCTGCCGGGTGGCCTGCCGTCGTGCACTGTTCATGACGTCGATTGTCTACGGCCGCGCCGCACCGGCGTCACAGGGACAGCTCCGGGTGCAGCCGGGCCGGCGTCCATACCTGCTTGCGGAGCGCCGACCACGCGGTGAGCGCCAGCGCGCCCGCCGTGAAGGCCGCCAGCACCAGGCAGGCCCGCCACACCGGCCACAGGCCGCCGCCCGTGATGAGGTGCCGCAGTCCCTCGACGACGTAGCTCATCGGCAGGAACGGGTGGACGGCGTTGAAGAAGCCCGGGCTGGTCTGCACGGGGTAGGTGCCCCCGGCCGAGGTCAGCTGGAGCATGAGCAGCGCCAGCACCAGGACGCGGCCCGCCGGGCCGAAGCGGGCGTTGAGCCACTGCACGATCGCGCCGAAGCAGGCGGTCACCAGCGCCAGGAAGCCGATCGTGCCCCCGGCGCGCGCCATGTGGAGGCCGATGGCCCAGTGCAGCACGGCCATGAGCGCGAGCGCCTGCAGGACGCCGATGGCGACCACCGGCAGCCAGCCCGCCACCGCGATGCGCCACGCGGGCGCGCCTGCCGCCAGGGCGCGCTTGCTCAGCGGCTGCAGCAGCATGTAGGCGACCATGGCGCCCACCCAGAGCGAGAGCGGGATGAAGTAGGGGGCGAAGCCGGTGCCGTAGTTGGGCGCCTTGTGCAGCGCGCCCGACGCCAGCCGCACCGGGTCGGCCATCACCTCGGTGCGGTCGTCGCGGTCCTTGGTGCCGTAGTCGGGGATCCGCGCGGCGCCGTCGTGCAGGCCGTCGGCGAGCCGCGCGCTGCCGTCGGTCAGCCGGGTCAGGCCGCCGGTCAGCCGGTTGCTGCCGTCCGACAGCCGGTACATGCCGCCGGCCAGGCCGTTCGCGCCGGAGGACAGGCCGGTCAGTCCGCTGTCGAGGGTGCCGGCCCCCGACGAGGCGGTGTGCAGACCGTTCGAGACCTTCCTGGCACCGTCGTTGAGTTCGTTGACGCCGTCGACGGCGCTCTGCAGCCTGCCGGCCAGGTGCGGGTCGGACAGGTCCGTGGCGACCGAATGCAGCGTGCCCAGGTCGCCGCGGAGGCCGTCCAGTTGCGCGCCGTGGGTGCGCACATAGGTGTCGAGCCGGCCGGCGACCCCCACCACCTCGTCCGCGGCGTCCCCGGCCCTGTCGAGCGCCCGGCATTCGGGGGTCGCCGCGCCGAGCGGGCACTGCTGCGCGTAGGCGCTGTGCACCTGGGCGGCGGCGGCCCTGGCGTCGGTGACGGCGCGCTCCGCCTGCCCCGGCAAGTCGCCGAGACCGTCCTGCGCGGCCCGTGATCCCCGCGCGACGAGTCGCGCCACCGCGTTGATCTCCTTGACGTGCCTCTTGACGAAGGCGAGTTCGTCGGACGCGCCGTTCACCTCGTCGGCCAGCGTCTGGGTGCCGGCCGCGACGCGGCCGGCACCGGCGTCCAGCGTGTCCAGCCCGGTGGCGAGGGCGTGGCTGCCCTTCTTCGCGTCACGCAGCCCGTTGGCCAGCCGCCGTGCGCCGTCCTCGGCGCTGTCGATGCCGTCACCGAGTTCCTTGGAGCCCGTGCGGGCCGTTCCGGCTCCCTTGGTGACGTCGTCCGCGCCGTCGGCTGCCTTCACCGTCCGGTCGTGGAGGTCGGAGAAGGAGACGAAGATCTTGTCGTAGAAGCCGCGCGAGGCCTTGGTGGAGGCGGCCGAGCGCACCTCGGAGAACACCGTGCGGGAGATCTGGCCGACGATGTAGTTGTTGGCGTCGTTCGTGCGCACCTGGAGGGCGCCGGTCTCGGGCCGCCGGCCCGCGCTGGAGCCGATCCGGGCGCTGAAGTCGGACGGGATGGTCAGCGAGAGGTAGTAGGTGCCGTCCTCGACGCCGTCGGCGGCCTCGGCGGCGGTGGTCTCGTGCCAGTCGAAGGTGTCGCTGCGGCGCAGCCCGTCGACGATGGAGTCGCCCGCGGCGAGCCGGTCGCCGTCCACGGTGGCGCCCTTGTCGGCGTTCACCAGGGCGACCGGGATCTTGTCCAGCCGCCCGTACGGGTCCCAGAACGACCACAGGTACAAGGCGCCGTAGAGCAGCGGCAGGAGCAGCAGCGACACCATCGCGGCGCGGGGCAGCCGCCCCCTGCCGAACCTCCTCAGCTCAAGCGCTGCCAGCCGCGGCGTGCGCATCCGACGCCCCCTCCTCGCTCGTGGGGACGGCGTTCCCGCCGGCCCCGGTCCCGATCCCGCTTCCGGTGGCGCTGTCCGGGCCGCCCGCGGCCACGGGTGGGTGCGTGCGGACCACGACGGCGTCGTCCTCGGGCGCCTGTGTGCAGACCGCCAGCACGGTGGTGCCGCCGGCGGCGACACCGCGCAGCATCGCCCAGGCCAGGTCGCGTTCGGCCGGGCCCAGCTTGTGGTCGGCGTCGTCGACGGCCAGGACCCGGGGTCGGCCGAGCAGCGCGAGCGCGGTGCCCAGGCGCAGGGCCTCGAGCCGTTCCAGGTCGCGGGCGGCGGTGCGCTCGGCCTTGGGCAGCGTGGCCGGGTCCAGCCCGGCCGCCTCCAGGGCCTCCGCGACGCGGAGCCGGCCTGCGGCCTGCCGCTCGGCGCGCGGTCGCACCAGTTGGCGCAGCGAGTCGCCGAACCGCTGCTGCAGCAGGACCCGTTCGCGCAGATGCTCGCCCACGGTGAGCGCGGGGTCGAGTTCGAAGACCCCGTCGACCGGGCCGAGCGCGGCGACCCGCCGGACGGCGGCGAGCTGCCGGGGCAGCCGGTACCCGGCCACCTCGGCGTGTCCCTCGCCGGCCCGCATGCGTCCGGTGAGCGCGAGCAGAAGACTCGTGCGGCCGGACCCCGAAGCTCCCTCGACGGCGATCAGGCTGCCGGCCGGAGCCGTGAAGGTGACGTCCCGGAACACCCAGCCCCGAGGTCCCTCGAGCCCGAACCCTTCCGCGGTGATCACTCGCCCGCCCCCGTCTTCGTAATTGAACTGACTGGTCAGTGCAAAAACTGTAGCGCACTCCGGCGCCGCCCATCGAACGCGCAGGTCAGGGCGATTGTCAGAGGTGTGCTTCACGATGAGTTGCGAAGGGCCAGGAACTGTCGGACACGTCATACGAAGACAGGAGGTACGTGATGACCGCGCCAGCTCGCAGGACCGCCGCCGGCGGCGGTGCCACCGACGTCCATCCCGTGCTGCGCAGGGCGGGCGCGCCCGCGGCCGCGCTCGATCTGCTCGCCCAGGCCGCGCGAGGGCTGCAGGAGGCCGCCGTGCTGGAGGCCGCCAACGACCGCTACGCCACCGCCCATTTGGCCGCGCTGCGCACCGCGGCCGCCGTGCTCGCCGTGCGCGGCCGGCCGGAACCGACCAAGCGCCGCCGGCAGCGCATCCGCAGCGCGTGGGAGGTGCTGCCCGAGGTCGCGCCGGAACTGACGGAGTGGAGCGCCCTGTTCGAGGCGGGCGCGCAGCGCCGGGCCCTGGCCGAGGCCGGGATACCGGGTGCCGCCACCCGGCGGGACGCCGACGATCTGGTCCGGGCCGCCGGGATGTTCCTGCGGCTCGTGGAGCGCATGCTCGCACTGCAGCCCGCCCTGCCGCGCCGGCAGGTGGACCGCCCGGCTTGATCGGGAGGCTTCGCGCGGCCCACTAGAGTGGGTGCCAGGCCGGGCCCACCGGTCCCGAGCCCCGACCGCCCGCGAGGAGCCGTCCGCATGTCCCGTCCAGGAGGGGCCGAACCGCTGCGTCCCCGCGCAGCCCTGCGTACTGCCGTGGTCTGGGAGGTCCTGCGCGAGGCGCTGGACCGGCAGGCCAAGGCCGTCGGCCGCGACGTCCTCGACGTGCTCGACACGGGCGGGGGCACCGGCAACTTCGCGGTGCCGGTGGCCAGTCTGGGTCACCGCGTCACCGTCGTCGACCCCAGCCCCGACGCGCTCTTCGCCCTGGAGCGGCGCGCCGCCGAGGCCGGCGTGACCGAACGCGTCCACGGCGTCCAGGGCGACGCCCACGGACTCCTGGACGTCGTGCCCGCCGGCAGCCAGGACGTGGTGCTCTGCCACGGCGTGCTGGAGTACGTGGACGATCCCGCCGAGGGCGTCCGCAACGCCGTCGGCAGCCTGCGCCCCTCCGGGACCCTGAGCCTGCTCGCCGCCGGCCGCCACGGGGCGGTGCTCGCGCGTGCCATCGCCGGTCACTTCACCGAGGCCCGGCAGACCCTCGACGACGCCGACGGCCGCTGGGGCGAGGGCGATCCGATGCCGCGCCGCTTCACCGCCGAGGAACTGACCGGCCTGGTCGCCGACGCGGGCCTGCGGGTCGGCGCGGTGCACGGCGTGCGGGTCTTCGCCGATCTGGTCCCCGGCGTCCTGGTGGACACCGAACCGGGCGCCCTGGAGGCGCTCCTGCGACTGGAACTCGCCGCCGCGGAGCAACCCGCTTTTCACGCGGTGGCCACCCAACTGCACGTGCTGGCCGAGCGCGGCTGACACCGTCCCCCGGGCCGGGGGGCCTTACACCTTCCGGTCACCCAGCGGGAGGAGTCGGTCACACGCCCCCCGAGAAGCGGTTCCGGGCCGTATGCTGGCATGACGTGGCGTTCGACGGGGAAAACCTCCCCCGTCGGATTGGCGCAGTGGGGCGGGTTTCACGGGGGCGATTCCCTGCCTATCCTGGAAGGGTCGTAACGGTCGCTCCCCCGCGACCGACGAGTAGGAGGACTCCGTGCCGCTCTCGGAGCACGAGCAGCGCATGCTCGAGCAGATGGAGCGAGCGCTGTACGCCGAAGATCCCAAGTTCGCGTCGGCGCTTGAGGGAAGCGGGCTGCGCACCTACACCAGGCGGCGGGTCTACCTGGCTGTGGCGGGCTTCCTGGTGGGCATCGGGCTGCTGATGGCCGGCATGATCGCCCAGCAGCCGTGGATCAGTGTCGTGGGCTTCCTGGTCATGCTCGGCTGTGCCGTCCTCGCCGTCACCGGCTGGCGTCGCGCTGCGCGGCCGGGTTCCACCGCGGCCCCTGCAGGACATTCTCATCCGGGCACCCCGGGCCGTGCACGTCGTCAGTCGCGCCGCGGCATGATGGACCGCATCGAGGAGCGGTGGCAGCGCCGCCGCGACGAACAGGGCCAGTGAGCCACGGCCCACCGACCTCCACCGTCTTCGCCCATGGGGGCGGGATCCCGACCGGGACCCCGCCCCCATCCGCGTCCCCGGGGCCGATCGGCGGCCGGCGCGGCGTCCCTGCCGCCCGAGAGGCGGCGGCGTCTCGGAGCCGCCCACGGACGGCGGAGGGGCGGCCTCCCTGCCGGGAATGCCGCCCCTCCGCCGTCCGTGGACCCCGCTAGGGGGCGTCGCGCCGCAGCGGGCGGCGCAGCGCGTCACCGGCGTCCCGGAAACGCTCGGCGGCGCGGACCCGCCGGTCGGCCCAGGCCTCGCTCAGCCGCCACACGACCCTCACCGCTGAACGCGGCAGCAGCAGCGCCCGCAGCCGGGTGAGACGGTCGGCGGAGTGCCGCAGGCCGTCCGTCACCAGGCGCACGTCGGCCGCGCTCCCCACGGCCGCGACCGGCCGCGGCGAGAACAGGGCCTGCTCCACGGCGCCGGCGAGCCGCCTGGCCGCCTCCTCCGCGGGGCCCTGCAGCCCTCCGACCCCGGCCAGCCGGGCCACCACCGCGCGCGGCGTCTCCGAGTCGTCGGGTGGCAGTCCGTAGTCCCAGGCGGTGTCGGTGAGCTCCTGCCAGGCCGCCAGCGTGCGCGCGCCCTCATGGACGCCCGGATCGGACGGGTCCCGTCCGGTCAGCCGCAGCCACGCCGCGACAGCCGCCGGGTCGCTCCCGCGGGTCAGCCGGCGCACCCGCAGCCGGTGCCGCCACAGCAGCGGCGCGAAGAACAGCAGGACCAGCAGCGCGAGCACGATCCCGGCCCCGAACCACACGCTGGCCAGCATGTCCCGCACGTCCTGCCAGAAGCCGCCGTCCGGCGAGGTGCTGTCGGCGGACCCGGCCAGCGGGTCGCAGTCGCCGAGCTGGATGTCCTTGGCCCGGCAGGTCGGCGAGGCGGTCGGACCGGCGCTCGGCGCGGTGGTCGCGCTCTGCTGCGGGGTGTCCGTGGCGGCACCGGCCGGATCCGAGGCCGAGGTCTCCACCGTGTAGTCCGGGGTGGTGCCCCGGGTCGGGGTGGGCTCGAAGCGGGTCCACCCCACGCCTTCGAAGTACAGCTCGGGCCAGGCGTGCGCGTCCTTCAGCCCCACCGAGTACGTGCCGTCGGACTCGGGAGTGCCCGGGGTGAAGCCCACGGCCACCCGGGCCGGGATGCCGAGCGTGCGGGACATCGCCGCCATGGTGAAGGCGAAGTGGATGCAGAAGCCTTCCTTGTTCTTCAGGAACCGCGTGATCGCCTGCACCCCTGTGCCCGACCGCACCGAGGTGTCGTACGTGAAGGCGCCCGAGGTGAACCAGCGCTGCAGCGCCACGGCCCGCTCGTAGTCGTTGGTGGCGTTCTTGGTGATCTCCAGCGCGGTGCGGTTGACCTCGTCCGGCAGCGAGTCCGGCACCTTGGTGTACTCCGCGCGCAACTTGGCCGGTGCCGGAGGGGCGGCGGCCAGTTGCTGAGCCGTCGGCTGCAGCCGCAGGCTGGTGACCTCGTAGCTGGCACCGGAGGTGTTCTGCCCGCGGTCGCCGATGATGGTGCGACCCTCGGGCTCGTACCGCCACCGGCCGTCGATGCGCACCTTCTGGGCCGGGTACGGCATCGGCAGCCACATCTGCACGTAACCGCGGTCGGCCACGACCGAGGTCTCGGTCAGCGAGGTGGCGATCTGCGGACCGAGCCCCTGGGGGACCGGCAGCACCTTGGGAACGTCGGTGAGGGCGCGCTGCGAGGGCTCCCACTTGTCGCCGGTGAACTGGTCGAGGGAGACGATGCGCAGGTACATGTCCGCGGTCGTCTGGGCGTTGGTGCGGTAGCGGAGGACCTCGCGGTCGTCGGGCTGGTTCAGGTTGTCCTGCAGGGCGACCACCGGGTTGACCGCGGCGATCGTCCCGCCCCCGCCCCCGCCGCCCTGGCCCGCGCCCGTGGCGCCGAGCAGCCCGCCGCCGAGCCCGGGTGCCAGGCCCGCCAGGAGCGCCACGCCCAGGGCGACCGCCCCGATGCGGTGCCCGGTGCGCACCGGTGCCACCGGGCCGCCGGCCGACAGTGCCGCGGGGCCGTTCCCGCCGCGCGGCGCGCCGCCCGCACCGCCGAATATCCGGCCCCAGCGTGAGAGCCGGTCCCGGCCCTCGGCGAGCAGGAGCAGCAGGTAGCCCACGCCGGCCAGGAGGAAGAGCCACCACTTGCTCGCGCCCCCGGACAGCCCGGCCGCGACCGAGTACAGCGCCAGCAGCGGCAGCCCCGCCGGGGCCGCGCTGCCGTAGGTGACGGCCAGCGCGTCCACGACCAGCCCGATGAGCACGACGCCGCCCACCAGCAGCAGGCGGATGCCCTCGGTGACCGGTGCCGGGATCGCGAACTGGCCCACGTCCTGCACGCCCGCCGTCAGCAGGCGCCCGAACTCGGTGAAGGCCGGCGGTCCGGGGAACACCCCGAGCACGGCCTGGTCGTGGACGAAGAGCAGGGTCAGCGCCAGCAGCGACACGATCGCCTGCGCCCCGATCGTCAGCGGCCGGGCCAGCGGCACCCGCCGGGCCGCCGCGCCGACGCCGGTCTGCAGCAGCACCAGGACCATCGCCTGCAGAATCCACGAGCTCGGCGTCGCCAGCGGGGTCAGGGCGAAGGAGGTCAGGATCGTCGCCAGTGCCGCGAACGCCGCGATCCGTGCGCGTCCGCTCATCATCGGGTTCCCGCCTCCTCCTGGGCGCGGCGCCGGTCGGCGCGCTGCCACAGCTCCGCCAGACCGTCACCGTGGGAGACCGTCAGCACCGTCCAGCCGGCCTCGCGCAGCAGCCGTGCGCCGCGCGCGCTGCCGTCCTCGGCGCTCTCCGGGCCCGCCGACGGGTCGGGCAGCCCCGCGCCGTAGTACGCGTCGCCGGTGTCCGCCCCGCCCCAGGCCTCGCGGCTCATCAGGAAGGCGACGGCACCGCCGGCCCGCTGGCGCATCCGGGCGGCCATCGCGGCCTGCTCCTCGTCCAGGTCGCCGAAGAACGCCACGAGCAGCCCCTCGGTGCCGGCCCGCAGCACGTCGAGCGCCCGCGACAGCCCCGCGCCGTCGGAGTGGTCGATCACGGCCAGCGTGTCGAGCAGCACCCCGGCCGCGTCCGAGGTGTCCGAGCCGAAACCCTCGTTGCCGGGCACGGTGCTGCCGTTGTCGGTCAGCAGCCGTACCGTGTAGCCCCGCTCCAGCATGTGCACCGCCACGGATGCGGCCCCGGAGACCGCCCACTCGAAGGCGGAGTCGGGCCCGGCCCCGAAGTAGGCGAGCTCCCTGGTGTCCAGCAGGACCGTGCAGCGGGCCCGGTGCGGCTGCTCCTCGCGGCGCACCATCAGCTCGCCGTACTTGGCGGTGGAGCGCCAGTGCACGCGGCGCAGGTCGTCCCCGTAGCGGTAGCCGCGCGGGATCACGTCGTCCTCGCCGGCCAGCGACAGGGCGCGGGTGCGGCTCTCGCCGTATCCGGAGGAGTCGCCCTTGAGCTTGACCGCGGGCAGCGACTCGACCCGGGGCACCACGGTGAGGGTGTCCTGCGCGCTGAAGGAACGCGTCAGTTCGCACATGCCGAAGGGGTCCGTCAGCCGCAGCTGCAGCGGTCCCAGCGGGTAGCGGCCCCGCAGGTCGGAGCGGACCCGGTAGGAGACCTCCCGGTGTCCGCCGGGCTCCACGCGGTCCAGCACGAACCGCGGCCGCGGCCCCAGCACGTACGGCACCCGGTCCTGGAGCATCAGCAGCCCGGTGGGCAGCCGCGACACGTTGTCCACCCGCAGGTGGACACGGGCCTCCGACATCGCCGGCACCCGCGACGGAGTCAGCCGGCGGCTGCCCGCGACGCGGTACCGCGTCCGGTGGAGCACGGTCACGCACAGCAGCGGCAGTACGGCCAGCAGCAGGCCGACGCGCAGCAGGTCGGTCTGGCCCAGCACGAACGCGCAGACCGCGGCGGCCACGCCCGCCGCGAGGAAGGAGCGGCCTCGGGTGGTGAGGCCGCCCAGGGCGGCGCGGAGGCCGCCTTCACGCTCGGTCACGCGATGCCTCCTGCGCCCCGCCCCGTCTCGGATTCATCGGCTGCCGTACGGGTCGGGTACCGGGGTGCGCTGCACGATCTCGGCGACGACCTGTTCCGGCGTGCGCCGGTTCAACTGGGCCTGCGCCGTGGGCAGCAGACGGTGTGCCAGGACCGTGGAGGCCAGCGACTGGACGTCGTCCGGGAGGACGAAGTCCCGGCCGTCCAGGGCCGCCGCCGCGCGGGCGGCGCGCACCAGGTGCAGCGTCGCGCGGGGGGAGGCGCCCAGGCGCAGGTCGGGATGGTCGCGGGTGGCGGAGACCAGGGAGACGGCGTAGTGCCGCACCGCGGCCGACACGTGCACCGTGCGTACCGCCTCGACCAGTTTGACGATCTCGTGGGCGTGGGCCACCGGCTGGAGGTCGTCCAGCGGGCTGACGCCCGCGTGCACGTCCAGCATCTCCAGCTCCGCCTCCAGGCTCGGGTAGCCGATGGAGACCCGGGCCATGAAGCGGTCGCGCTGCGCCTCGGGCAGCGGGTACGTCCCCTCCATCTCCACCGGGTTCTGGGTGGCGATGACCATGAAGGGGCTCGGCAGCGGGTAGGTGCTGCCGTCGATGGTGACCTGCCGCTCCTCCATCGACTCCAGCAGCGCCGACTGCGTCTTGGGCGACGCCCGGTTGATCTCGTCGCCCACGACGATCTGCGCGAAGATCGCGCCCGGCTTGAACTCGAAGTCGCGGCGCTGCTGGTCGAAGACGCTGACGCCGGTGATGTCGGACGGCAGCAGGTCGGGCGTGAACTGGATGCGCCGGACCGAGCAGTCGATCGACCGGGCCAGTGCCTTGGAGAGCATCGTCTTGCCGACGCCGGGGACATCCTCGATCAGGAGGTGTCCCTCGGCGAGCAGCACCGTCAGGGCAGTCCGTACGACCTCGGGCTTGCCCTCGATCACGTTCTCCACCGACCGTCGTACGCGGTCCGCCGTGGCGGTCAGATCGCTGAGGCTTGCTCGCGACTCATAGGTCGTCACCCGGTTCTCCTCGGCCCGTTCCTAGGGTCGCGGCCATCCCTGGACCGGCCCTCCCCGTGTTCATGGAGCATTCTCTCCTCAACTATGCTCCGCGTCACTCGGCTTCCGTTACTCGTTCGTGATTTCCCGGAGCAGGCCGGTGTGCACGTCGAAGACAAATCCCCGCACATCGTCCGTATGGGCCAGGAACGGCGAGGTCCGCACGCGCTGCATGGACTGCCGGACGTCCTGGTCGACGTCGCGGAACGCCTCCACCGCCCAGGTCGGCCGCTGGCCGACCTCGTGCTCCAGCTCGGTACGGAAGTCCTCGGTCAGCGACTCCAGGCCGCAGCCGGTGTGGTGGATCAGCACCACCGAGCGGGTGCCGAGGGCGCGCTGGCTGATGGTGAGCGAGCGGATGGTGTCGTCGGTGACCACGCCGCCCGCGTTGCGGATCGTGTGGCAGTCGCCGAGCTCGAGGCCGAGCGCGGCGTGCAGGTCGATCCGGGCGTCCATGCAGGCGACCACGGCGACCTGGAGGACCGGCCGGGCGTCCATGCCGGGGTCGCTGAACCGCGCCGCGTAACCGCGGTTCGCCTCGACCAGGCGTTCGGTGACGGAGGAGGTGCCGGTGCCGGCGCGGTCCGCCGGCTGCTGCGCGTTTGTCGACATGGGACGACCGTAGACGGCGTGGGGCCGACACACCCGCTGCCGGGTCCGGCAAAACTCGGTCAAACACCCGCAGTGTGAGGTAACCCACAGGCGCCGTCGCCGATCGCCCATGCGAGTGATTCCGATGCGGCCGCACCCCTGTACGCCCGTGCCGGGGCGGGCTTCTCGTTGACCGTGGGGCCCGGTGGAGTAAAGTGGCGCGAAGTGGGTCGCCAGCCAGTGGCCGGTCAAGCGGGAGGTGCGGATGTTCCTCGGGACGTACGCGCCGCGGCTGGACGACAAGAGCCGGCTGGTCCTGCCTGCGAAGTTCCGCGAGCAGTTCGCCGACGGCCTGGTCATCACCAAGGGGCAGGAACGCTGCCTCTGTGTCTGGCCCGTGGCGGGCTTCCGTGCCCTGACCGAGGAGCTCGGCAGGGCGCCGGTCACCTCGAAGGCGGCTCGGGACTACATGCGCGTGCTGTTCGCCGGCGCCCACGACGAGGTGCCCGACAAACAGGGCCGGGTCACTCTTCCGCAGCCGCTCCGCGACTACGCCGGCCTGCGCCGGGACTGCGCCGTCATCGGTGCCAACACCCGGGTGGAGGTGTGGGACGCGACCGCCTGGGAGGAGTACCTGTCCGCCCAGGAGGACGCCTTCTCGGCGCTGTCGCAGGAGGTGCCGCCCGGCCTACTGTGACCCCGCCCGTTCCGGCCCCGCCCCACCGCACACCGAACCTTCCGAGGAGCCGCGCACACCCCCTGATCTAGCCTGATGGCTCACGTACGAGTACGTGACGCTCGGCCTCCTCCCGCTCTCCGGTCCGCCGGCACTCCTTCCCCGGTGCCAGGGGTCCGTCCACGAGCGGGCGGGGACCCAGTGGTACGTCCCCGGAAGTACTTGAGAAGGGCCCCATGAGCACCACCCCCTCCGAGCCACGCCACGTCCCGGTCATGCTGGACCGCTGCCTGGACATGCTGGCCCCCGCCCTCGGCGCCCCGGGCGCCGTGGTCGTGGACGCCACCCTCGGCCTCGGCGGGCACAGCGAGGCCCTGTTGCGGCGCTTCCCGGAGGCCCGGCTCGTCGCGGTGGACCGCGACCCCGCCGCGCTGAAGCTGGCGGGGGAGCGGCTCGCCCCCTACGGCGACCGGGCCACCCTTGTGCACGCCGTCTACGACGAGCTGCCCGAGGTGCTCGACCGGCTCGGCGTCCCCCGTGTGCAGGGCGTCCTGTTCGACCTCGGCGTCTCCTCCATGCAGCTCGACGAGGCGGACCGGGGCTTCGCCTACGCCCAGGACGCGCCGCTCGACATGCGGATGGACCAGAGCAGGGGCATCAGTGCCGCCGAGGTGCTCAACACCTATCCGCCGGGCGAACTGGTCCGCGTCCTGCGCGAGTACGGCGAGGAGAAGTTCGCGCGCAAGATCGTCGAGGCGGTCGTCAGGCAGCGGGCCCACGAGCCCTTCTCGCACAGCGCGCGGCTGGTCGAGCTGATCCGTGAGGCGCTTCCCCAGGCCGCCAAGCGCACCGGGGGCAACCCGGCCAAGCGCACCTTCCAGGCGCTGCGCATCGAGGTCAACGGCGAGCTGACCGTGCTCGAGCGGGCGATCCCGGCCGCCGTCGCGGCGCTCGCGGTGGGCGGCCGGATCGCCGTGCTGTCGTACCACTCGCTGGAGGACCGCCTGGTCAAGGGGGTCTTCGCGGCCGGCGCGGCCACCACCGCGCCCCCGGGGCTGCCGGTCGTCCCCGAGGAGTACCAGCCCCGGCTCAAGCTGCTCACGCGCGGCGCCGAACTCCCGACGGAGGACGAGATCGCCGCCAACCGCCGCGCGGCCCCCGCCCGGTTGCGCGGCGCGGAGCGGATCAGGGAGGCCCGGGCATGAGACGGCGCACGGCGGCACGGTCGCCCTTCGTCCTGCTGATCGTGCTCCTGCTCGGTGGCGGCCTGATCACCCTGCTGCTGCTCAACTCCGCGGTGAACCGGGACTCCTTCAAGCTCAGCGAGCTGCAGAAGGAGACCACCCAGTACACCGACGACGAGCAGGAGCTGCAGCAGGAGGTCGACCAGTACTCCGCCCCGGACGCCCTCGACCGGCGCGCCCGCGAGCTCGGCATGGTGCCCGGCGGCAACCCGGCCTTCCTCGCCCCCGACGGCTCCGTGCTCGGCGACCCGGGCAACGCGACCGACGCCCCGGTGCCCCCACCGTCCCCGAGCACCGCCCCGGCGACGGTGGCCCCCAGCGGCTCCGCCGCCGCCTCCCTCGGCCCCGTGCCCTCCGTCGGCCCGTCGGGGGGACCGACCGCCAGTTCGTCCGCCAGTCCGTCCGTCACCCCCCAGGAGACGCCGTGACCCCCGCCCCCGCCCCCGCACCGGGACGCCGGCGAACCCCGCCGTCCCGCGCCGGTGAAGGTACCGCCGCGTGGTGAGCCACGACGGCGAACCGCCCCGCAGGCGGCCCGCGCCCGGCGCCGGCCGCGAGGCGGCGGGGCGCCGCCAGCCCCCGCGC
>NZ_JARAWX010000074.1:0-807 GCF_033793585.1 Streptomyces sp. MI02-7b | reverse complement strand
TGTTGACTCCAGCCTTGCGCCGAAGCCTACGTATGTGGGCGTCTACGGTGTGCGGGCTGATCTCGATCTCCCGCGCGATAGCCTGATAGGTCAGCCCCTCGCACAACTTCACGAGGATCTCTTGCTCTCTAGGAGTGAGGAACATACGCGCCGGGCACCTGCGACGACATGAGGAGCCCTGGTTGAACGGCCTGATTCATTCGCTTCCCGCTATCCGTTCGACCCACCGCGCTCTCGGCCGCCCCAAGAGCTGTCATCCGTGCAGTACGTGGGGCACGCCTGCACCGCCACGAGAACCCCAGCACGCCCTGACGGCACGCCGTGACGCCCGACGGTTTCCGACAGCCCGGTAAGGCCCCCAACGGCGAGCACGGCCGCGGCCACCACGACCCAAACTGCCGCTTTGTGACCAGTCATGGAAGTTCCTCCTTCTGGACCGGCGCGTGCCACTTCGACCCGCGACCCCGCGACAAGAATGGCAACGCGGAAACGCGCCTCACCAGGGTCGCGCTGCCTCAGCAAACTGTCTGGCACGAGGGGGACCAGGGAACAAAACGGTCTACAAAGGATGTGGTGTGCCGAGCCCTGCGCAGGTCGTCAACCAAGCTGCGCTTGGGGCCCAGCAGGCAGTTACTGCACAAGGAAGCGTCCGATGGGATTTCCACCCAATTGACCTGAAAGCGACAACTTTGCCGCACGCATCATTCCGGGATTTACGCGGCACGAATTCTCGTGACTTGTGTCCACCGGAAATCCCCTCGATGATCAACGAGATGCACCGTCGCTGGCCTCTCTCGACCCCGCCGG
>NZ_JARAWX010000013.1:0-244674 GCF_033793585.1 Streptomyces sp. MI02-7b | reverse complement strand
CCGCCACCGCGGCGCCGGGCCGCGGCCGGCCCGCTCCCGGTACGAAGAGCGCGGCCACCGCCAGCCCGCCGTGCACCGCGACGCAGCGCCGCCGCCCCGTGCCGGCGCAGGCGAGGGCGGGCGCCGCCGCGACACCGGGGATCCACTCGTCACCACCGGGCACCCCGCACGCCAGCCCCAGCACGGCGGCCACCCACGCACCGGGCCACGCCAGTAACAGCCACCCCCGCACCCGGCCCGTCATCGCCATGGCCACCCTGGGTCCGATCATGCCGCCGGGCTCCCCCTCGCAGCCGTCGCTCCCGCGTCGAGCGGGGCTGGTTCGCCCACGATTCTGTCGACCGGCCGGCCGGGTTCCACCCCCTCTCCGGCCAGTTCACCCGATCGTGCGACGTGACCCTTATGTGGCTGGATCGGGGGTATTGGAGTGATCGCCCCCGCCCCATGTGCCCCATCCCGCCCGCATACGCCCGCATTCACGCGCGGCGCGCCCCCCGTCGCCGCCGGCCGCGACGGCGACGGGACGTCAGGGGCGGCGGGCGGCCTCCTCCGCGGTCGCGGGCGCGAAGGCGCGGCGAGTACGGCGCGTACGCGCTCGGGTGACGCACTCGGGGGCCCGTCGCCGGGGCGCCTCGGCGACCGCGGCGGCGTCGCCTCGCGCAGCACGCCGCGAGCGGCGCGTTCCGCGGCACGAAGGCGGCGACGCCCGCCGCGCGTCTCCGCCGTGTCCACCGGCGTCATGCCCAGGTCCAGGCCCAGCCGCAGTGCGGCGATCCCCGGGTCGTCCCCCACGAACCAGGTGCCCTGCCTGAGCCCCCGCCGTCCCGGCACGAGAACCGAACGCTCCACCGAAACGTCCGAGCAGACGCACCGCACGGGCGGCCGGGTCATGCGCGGCACGCGGGGTGGGGTGGCCCCGGGGTGCGCACGGCCGCGGTCGACGTGCGACGGCTCCGCGACCGGGCGCCGGACCGCAGGGCGCGCGCATGCGCGCGCGGGGCGCCTCCGGGGGTCCGGGGGCGCCCCGCGCGGGGCCGGGCGGCGGTGTCGGGCCTACGCGCCGCGCAGGGTGGCGCCGGTGCGCTCGGCCGCGACGGCGACAGCGGCGTCGCGGGCCGCGGAGGCCTCCTCCGCGGTCAGCGTGCGGTCGGGGGCACGGAAGCGCAGCGAGTACGCGAGCGACTTCTTGCCCGCACCGATCTGGTCCCCGGTGAAGACGTCGAACAGCCGCAGCGCCTCCAGGAGCCCGCCGGCGCCGGACCGCAGGGCGGCCTCGACCTCGGCCGCCGGGACCGAGGCGTCCACGACGAGCGCGACGTCCTGGGTGGCCACCGGGAAGGTGGACACCGTGGGGGCCGCCACGACGCCCGCCGAGGCGCGCTCCAGGCGGTCCAGGTCCAGCTCCATGGCGGCGGTCCCCTCGGGCAGGTGCATCGCCTTGATGACCCGGGGGTGCAGCTCGCCCGCGTTGCCGACGAGCACTTCCTCGCCGTCCACGACGGCCAGCAGCGCCGCGCAGCGGCCCGGGTGGAACGGGGCGTGCCGGTCCTGGCGGACGATCAGCTCGACCCCGGCCTCGCGGGAGACGACCCGCCCGGCCTCGACGGCGTCGGCCCAGGTCGCGGGACGGCCCTGGCCCCACCAGCCGGACTGCTCGCGCGCGCCCGACAGGACGACGGCCACCCGGCGGGGCTGCCGCGGGAGGGCGGCGTCGAGCGCGGCGATCTCGGCGTCGGTGGGACGCCGGTCGACCGGCAGCCGCGGCGGCGCGGGCTCCTCGCCGCTGGGGCGGAAGACCAGACCGGTCTCGAAGAGCGCGAGGTCGTGCGCGCCGCGCCCCACGTTGCGGCGCAGCGCGCCGAGCAGGCCGGGGAGCATGGTCGTGCGGAGCGCGGGCTCCTCGTCCGACAGCGGGTTGGCGAGCCGCACCGTGATGCGGCGCGGGTCGTCCGCGTCCAGGCCGAGCTGGTCGAAGACGCCCTCACCCAGGAACGGGTAGTTCTGCACCTCGACGTAGCCCGCGCCGGCCAGCGCACGGCCGACCCGGCGGCGCAGCTTCTGCGACTCGGTCAGCCCGCGGCCGGACGGCAGGTGCGGCAGCGTGGAGGGCAGGTTCTCGTAGCCCTCCAGCCGGATGACCTCCTCGGCGAGGTCGTTGGGGTCGCGCAGGTCGGGACGCCAGGACGGCACGGTGACGATCAGCTCGTCGGACCCGTACACGTCGCAGCCGACCTGCTGCAGCCGGCGCACGACGGTCTCGCGGCCGTACTCCATGCCCGCCACCTTGTCCGGGTGGTCGGCCGGGATGCTGATGGTGTGCGGGGCGGAGGGCGCGGTGATCTCGGTGACGCCGGCCTCGGCGGTGCCGCCCGCGAGCAGCACCAGCAGATCGACCGTGCGCTGCGCCGCGGCGGACGCGGCCTGCGGGTCCACACCGCGCTCGAAGCGCTTGGACGCCTCGGAGGACAGCTTGTGGCGGCGCGCGGTACGGGCGATGGCGACCGGGTCGAAGTGCGCGGCCTCGATGACGACGTCCGTCGTCGTGGCGCCGGTCTCGTCGATCTCGGTGTTGGCGCCGCCCATGACACCGGCCAGGCCGATCGGCCCGCGGTTGTCGGTGATGACCAGGTCCTCGGGGTCCAGCACCCGGACCTGGCCGTCGAGCGTCGTCAGCTTCTCGCCGGGCTGCGCCCGGCGCACGCCGATCGCGCCCTCGACGCGGTGCCGGTCGTACGCGTGCAGGGGCTGGCCCAGCTCCAGCATCACGTAGTTGGTGACGTCGACCGCGAGCGAGATCGGCCGCATGCCGGCCTTCTGCAGGCGGCGCTGGAGCCACACCGGCGAAGCGGCCTCCGGGTCCAGCCCGGTGACGGTGCGCGCGGTGAAGCGGTCGCAGCCGGCGGGGTCGGCGATCCGCACCTCGTAGCCGTGCGCGTTGGGGCCGGGCACGTCGAGCAGCGCCGGGTCACGCAGCGGCAGGCCGTAGGCGATGGCCGCCTCACGGGCGACGCCGCGCATCGACAGGCAGTAGCCGCGGTCGGGGGTGACCGCGATGTCCAGCACCTCGTCGACGAGCTCCAGCAGCTCGATCGCGTCGGTGCCGGCCTCGTGCTCCGGCGGCAGCACGATGATGCCGTGCGAGCCGTCGTCCCCCATGCCCAGCTCGGCACCCGAGCAGATCATGCCGTGCGACGTGCGGCCGTAGGTCTTGCGCGCGGAGATCTCGAAGTTCCCGGGCAGCACGCCGCCGGGGAGGATGACGACGACCTTGTCGCCGACGGCGAAGTTGCTCGCGCCGCAGACGATCTCCTGCGGCTCGCCGGTGCCGTTGGCGATGCCGACGTCGACGGTGCAGAAGCGGATCGGCTTCTTGAAACCGGTCAGCTCCTCGATGGTGAGCACCTTGCCGACCACCAGCGGGCCCTTGAGCCCGGCGCCGAGCTGCTCGACGGTCTCGACCTCGAGGCCGGCGGAAATGAGCTTGGCCTGGACGTCGCGGCCGGACTCGCCGGCGGGCAGGTCGACGTACTCCCGCAGCCAAGAAAGCGGGACCCGCATCAGATCTCCATCCCGAACGGAAGGGTGAAGCGCACGTCACCCTCGACGATGTCTCGCATGTCCTCGACGTTGTGACGGAACATCAGCATGCGCTCGATGCCGAAGCCGAAGGCGAAGCCGCTGTACTTCTGCGGGTCGACGCCGCAGGCGGTGAGCACCCGCGGGTTGACCATGCCGCAGCCGCCGAGCTCGATCCAGCCCTCGCTGCCGCAGGTGCGGCAGGGCCGGTCCGGGTTGCCGACGGACTCGCCGCGGCAGACGTAGCAGACCATGTCCATCTCGGCGGACGGCTCGGTGAAGGGGAAGTAGTTCGGGCGGAGCCGGGTCGTGATGTCCGCGCCGAACAGCGACTGCACCATGTGGTCGAGGGTGCCCTTGAGGTCGGCCATGGTCAGGCCCTCGTCGACGGCGAGCAGCTCGACCTGGTTGAAGACCGGGGTGTGCGTCGCGTCGAGCTCGTCGGAGCGGTACACCCGGCCGGGGCAGATCACGTAGACCGGCGCCTCACGGCCGAGCAGCGAGCGGATCTGCACCGGGGAGGTGTGCGTGCGCAGCACGACACCGCTCTCCTGCGGGTCGGACCCGGCCGGCTTGTCGCCCTCGACGAAGAAGGTGTCCTGCATCGTCCGGGCCGGGTGGTCCGCCCAGATGTTCAGGGCGTCGAAGTTGAACCACTCGGTCTCGACCTCGGGGCCCTCGGCCACCTCGTAGCCCATGGCCACGAAGATGTCCTCGATCCGCTCGGAGAGGGTGGTCAGCGGGTGCCGGGCGCCGCGCGGGGTGCGGTCGTAGGGCAGCGTGACGTCCACCGCCTCCTCGACCAGCACGCGCTCGTCGCGCTCGTTCTCCAGCACCTCCTGGCGGGCCTTGAGCGCCTGGTTGACCGCACCGCGGGCCTGGCCGACGCGCTTGCCGGCCTCCGCCTTGGCGTGCGGCGGCAGCGCGCCGATCTCACGGTTGGCCAGGGCGAGCGGCGAGCGGTCCCCGGTGTGCGCCACCTTGACCTCGCGCAGCGCGTCGAGGTCTGCGGCTTCGGCGATCGCGGCGAGCGCCTCGTCACGCCGGCGCTCGATCTGTTCCGGTTTCAGTGCCTCGACCTCGACAGGGTCGTACGACTTGTTCGGTGCCGACATTTCTTCCCGTTCCGATGTGGGTGATGGCGTGGCCGACCTGCCTGCCCGACCGCTGAATGCCAAGGGTCGAGTCTATCGGGGCCACGGGGAAAGGCTGGTCACGCCCGTCGGGGCCGGTGGAATACCACGCTCGCTCAGGCCATGAAGGCCGGCGCCCCGACGGGCAGGATAAATCGGAACTGGGCGCCCTTGCCGGGCGCGCGGCCCACGATGATGGTGCCGCCGTGGGCCTCGACGATGCCCTTGACGATGTACAGCCCCAGGCCCGTGCCGCCGCGCTTGCTGCCCCGCCAGAAGCGGGTGAAGACGCGGTTCATGGATTCCTCCGGGATGCCTGGCCCCTCGTCGCTGACGGACACCGCCGTGCCGGCCTGGTCCCGCTCGCGGGAGGAGTCCGCCGGACGGGGAGCCGCGGATACGTCAATGGTGACAGTACCCTCGCCGTGGCGCACGGCGTTTTCCAGCAGGTTGCCGAGGATCTGGTCGACCTTGTCGGGGTCGGCCCACAGTTCCGGGAGTGGTTCGGCCACCCGGACGAGGAAGCGGTCGGACGACTCCCCGGCGGCGACGAGCGCGTCCACATGGCGCCGGATCGCGGCGACCATGTCGACCCGCTGCCGGCGCACCTCCAGCCGGCCGGAGTCGATACGGGAGATGTCGAGCAGCTCGGCGATCAGCCGGGTGACGCGGTTGGCGTCGGCGTCGACGGTCTCCAGCATCAGTTTCTTCTGGTCCTCGGTGAACCGTTCCCACTTCGCGAGCAGGGTGGCGGTGAACCCTTTGACCGAGGTGAGCGGGGAGCGCAGTTCGTGCGCGACGGTGGCGATCAGTTCGGCGTGGCTGCGCTCGGTGCGCCGCCGGGCCTCGGTGCCGCGCAGCGCGACGACCAGCCGGCGCACCGGTCCTGTGGGGTGGTCGCGGACGTAGCGGGCGGAGACCAGCACCTCGCGGCCGCCGGGCAGCAGCAGGTTGCGCTCGGGCTGTCCGGTGCGGGTGGCCAGTCCCCCGTACGGCTGGGTGAGCTGCCACCAGCGGCGGCCGTCCAGGTCCTCCAGGGGCAGCGCCTGCTCGATGGGGAGGCCGAGCACCCGGGCGGGGTCGAGCGCGGTGATGCGGGCGGCGGCGGCGTTGAAACAGACCACCAGGCCGCGCTCGTCGGCGACGACGAGGCCGTCGGGCAGTTCGTCGGTCGTGATGCCGAACTCGGTCAGAACTGCGGTCCAGGCCGGCCGCGCGCGCGGCTCGGTTCCGTCGGTGGTCCTGACGTCCATCCCCGCAACCCCCTCTCCAGGGCGGTCCCCGGGGCGCCACCCTACTAGCTCATCGTCACCGTGCGGCACCCTCCGGGAGCACGCTGCGCCCGGGCGGAGGCGTAGAGGCACACGGCGGCGGCCGTCGCGAGGTTGAGGCTCTCGGCGCGGCCGTGGATGGGGACGCGCACCACCTCGTCCGCGAGTGCGCGGGTCTCCTCCGGCAGGCCCCACGCCTCGTTGCCGAAGATCCAGGCGGTGGGGCCGCCCATCGTGCCCTCGTCCAGCTCGGTGTCGAGGTCGCGCTCCCCCGCGCCGTCGGCGGCCAGCAGCCGCACACCGGCCCCGCGCAGTCCGCCGACCACCGTCTCCATGGGGACGCCGACCGCCACGGGCAGATGGAACAGGCTCCCGACGGAGGCGCGCACGGCCTTGGGGTTGTAGAGGTCCACCGAGGCGTCGGTCAGCACGACCGCGTCGGCCCCGGCCGCGTCGGCGCAGCGCAGCACGGTGCCCGCGTTGCCGGGGTCGCGCACATGGGCGAGCACGGCGACCAGCCGCGGCCGGGCACGCAGGATCTCCTCGAACGGGGTGTCCAGGAAGCGGCAGAGGCCGACGACGCCCTGCGGGGTGACGGTGTCCGACATCTCGGCGACGACCTCGTCGGTCGCGGTGAACACCGGCACGCCGGCGGCCCGGGCGGCGGCGACGATGCCGGCGTGCCGCTCCGCGGCCTCGGGGGTGACGTAGACCTCGACGAGGTGGGCCATGGCCTCGCGCACGGCCTGCGGCCCCTCGGCCAGGAAGCGGCGCTCCTTGCCGCGGAAGCTGCGCTTGGCGAGGCGGCGGGCCGCGACGACACGCGGGGATCGCAGGGATGTCAGCTCGGGGCCGGCCATGGGGGTGCACTCACTTCGGTCGGGTCTGGCGGGCTTGCGGGGGCGGACGGCGACGCCGCCCCGGAACACACCTCGGACCCGCAGGCACGCGGCCTGCGGGTCCGGAAGAGCGTGGGGTCAGGCCGCCTTCGGGGCGTTGACGTCGCTCGGCAGGGCCTTCTGGGCCACCTCGACCAGCGCGGCGAACGCGTTGGCGTCGTTGACGGCCAGCTCCGCGAGGATCTTGCGGTCCACCTCGACGTTGGCGGCCTTCAGACCCTGGATGAAGCGGTTGTAGGTGATGCCGTTGGCGCGGGCAGCGGCGTTGATGCGCTGGATCCACAGCTGACGGAAGTCGCCCTTGCGCTTCTTGCGGTCGTTGTAGTTGTAGACGAGGGAGTGGGTGACCTGCTCCTTCGCCTTGCGGTACAGGCGGGAACGCTGGCCGCGGTAACCGCTGGCCTGCTCGAGGATCGCCCGGCGCTTCTTCTGGGCGTTGACTGCCCGCTTGACGCGTGCCACTTGATAACTCCTTTTGAGGGACCGCGGAAGTCGTCACACGGTCCGAAAGCGAATGGGTCCCGGTCCAGCAGCGCGCCCCCTGGTCGAAGGGGGCGGGCCGTCACTTGCCGAGAAGCTTCTTGATCTTCTTGGCGTCGGGCTTGGCCAGGACGACCGTGCCGGTCAGGGCGCGGGTCTTCGATGACGGCTTGTGCTCAAGCAGGTGGCGCTTGCCGGCGCGCTCGCGGATCACCTTGCCGGAGCCGGTGATCTTGAATCGCTTGCTCGCACCGCTGTGGGTCTTGTTCTTCGGCATGCGCCGTAGTCTCCTCGTCGCTGGCCCTCCCGCCCGCCCGGGGGCGGACGGAGAGCGTCAGTCCTTCATTCCTTGCCCGGAGCGGTGCTCCGGGCCCTGGCATCGCCGCCGGACACCGGTCCGGTGGCGTCAGTTGGCGTCGGCGGGAGCGTCCTGCTGGTGCTCCTGCTGCTCACCGTGCTCGTCGTCGGGGTCGAACTCGTCGTCCGGGTTGCCCGGCAGGCGACCGGCCTTGCGGGCGGCCTGCGCCTCGCGGGCCTCGGCCATCGCCTCGGTCTTCTTCTTGTGCGGACCGAGGACCATGATCATGTTGCGGCCGTCCTGCTTGGGCGAGGACTCCACGAAGCCCAGGTCCTGGACGTCGTCCGCGAGCCGCTGCAGCAGTCGGAAGCCCAGTTCCGGGCGCGACTGCTCACGACCGCGGAACATGATCGTGATCTTGACCTTGTCGCCCTGCTTGAGGAACCGGACGACGTGACCCTTTTTGGTGTCGTAGTCGTGCGGATCGATCTTCGGCCGGAGCTTCATCTCCTTGATGACCGTGTGCGCCTGGTTCTTGCGCGCCTCACGGGCCTTCATGGCCGACTCGTATTTGAACTTGCCGTAGTCCATGAGCTTGCAGACCGGCGGGCGTGCGTTCGCCGCCACCTCGACCAGGTCGAGGTCGTACTCCTGCGCAAGCTCCAGTGCCTTGGCAAGCGGCACGATGCCGACCTGCTCGCCACTGGGACCGACGAGTCGCACCTCGGGGACGCGAATCCGGTCGTTGATGCGGGGCTCGGCGCTGATGGGGCCTCCTCGGTAGCACCACGCGACTGACTGGCCGACAGCCGCGTAACATCTGTGTCGTTGGTTCCGCCCGGAAGAGGGCGCAAAAAACGCCCCTAACGGGTCACAGGCGGGCTCCTCACAACCGGGAGCACCGCCGCGGTATTCCCCGCGGGGCGCGTCGGGCACCGCGTCCTCGTCGAGGACGCGTCACCTGACCGGTGACCCGCCGGCCTCCAGGGCCGGCAAGGTGGGAGATCGGAGCTCCACTTGTGGGCTGACGGTCCTCCGCGTCCATGGGCTCCACTGGATGGTGCTTCGTGGGCCGTGCGTCGACGGAGGGGTGTACAGCCGGTCAATCGTCAAGCATACCAGCGATCGACCGCAGACCGTAATCGGACGACGTGGGCCTATCGTGTGAGGCATGAGTGACGCCACCTCCCAGCACGAGTCCCCCTCCGCCGACCGCCCCGACTTCGACACGATGACCCGCGACATCGCGGACGTCCCCGCGGTCGAGGTGATCACGACGGTCGCGGTGCACCTGATGAGCGCGGCGGCGGTGAACCTCGGCCTCGCGGAGGAGGGCGACCAGCACAAGGACCTCGACGAGGCGCGCAAGCTGATCACCGCCCTGGCCGGGCTGATCACCGCCGGCGCCCCCGAGATCGGCTCCTACCACGCCGCCCCGCTGCGGGATGGCCTGAAGTCCCTGCAGCTCGCGTTCCGCGAGGCCTCCACCGTCCCGGACGCCCCGGGCGAGGGCCCCGGCGAGAAGTTCACCGGGCCCGTCCACGGCTAGTAGCGGACGTACGGTCCACCTGACGGCGCCGGCCCCATCGGGGCGGCGCCGTCAGCGCGTGAACAGGGGTTCGCCCGGCAGCGTCGCGCCGTCGGGCAGCAGCGCCAGTTCGATGCCGCGCACGAGCGCGCCGCGCAGCACCTCGTCGCCCGCCAGGGCGGCGGAGACGCGCTGCGCCACGCCGCGCACGTCGGCGGCGGGGCCCAGCACGATGCCCAGGGTGCCGTCCGAGCCGGCGGAGGGCACCATGTGGGCGCGGAGCACGTCGGGCTCACCGGCGACGGCCATGCGCAAAGCTTGGCGGACGGCCGGGTCGGCCAGCGGGTCCCCGCCGGCGCGGCCGGCGGCGACGGCCCGCAGCGCGGCGCCCGTCAGGGCGTAGGGGACGGGACCGGCCATGTCGACCAGGAGCGTGTCGGCCTTCTCGTGCGCCAGGGCCTGCAGGGCCTGACCCAGGGGCACGGCCACGGGCCGGGCGTCCGCGCGCCAGCGGGTCAGCGACGCGGTCGAGGTGAACGCGGGCAGGGCGCGGCGGCCGTCGGCGGTCTCGATCGTGGGCACGGCCATGTCGCTGGTCTTCTCCCGGCGCAGTCCCCCGGGTCCCTCCTCGACCTCGCCCAGGAGCGCGACGACCGGCACCAGCACACGGGCGCCGGGCAGGGCGGCGAGCACCTCGTCCTCCGCCGCCGGGTCGGCGCCGTACGCGGCGAGGGCGGCCGCCAGCCGGGGGTCGGCGGAGCCGTCGTCGTCGGGGAATCCGGAGTCCGGGATGTTCTTGAGGGCCACTCCCCGAGGGTAGCCGCAGGGCAAGAGGCGATTGTTACCGGTCCTTAATTCCCCTCTCATGGCACACGCATGTTCGGTCCTTAATTTTCCCGGGCATGGCCCCCGAGACATCCACGCCGTGGCGGCGCCGGCTCGCCGGACGCCTCGACCGCTCCCGCACGCCGTCCGACCCCGGGGGCGGACGCCCGCAGGGGATGGTGCGCGGGGTGGTGGCCGTCGCGGTCCTGACGGCCGCGGCGCTGCTCGCGGTGACGTACATATCCTCGGCACAGCGGCACGTGCGGGCCGCGCCGGTGTCCGCGCTGCCGGGGAAGGCGGCGCGGGACGTCGCGGCGGACGTGGTGTCCGGGGCATTGGAGAGGGAGCCGCGGGTGGACTTCGACAAGGCGGTCCGCACGGCGCTGGCGGGCGTCACCGGCGACCGCGACGCGCGGTACTCGGTCGCGATCGCGGACACAGCGTCGGGGAACAGCGCGGTGTACGGCCAGGGGGCATACGACACGGCGAGCATCGTCAAGGTGGACATCCTGGCGACGCTGCTGCTCCAGGCACAGGACGCCGGACGGCCGCTGACGGCGCACGAGCGGGCCCGGGCCGAGGTCATGATCGAGAACAGCGACAACGCGGCGGCCCTGGAGCTGTGGCACCGCATCGGCCGGGCCGCCGGTCTCGACGCCGCCAACAAGCGTCTGGGACTGACCGGGACGAGCGGCGGCAGCGGAGAGCTGTGGGGACTGACGCAGACCACTGCCGCGGACCAACTGACCCTGCTGCGGGCGGTGTTCGGCTCGAACGGAGTACTGGACGCGTCCTCGCGCGGCTACATACGCCGGCTGATGGGCCGGGTCTCGTCGGGCCAGGACTGGGGGGTGCCGAGCGCGGCCGACGGCGCCTTCGAGGTCAAGAACGGCTGGCTGCAACGGAGTACGACCTCGCTGTGGGACATCAACAGCATCGGCCGGATCACCTCGGGCGGTCGCACCTACCTGGTCGCCGTCGTCTCGCGCGGCAGCGCGACCCGGGCCGGGGGCATCGCCCTGGTCGAGGACGCCGCCAAGGCGGCGGTGGCGGCGTTCACCAAGGCTGCGGGCGGCTCCGCCGCGTCGTGAGACGGGGCCGCAGCCACAGGGCCGCGGCGAGAGCGAGCAGGGCGGCACCGCCGACGGCGAAGGCCGCCGCGATCCCGTCGCCGAAGGTGTGCCCGTCCGCGACCGGCGCGGCACGGGCCGCGTCGGGACCCGGGCCGAAGTACTGCCGCGGGTAGGCGGCGGGGCGCGGGGTGAGGCCCTCCGGCTCGAGGCGGGCCGCGGCCGCGAGGGCGGCCGCCGGATCCACCAGCCCGTAGCCGACCGCGTCGCTGCGCCCGCCGGGCGGTGCGTCCCGCGCGGTGTCCTCCAGCAGCCGTTTGACCTGGGCCGGACTCAGCTTCGGGTGGGCGGAGCGGATGAGCGCGGCGGTGCCGGACACGTAGGCGGAAGCGGTGCTGGTGCCCCAGCCCTCGTAGTAGCGGCGGTTGGGGTCGGCGATCACCACGTCGACACCGGGCGCGGAGACGGCCGCGTACCAGCGCCGGGTGGAGAACGCGGCGCGGGTGCCGTAGCGGTCGACGGCCGCGACGGCGATCACCCCCGGGTAGGCGGCCGGGTACGAGGCCCGGTTGCCCTGCTCGCCGCCGTTGCCCGCGGAGGCCACCACCACCACGCCCTTGCGCAGGGCGTACTGGATGGCGTCGTCCTCCTGGGCCTCGGGGTGCGCGGTGCGGCTGTCGTCGCCGAGGGAGAGGTTGATGACGTCGGCACCGTGGTCGGCGGCCCAGCGGATGCCCTCGGACAGCGCCCCGCCGCGGGTGGTGCGGGCCTTCTTGCGCTGCGGGTCCTTGTCCTCCAGTATCACGCGCACCGGAAGGATCCTGGCTTCCGGGGCGATGCCCATCACGCCGTCCGCGCCGTCGGGACCATGGCCGTGGCCTGCGATGATGCCCGCCATCCCGGTGCCGTGCCGGGCCCACGCGCTGTCCCCGCGGCCGTCGCCGAAGCCGATCAGGTCCTTGCCGGGCAGCACCTGTCCCGTCAGGTCGGGGTGCGAGTCGTCCACACCCGTGTCCAGCACGGCGACGGTGACCCCGCGGCCCTTCGTCGTCCGCCACGCGTCCTGCGCGTGCAGGGCGTCCAGTGCCCAGTCCGCGTCCCGTACCGCGTCCGCGTGCGCCGGGGCGACGGGGACGAAGGCGAGTCCGGCGGCCGCCACCACGCAGGCGGCCGTGCGCCGCAGCGCTCCGGCCCTCATCGGGCGCCTCCCGACGGGGACGCCGTCAGCGACCGCGCGGCGTGCCGCGCCCGGGTTCCGACGGCGTCGGCGAGGGCCTTGGCGTCGTGGCCGAGGCCGGCCTGCGCGGGGGCCGCGGTGGCGCCGTCGGCGACGGCGGACGCGACGGGCTGGGGGGCGCCGGTCTCGCGGCCGTCGGCGAAGCCGCTGACCGCGTACACGATCACGGGCAGGTCGGCGGCCACGTCCACCGTCCACGTGGCGCGCTGCTTGTCGCCGAAACCCGCCGACACCGTGCCGGGGAAGGCCACCGGACGGGGCATCAGATCGACGCGGGAGCCGAGGTGCTGGGCGGCCCAGCGGTCGTGGAGCCGGTGCATGGCCGGGGCGTCGGCCGAGGTGACCAGGAGTCCGACCGTCGTGACCGCGCCGGCCGAGGCGTCGGTGTAGGTGGCGCGGAGCAGCTTCACACAGCCGGCCGGTCGCAGCACCTTCGCCAGCAGCGGGTCGAAGGCCTCCGCGCAGCCGCTCGGCGGTGCCACGCCGATCCGGGTCCAGGTGCGGTCGGCGCCGCCGGGACCGGCGCCGCGGCCGTCCAGCACGGGCGGGAAGAGGGCGTCGACGGGCGTGCTGTGCCACAGGGCGCGGGCCTGCGCGAACTGCCGTGCGCCGACCTGCGCGGCGGTGGGCGCGGGTGCGGTGGGCTCGTGGTTGATCCACAGGCCGGCCGCGGCGCCGCCGAGCAGCCCCAGGCCGAGCACCAGGCACAGCGCGGCGGCGGCCGCGCGCGGCCGGGTCTGCGCCGCATGGGCGGGGACGCCCGGCGGGCGCGGCGGCGGGACGGCCGGAGGCACGGGCGCGGACCACGCGACGAGGGGCGATGGGCCGGGCTGCGGCGGCGCGGCGGCGCCGGGATAGGCGGCTCCGACGGGTCCGGCCGCGGCAGGCGGGGGCCAGGTGGCGGCGGTGGGGGGTATCGGGCGCGGTGACCAGCTCGGCCGGGGGGTGGTGCCCCCGCCGTCGAAACCGGTGCTCACCCGGTGCCCCCTCACGGCCGGTTCGGACACGGCCTGTTCGCGCATTGGACCTGCGGCGTCACTCTACTGGTCGCGGCGGGCCGGCGCGGTGGGAGTGAGGATCACTTGCCCCTACCGCTCGGTAGGGGCATTCTGGCAAGCTGCGCGCATGTCTGATCGCGCAGCAGACCGGGCCCGCTACGACCGGGCCACCGCCGACCTCGACGCGCCCGTGGCGGTCGTCGACCTCGAGGCGTTCGACGCCAACGCCGCCGACCTGGTACGACGTGCCGGGGGCAAGCCGATACGGGTGGCGTCGAAGTCCGTGCGCTGCCGGGCGCTGCTGGAGCGGGTGCTCGATCGCGAGGGCTTCGCGGGGATCATGTCGTTCACGCTGGCGGAGTCGGTGTGGCTGGCCCGCTCGGGCTTCGACGACATCCTGCTGGCCTACCCCTCCGCGGACCGCGCCGGCTACGCGGAACTGGCCTCCGACCCGAAGCTGGCGTCGGCCGTCACGGTCATGGTGGACGACGTGGCCCAGCTGGACCTGATCGACTCCTCCCGCGCGGGCGGTTCTGAGATCGTGCGGGTCTGCCTGGAGATGGACACCGCGCTGCGGATGCTGGGCGGCCGCGTCCGCGTCGGCGCGCTGCGCTCCCCGCTGCACCAGCCCGCCCAACTGGCCGCGCTGGCCGGCGAGGTGGCCCGGCGGCCCGGCTTCCGGCTGGTCGGGATCATGGCGTACGAGGGGCACGTGGCGGGAGTGGGCGACGCGATCGCGGGACGTCCGCTGCGCTCACGGGCGGTGCGGCTGATGCAGGCGCGGGCCCGCAAGGAGCTGGCGGCGCGCCGGGCCGCGGTCGTGCGGGCGGTGCGCGAGGTCGTACCGGGGCTGGAGTTCGTCAACGGCGGCGGCACGGGCAGTGTGCAGAGCACGGCGGCCGAGGACGCGGTGACGGAGATCGCGGCCGGTTCCGGGCTGTACGTGCCGCGGCTGTTCGACAACTACACCTCGTTCCGTGGCCGCCCGGCGGCGCTGTTCGCCCAGCCGGTCGTCCGGCGCCCGGGGGTCGGCGTCGTGACCGTGCTCGGCGGCGGCTACCCGGCCTCTGGCGCGGCCGGTGCGGACCGGCTGCCGGTGCCGTACCTGCCGGAGGGACTGCGCTACGACCCGCAGGAGGGACCCGGCGAGGTGCAGACGCCGCTGATCGGGGCGGCCGCGGACGATCTGCTGATCGGCGACAAGGTGTGGTTCCGGCACGCGAAGGCCGGCGAGCTGTGCGAGCGCTTCGACACGCTGAGCCTGGTGGAGGGCGACCGGGTCGTCGCGACGGTCCCGACCTATCGCGGCGAGGGCAAGACCTTCCTGTGAGGTCGCGGGCCCGCTTCCGTACGGCGCCGGGGCGCCGGCACGTACGGAAGCGGGGCGCGGACCGCGGGCGGATCGGTCAGATGCCCGTGCCGCCGCCGGAGCCGGCGGCCTTGATGCCCTGGACGATCTCGTCCATGACGGCGAGCTTCGGCGCCTTGTCGTTGATGTCGAAGCCGGAGCGGATCAGCACCAGCTTCGCGGGGTCCGACGGCGAGGGGAAGACCAGCGACTGGACGTAGCCGTCGTCGCCCTTCTTCGTGACGACCTTCCAGCGCACCAGGTAGCCCTGCCGGCCGGCGACCGTGACCTTCTGCGAGAGCAGTTTCGTGTGCGAGGTGATGCCGCCGTAGATCTTGCCGCCGTAGGACTCCTCGGCGTTGCCGGCGATGTCCTCCTTGGCCGCGGCCTCGGCGGTGGTGGACTTCAGCTGCACGGACGCGGCGGGCATGGAGAACACGCCGCCGCGCACGCAGGTGTTCGAGGCGTCGCCGGGGCAGGTGTACTCGCCCACGGTGAGCTGCGCGAGCCCGTACCGGCTCGTGCCGCCCGTCCAGCCGTCGGGGACGGGCAGGCTGATGCCGTCCACGGCGTCCAGGGCGAAGCCGGGGTCGCTCTTGGGCACGTTCGACGGGCCGTCCCCGGGGCCGCCGCCGAAGCCGCCGTCCGGGCCGTTGCCGCCGCGGTCGGGCCCCGGGGCCGTGACCGAGGGGCCGGGCCGGGCGGAGTCCGCGCCGCTGTCGCTGCCTCGGGTCAGGGCGGCGACGCCGCCGACCACCGCGCCGGCCACCACGACCGCGGCGACGACGGCGATCGCGACGAGGGCGCCGCGCCGCTTGCGCGGAGCGGCCGGGAAGCCCGCCGGGTACTGCGGATAGCCCGGCGCCCCGGCGCCGAACGCCGGGGCGGGCACCTGAGCGCCGCGGGTGTACTCGGTCCAGTCGGACCCGTCCCACCAGCGCTCGAGTGCCGGGCCGTTTCCTGTCTGCCCGGGCTCTGGGTACCAGCCGGGCGGGGTCGTCATGGTCACGGCGTCACCCTAAGGCCAGGACCTTAAGATTCCCGTCAGACCACCGGTCACGGAGCGATCACGCGACTACAGAGGGGTCACGTACGCCCCGGCGATGCCTCCGTCGACCAGGAACTCCGAGCCGGTGATGAACGACGCGTCGTCGCTGGCGAGGAAGGCGACGGCGGCCGCGATCTCCTCCGCCTCGGCAAAGCGCCCGACGGGGATGTGCACCAGGCGGCGGGCGGCGCGCTCCGGGTCCTTGGCGAACAGCTCCCGCAGCAGCGGGGTGTTCACCGGCCCCGGGCACAGGGCGTTGACCCGGATGCCCTCGCGGGCGAACTGCACGCCCAGTTCGCGCGACATCGCGAGCACGCCGCCCTTGGAGGCGGTGTACGAGATCTGCGAGGTCGCCGCCCCCATGACGGCCACGAAGCTCGCCGTGTTGATGATCGAGCCCTTGCCCTGCCGCTGCATGTAGGGCA
This sequence comes from Streptomyces sp. MI02-7b, assembly GCF_033793585.1. Taxonomy (NCBI): domain Bacteria; kingdom Bacillati; phylum Actinomycetota; class Actinomycetes; order Kitasatosporales; family Streptomycetaceae; genus Streptomyces; species Streptomyces sp. MI02-7b. The sequence goes on along the minus strand of NZ_JARAWX010000013.1, from coordinate 228,538 downwards.
GTGCCGCCTTGCAGCACAGGTAGACCGAGGTGAGGTTGACCTCCTGCACACGGCGCCAGGCGTCGATGCCGGTGGTGAGGATCGAGTCGTCGTCGGGGGGCGAGATGCCCGCGTTGTTGAAGGCGATGTCGACCGAGCCGTAGGTGTCGTACGCCGCCTGGAACAGCGCCTCGACCTGACCGGCGTCGGTGACGTCGACCTCGACGAAGAGGCCGCCGACCTCCTCGGCGGCCGCCTTGCCCGCGCTCTCGTCGATGTCGCCGCACACCACGTGGGCGCCCTCGGAGGCCAGCCGGCGCGCCGCGGCCAGGCCGATGCCGCTGCCGGCGCCGGTGACCACCGCCGTCCGGCCCACCAGGCGGCGGCACACCGCTGCTTCTGCTTGCGTCATTGCCGGGATCACTCCTCCGTGCTGATGAAGACGTTCTTGGTCTCGGTGAAGGCCGCAAGCGCGTCGGGGCCGAGCTCGCGCCCGAGTCCCGACTGCTTGAAGCCGCCGAACGGTGTCCAGTAGCGCACCGAGCTGTGGGAGTTGACCGACAAGTTGCCGGCCGCGGTGCCCCGGGCGAGCCGCAGGGCGCGGCCGACGTCACGGGTCCAGATCGAGCCCGACAGGCCGTACGGGGTGGCGTTGGCCAGCCGCAGCGCGTCGGCCTCGTCCTCGAAGGGCAGGACGACGGCGACCGGCCCGAAGACCTCCTCCACCGCGACGCGCTCCCCCGGGCCGGCGGGCGTGAGCACGGTCGGCGGGTACCAGAAGCCCTTGCCCTCCGGCGCGGTGCCGCGGATCGCCGCGGGCGCCTGTTCGGCCACGTACTCCCGGACCCGGTCGCGCTGCACGGCGGAGATCAGCGGCCCCATGCCGGTCGCGGGGTCGGCCGGGTCGCCGACGCCGACGGCCAGGACGGCGGGCTCCAGCAGTTCCATGAACCGGTCGTACGCCGTGCGCTGCACGAGGACGCGGGTCCGGGCGCAGCAGTCCTGTCCGGCGTTGTCGAGGAAGGACATGGGGGCCGTCGCCGCCGCCTTCTCGAGGTCGGCGTCGGCGAAGACGATGTTGGGCGACTTGCCGCCGAGTTCGAGGGTGACCCGCTTGAGGGTGTCCGCGCAGCGGGCCATGATCTGCTTGCCGACCCGGGTCGAGCCGGTGAAGACGATCTTCGCGACGCCCGGGTGCTCCACCAAGGCCGCGCCCGCGACCGGGCCCTGCCCCGGCAGCACCTGGAAGAGGTGCTCGGGCAGCCCCGCCTCCAGGGCGAGTTCCGCGAGCCGCAGCGCGGTCAGCGGGGTGGTCTCGGCGGGCTTGAGGATCACCGCATTGCCCGCCGCGAGCGCCGGGGCGGTGCCCCAGGCGGCGATGGGCAGGGGGAAGTTCCAGGGCGCGATGACGCCGACGACGCCGAGCGGTTCGAGGAACGTGACGTCGATGCCGCCCGGAACCGGGATCTGCCGCCCCATCAGGCGCTCCACCCCGCCCGCCGCGTACTCCAGCAGGTCGCGGACGTTGCCGGCCTCCCAGCGCGCGTTGCCGATCGTGTGGCCGGCCTCCCGCACCTCCAGGGCGGCCAGTTCTTCGGTGTGCGCGTCGACCGCGGCGGCGAAGCGGCGCAGCAGCCGGGCCCGGTCCGCCGGGGCGAGGGCCGCCCAGCCGGTCTGGGCGCGGGCGGCGCGCGCGACGGCGGCGTCCACGTCCCCCGGACCGGCCGCGGGGACGGTGGCGATCACCTCCTCGGTGGCCGGGTTGATCACTTCCAGGGCGTCCAGCACATCGGGCACTGCGGGCCTCACATGCGTTCGAAGGAGCGGTAGCGCTCCCAGTCGGTCACGGCGGTGTCGTACGCGTCCTGTTCGACGCGGGCCATGTTCGCGTAGTGCTCGACGACCTCGTCACCGAACGCCGCGCGCGCGATCGGGCTGGCCTGCCACAGTTCCGCGGCCTCGCGCAGCGTCGTGGGCACGCGCGCCACGCCGTCCTCGGCGTAGGCGTTGCCCGTGACGGGCTCCGGGAGGGCGAGCTTGTTCTCCACGCCGTACAGCCCGGCGGCGACCATGCCGGCCACGGCCAGGTACGGGTTCACGTCGCCGCCCGGCACCCGGTTCTCCAGGCGCAGCGCGGCCGGGGAGTGCCCCACGACACGCAGCGCGCAGGTGCGGTTGTCCGGGCCCCACGCGACGGCGGTCGGCGCGAAGGAGCCCGGCCGGAAGCGCTTGTAGGAGTTGATGTTGGGCGCGTAGAGCAGCGAGAAGTCGCGCAGTACCGCGAGCTGCCCGGCCAGGAAGTGGCGCATCGTCTCCGACATCGCCCCGGGCTCCTCGCCCGCGAAGACGGGGTTCCCGTCGGCGTCGCGCAGCGACAGGTGGATGTGGCAGGAGTTGCCCTCGCGCTCGTTGTACTTGGCCATGAAGGTCAGCGCGTAACCCTCCTGGGACGCGATCGACTTGGCGCCCGTCTTGTAGACGCTGTGCTGGTCGCAGGTGACCAGGGCCTCGTCGTAGCGGAAGGCGATCTCGTGCTGCCCGAGGTTGCACTCGCCCTTGGCGGACTCCACGCGCATCCCGGCCGCGCCCATCTCGTTGCGGATGCGGCGCAGCAGCGGCTCGATGCGGCCGGTGCCGAGCAGGGAGTAGTCGACGTTGTACTGGTTCGCGGGCGTCAGGTCGCGGTAGCCGCTGTTCCAGGCCTGCTCGTAGGTGTCCTTGAAGACGATGAACTCCAGCTCCGTGCCCGCGTACGCGGTCCAGCCGCGTTCGGCGAGCCGTTCCAGCTGGCGGCGCAGGATCTGCCGGGGCGAGGGGCCGACCGGCGCCGCGTCGTGGTCCAGGAGCCGCAGGTCGGCGATGACCAGGGCGGTTCCCGCGTCCCAGGGGGTGCGGCGCAGCGTGGCGAGGTCCGGGTGAAGGGCGAAGTCGCCGTAGCCCCGCTCCCAGGAGGACAGGGCGTAGCCGTCGACCGTGTTCATGTCGGCATCCACGGCCAGCAGGTAGTTGCAGCCCTCCGTGCCGTGTTCCAGGACGTCGTCGAGGAAGTGGCGCGCGGCGAAGCGCTTGCCCTGGAGACGGCCCTGCATGTCCGCGAACGCGACGACAACGGTGTCGACCTCCCCGGCGTCGACAAGACGCCTCAGGTCGTGGGTGCTGAGCGGGGCTGTTCGGTGCTCCACGGGTGGTCACCTCTCCTACCGGCCGACAGGTGATCCAAAAGTACGGGCCGGGAGGGCTGGTTGGGTACGGTGCGAGAAGAAATCCGCGCGTCGCCGGGAGGCTCCTGTGGCCCGTCCGCTCATCGGGATCAGCACCTACTGGGTCGGTTCCGCCCGCTGGGGTGCCTGGGACCTGCCCGCCGCCCTGCTGCCGGCCGGGTATCCGCGTCTGGTGCAGCGCGCTGGCGGGCTCGCGGCGATGCTCCCGCCGGACGAGCCGGGGATCGCCCCGGAGACGGTGGCGCGGCTGGACGGGCTCGTGGTCGCGGGCGGCCCGGACGTCGACCCGGGGCACTACGGGGCGGAGCGCGACCCGCACACCGATCCGCCGGCCCGCGAGCGCGACGCCTGGGAACTCGCCCTGATCGGGGCCGCCCTGACCGCGGGGGTGCCGGTGCTCGGCATCTGCCGCGGCATGCAGCTGCTCAACGTCGCGCTCGGCGGCACGCTCGTCCAGCACCTGGAGGGCCACCGCGGCCCGGCCGCCGGGGTCTTCGGTGACCACCTCGTCAAGCCGGTGCCCGGCACGCGGTACGCGGAGGCGGTCCCGGAGGCCGTCTCCGTGCCCACCTACCACCACCAGGCGGTCGACGTCCTCGGGCGGGGGCTGCTGGTCGCCGCCCACGCCGAGGACGGCACCGCCGAGGCGGTCGAGCTGCCCGGCGACGCCTTCGTCCTGGGGGTGCAGTGGCACCCGGAGATGGACGACGCCGACGAGCGGGTGATGCGGGCGCTGGTCAGAGCTGCATCTTGAAGCCGACGTGGGAACCGGTGAAGCCGAGCCGCTCGTAGAAGCGGTGCGCGTCGGTGCGGGAGGCGTCGGAGGTGAGCTGCACCAGCGCGCAGTCCAGCCGGCGGGACTCCTCGACCGCCCACTCGATCATCGCCGACCCCAGGCCCCCACCCCGGGCGGAGCTGTGCACGCGCACGGCCTCGATCACGGAGCGCGTCGCGCCGCGCCGTGACAGACCGGGGATCACCGACAACTGCAGCACGCCCACCAGCCGGCCGTCCCGCTCCGCCACGACGACGTGCTGGCCCGGGTCCGCGGCGACCCGCTCGAACGCCGCCAGGTAGGGCGTCATGTCGTCGGGGGTCTCGCGGCTCCGGCCGAGTTCGTCGTCGGCGAACATCGCCACGATCTCGGGCAGGTCGGCGGGCGTCGCGGGGCGCATGCGCAGGTCACTCATGCGTTTCACCCTACGGTCGGCCGCGGCGCGGCCGGGAAGCGGGGTTCGCGCCCGCACGATCGTTGACAGTGGCCCGGCGGGACGCGGGGGTGAGCCACGCCTCCGGTACGCAGTGGACCGTGCGCGGCGAGGTGGGCGCGCACGCGGCACGGCGTGGACACCTCGGTCGACGTGCCGGTCAACGTCACGGCGACGGTGGCCCTGCCGGTGGTGGACGGCGGCCGCTGCACCGTCTCCGGCGGCCGGGCCGCGTACCTGGGCGTCCGGGACGGCCGTGCGGTCTACCGCGTCGGCTCGGGGCACACGGCGTTCGGGTCCGCGGGCCGCGGCTGACACCGGTATCCCCCGCCCCGGGGTGCGCGGCAGTGCTCCGCCGCGCACCCCGGGGCGCAGCCGGGCACACGGCCGGCGTGCCCCGCGGCGGACGGCGTCAGCCGGTCCTGCGAAGACCGTTGTCCAGGACGTGCCAGGCGCCGCCGGAAGGGGGCGGCGCGCCACCGCGCGCGAGGGCCGGACACGCCCCGCCGCCCCTGACGTCAGCCGAGCGCCGCCGCCAGGACCGCGGGGGCCTCGGCGAGCGACGGCCCGTACCAGGTCAGGTGGCGGCCGCTGACCAGCGCCGCGGGCAGGGCGGGAAAAGCCTCCGGCCCGTCCTCGGCGGTGAAGCGGTACGGCTCGTCGGGCAGCACCACCACGTCCGCCCCCGCCGCGTTGAGCTCCTGGACCGGGACCCGCGGGTAGCGCTCCTGGTGGCCGCCGTAGACGTTCTCGACGCCGAGCCGGGCGAGCAGGTCGCCCGCGAAGGTGTCCCGCCCGAGCACCATCCAGGGGCGCCGCCAGATCGGGACCACGGCCCGTCGCGGCCGGGGCGCGGGCCGGACGGTGCCCCAGGCCTTCTCCGCGGCGTCCAGCCACGCGGGACGGGGCAGGCCCAGGGCGCCGACCACCACGCGGTGCAGTTCGTCGAAGGCCTGCGGCAGGCTGCGCACCTCCGTGACCAGCACGTCGAGCCCGGCGGAACGGAGCGCGCCCAGGTCGGGCGCGCGGTTCTCCTCCTCGTTCGCGATCACCAGGTCCGGGGCCAGCCGGACGATCTCCTCGATGTCGGGGTTCTTGGTCCCCCGGACCCGGGTGACGCGCAGGTCGGGCGGGTGGCTGCACCAGTCGGTCGCGCCCACCAGCAGCGCGGGCGCCGTGGTCGCCACCGCCTCGGTGAGCGAGGGCACGAGGGAGACCACACGCCGTGCCGGGCCGGAGTCGCGACGGGTCATATGCCCACCGTATCGAGCCCCGGCGGGCGAGGACGGCCGGACGGCGCGGCCGCCGGAACTGAGGGAGGGGGATCCGGGTGCCGCGCCGTGCGGGCGCGTGGGGTCAGGCGCGTGGGGTTCAGGCGCGTGGGGTTCAGGCGCGTGGCGTCAGTGGGACCCCACCGGAGCGAGCCGGTTCTCGGCCGACGGGTTCTCGGCGAGCCAGTCGCGGACGCCGTCCTGCTCGTGGCCCTGACCGGCACCGTGCACGGCGGCCTCCAGCCCGTTGAGCTCCTTCTCGCTGAGCCTGAAGTCCTTCAGCCAACGGGCGACGGCGGGCTCCTTCGCGGCGAAGCCGTCGCGGGCCAGCGTGTGGATGCCGTCACCGGAGCCCCAGGCGCCGAGCGGGTCCTTCAGCTTCTTCAGGGGGAACTCGCTGTAGGCCCAGTGCGGGGACCACAGGGTGACGACGACGGGCTCCTTGGCCTTGATCGAGCGGTCGAGCTGGGCCAGCATGCTCGCGGTCGAGCCGGTGGTGACCTTGTACTCGCCCTCCAGGCCGTACTTCTTCAGGACCGTGTCGTTGAGCATCTTCATCATCCCGGCGCCGGGCTCGATGCCGATGATCCGGCCGCCGAACCGCTTGCCCTGCCCCTTGAGGTCGGCGAGCGAGTCGACGCCCTTGACGTAGGAGGGGACGGTGAGCTCCAGGGAGGTGGGGCCGTACCAGGAGCCGTAGTCGTCCAGCCGGTTCTTGTACTTCTCCCAGTACGACCGGTGGGTGACGGGCAGCCAGGAGTCGGTCTCGACGTCGACCCGCCCGGCGGACATGCCGGTGTAGAGCGCGCCGACGTCGTACTGGGTGACCTTCGGCCGGTAGCCGCGGCGCTCCAGCAGTTCCTTCCACAGGAAGGTGGAGGCGACGCCCTCGTCCCAGGGGATGTAGCCCAGGTCGACCTGCCGGCCCTTGCCGACGTTCTTCGCGCCGGAGACGGCGGGCACGTCGTCCCCGCCGCCGAGGATGTTCATGCCGCCGGCGACGAGCGCGAGGACGACGACACCGACGACGGCCACGGAGGTGTGCGGACGGTAGGTCCACAGCCGGGACCGGCGGGGGGCGGCGGCCGCGGCGAGCGCGCGGCGGCCGAGCGGCGAGACGCGGCTGCCGAGCGCGCCGGTGACGCGGTCGAGGTACATGGCGAGGATGACCACGGACAGGCCCGCCTCGAAGCCGAGGCCGATGTCGACCTGGCTGATGGCGGTGAAGACGGAGGCGCCCAGGCCCCCGCCGCCGACCATGCCGGAGATGACGACCATGGACAGCGCCAGCATGATCACCTGGTTGACGCCCGCCATGATCGTGGGCAGCGCGAGCGGCAGCTGCACCCGCAGCAGGGTGTTGCGCGGGGTGGTGCCGAACGCCTCGGCGGCCTCGACGAGTTCACCGTCGACCTGGCGGATGCCGAGCTCGGTCATCCGCACGCCCGGCGGCAGCGAGAAGACGATGGTGGCGATGATGCCGGGCACCTGGCCGACGCCGAAGAAGAAGATGCCGGGGATCAGGTAGACGAAGGCGGGCATCGTCTGCATGAAGTCCAGCACCGGCCGGAGCGCGGCGGAGACGGTACGGTTGCGCGCCGACCAGATGCCCAGCGGCACGGCCAGCACGATCGTGATGACGGTGGCCACGAGCACCAGGGACAGGGTGTCCATGGCCTCGTCCCACTGCTGGACCGAGACCACGACGGCCAGGCCCGCGAAGGACAGCACCGCCGCGGTCACCCCGCGCAGCCACAGCGCCAGGACGGCGAGGATGCCGGCGAGCAGCAGTGGCGCGGGGGCCCGCAGGACGGCGTCGAGGCCGTCGTACATGCCGGAGACGACCGCGCTGATGAGGTCGAAGAGCGGCCCGAAGTGGTCGCGCAGGAAGGTGACGGCGCTGTCCGTCCAGTCGCCGAGCGGCAGTCTAGGCACGCGCCGCCTCCTTCCGGGCCTGCGCCGGCACATCGGGCGCGGCTGCCGCGGGCGCGGACGCCGCGGGCGCGGACGCCGCGGGCGCGGCCTCGTCGGTGCAGGCGGCGGGCGGGCCCTCGTACGAGCCGAGGCAGGCGAGCAGCCGCTCCTGGGCGATCACGCCCACGACGTCGCCGCTCCTGTCGCGCACGGTGACCGGGTGCGGCGTGCGGGCGCTGACCGGGAGCACGTCGGCGAGCGGGGTCCGCGGGTCGACGCTCTCGCAACGGCAGTCGCCGGTGTCCGAACCGGACGGCGGCTCCATGACGGTGCCCGCGGTCAGCACGCGGGAGCGGTCGACGTCGTGCACGAAGGAGGCGACGTAGTCGTCGGCGGGACGCAGCAGGATGTCCTCGGGCGTGCCGATCTGCACGATGCGGCCGTCGCGCATGACGGCCACGCGGTCGCCCAGCCGCATGGCCTCGTTGAGGTCGTGGGTGATGAAGACGATGGTCTTCTTCAGGGCGCGCTGCAGTTCCAGGAGCTGGTCCTGCATGTCGCGCCGGATGAGCGGGTCGAGGGCGCTGAAGGACTCGTCCATCAGCAGCACGTCGGCGTCGGTGGCGAGGGCGCGGGCCAGGCCGACGCGCTGCTGCATGCCGCCGGACAGTTCGTCGGGCCAGGAGTCGCCCCAGCCGGCCAGCCCGGTCAGCTCCAGCGCCTGGGCGGCGCGCTCCTCGCGCTCCGTGCGGCCGACGCCCTGCACCTCCAGGCCGTAGGCGGCGTTCTCCAGCACGGTGCGGTGCGGGAAGAGCGCGAAGTGCTGGAAGACCATGCTGATGCCGTGCGAGCGCACACGGCGCAGCTCGCGCGGGGACAGTGCGGTGAGGTCGCGGCCGTCGAAGAGCACCCGCCCGGAGGTCGGGGGGAGCAGCCCGTTGAGCGTGCGCAGCAGGGTGGACTTGCCGGAGCCGGACAGCCCCATGACCACGAAGATCTCACCCTCGTGGACGTCGAAGCCCGCGTCGATCACCGCCGCGGTCGTGCCGCTCTCGCGCAGCTCGTCGCGTCCGGCGCCGTCCCGCAGACGGCGTACGCCGTCCTCCGGGTCGGGTCCGAACACCTTGTACAGATGCTCTGCCTGCAGCCTGTGCACATGCACCTCTCGGGTCGTGCGGAGAACGACCCGCTGCCCCCGCACCCAGGTCGTGGAGCGGTCCTGGCCCGCTCCGGGACGGCGGGTGCCCCGACACAAGCGGAGCAAACCGTTCCGTGACCGAGGTCACGGTGTCGGCGGCGTGCGGCATCATCGGCGTGTGACTCGACGCCTGATGCTCCTCGACACCGCCAGCCTCTACTTCCGCGCGTACTTCGGGGTGCCCGACTCGGTGCGCGCCCCGGACGGCACACCGGTCAACGCCGTGCGCGGTCTGCTGGACTTCATCGCCCGCCTGGTCGCCGACCACTCCCCCGGCGACCTGGTGGCGTGCATGGACGCCGACTGGCGCCCGCAGTGGCGGGTGGACCTGATCCCCTCGTACAAGGCGCACCGCGTCGCCGAGGAGGTCCCGCAGGGTTCGGACATCGAGGAGGTGCCGGACACGCTGTCGCCGCAGGTGCCGGTGATCGAGGCGGTGCTGGACGCGCTCGGCATCGCCCGGGTCGGTGTCGCGGGGTACGAGGCCGACGACGTGATCGGGACCCTGGCGGGGGCGGCGGCCGGACCGGTGGACATCGTCACCGGCGACCGCGACCTGTTCCAGCTCGTGGACGACGCGCGCGGGGTGCGCGTGCTGTACCCGGTCAAGGGCGTGGGCGCGCTGGACGTGGTCGACGAGGCGTGGCTGCGCGCCAAGTACGGGGTGGACGGCCCCGGTTACGCCGACCTCGCGACGTTGCGCGGCGACCCGAGCGACGGCCTGCCGGGCGTGCCGGGCATCGGCGAGAAGACCGCGGCCAAGCTGCTCGACGCGTACGGCGACCTGGCGGGGATCATGGCCGCCGCCCACGACCCCGCCTCGAAGGTCACCCCGGCGCAGCGCAAGCGGCTGCAGGAGGCGGCGGACTACGTCGCCGTCGCGCCCAAGGTCGTCCACGTCGCCGGCGATGTGCCGATGCCCGCCTTCGATCCGCGGCTCCCCCGCGAACCGCGCCACCCGCAGGAGCTGTCGGCGCTGGCCGAGCGGTGGGGCCTGGGAGGCGCGCTCCAGCGGCTGCTCACGGTGCTGGGGGCCGCGCAGGCCGGCTGAGACGGGGTGGGGTGGGTGCCCGAGGGAACGCGCGACCTTCCCGGAGTCGTCGCATTCCGGGGGCACTATCGGTTAGGCTTGCCTAACCGTCGCGAGGAGTGTGTTCATGGCAGACCGTCCGGTGCGCAGGAAGCCGCAGCTCAACCGCGCGCAGGTGCAGCACGTGGAACGGCTGACCCCGCACATGATCCGCGTGGTGCTCGGCGGCGGTTCGCTCCAGGGCTTTCCGGTGGGCGAATGCAGCGACCACTACATCAAGCTGCTCTTCCCGGCCGAGGGCGTGACCTACCCGGAACCCTTCGACATCCAGGCGATCCGCGCGGAGTTCCCGCGCGAGCAGTGGCCGCGCACCCGGACGTACACCGTGCGCCGCTGGGACGCCGCATCGTGCGAGCTGACCGTCGACTTCGTCCTGCACGGCGACGAGGGCCTGGCCGGCCCGTGGGCCGCCCGCGTCCGGCCCGGCGAGGAGATCCTCTTCCTCGGCCCCGGCGGCGCCTACGCCCCGGACCCGGCCGCCGACTGGCATCTGCTGGTGGGCGACGAGAGCGCGCTGCCCGCCATCGCCGCGTCGCTGGAACTGCTGCCCGAGGGCGCCCGCGCCCATGTGTTCGTGGAGGTCGCGGGGCCCGAGGAGGAGCAGAAGCTCCCCACCTCGGGCGACGCCGAGATCACCTGGGTGCACCGCGGCAGCGGCCGGGTCGGCGAGGCCCTGCTGCGGGCGGTGCAGGCGCTGGAGTTCCCGGCCGGGGACCTGCAGGCCTTCGTCCACGGCGAGGCCGGTTTCGTCAAGCAGCTGCGCCGGCTGCTGCGCGTCGAGCACGGGGTGCCGCGCGAGCGGCTGTCGATCTCCGGCTACTGGCGCACCGGCCACGACGAGGACGGCTGGCAGGCCTCCAAGGCGGACTGGAACCGCCGGGTGGAGGAGGAGCAGGAAGCCCCCAGGGCCCTGGCCTCCTGACGCCGTCCTCCTGCCCGTACCCGACGCACGAGGCGTGACCCCTTGACGGGGCCACGCCTCGCTGTCGTCCCGGTGCGGGCTCAGACCGACTTCTGGTACGAGCGGAAGGTGCGGGTCGACAGCCACACCGCGGCGACCGCGACGACGACCAGCGCGCCGCCCCGGCTGAGCACGCCGCCCCAGTCCGGGGTGTCGGCCATCGCCGAACGCCCGGCGACCAGCGCCCAGTTCACCGGGTTGAAGTCCGCGACGTGCCGCATCCAGGGCGGCATCAGCGCGGGCGCCATGAAGGCGGACGACAGGAACGTCAGCGGCAGCAGCAGGAAGGTGTTGATGCCGATGATGCTCTCGCGCTGCCGCACCAGCATGCCCATGGCGTTGGAGAAGGCCCCCACCAGGGTGCCGAGCAGCACCGACGCCACGAACAGCACCAGCAGTCCGACGACCCCACCGGGGTAGTCGGCGCCGCCCAGTCTGCCCAGCGCCACGATCACGACCGACTGGAGGGCGGTGCTCAGCCCCTGCGAGACCACATTGCCGTTGATCAGGGCGGCCCGGCTGACCGGCGTGGTCAGGAAGCGGTTGAGGGTGCCGCGCTCGATCTCCTCCAAAGTGCCCATCCCGGCCCACATGTTGGAGGACAGTGCGCTCATCACGACGACGCCCGGCACGAGGTAGTCCAGGTACGAGGTAGCGCCGAAGCCGGGCAGCTCCACGACGCGGCGGAAGAGCCCGCCGAAGAGGAAGAGCCAGATCACCGGCTGCACCAGGGTGATGAGCAGGTAGGCGGGCTGGCGCCAGACCGCCATCAGCTGGCGCTGCGTCATGTACCAGGTCTGGGTGAGGGCCGCGCTCGCCGGCACCGGCCCGGCCTTCGCGCTCCTCGGGCTGATCGCGCTCATCGCGCACCTCCGGCGTTCGCGTGGACGGTGGCGGCGCCGGCGGCCGCGGCGGAGCCGGCGTCGGCATCGGCGAAACGACGTCCGGCATAGCGCAGGTACACGTCGTCCAGGGAGGGGCGGGCGACGGTGACGGAGGCGACGGCGGCGCCCTCGCGCTCCAGGACCGCGAGCACCCGCGGCACCGCGGCGCCCCCGTCGTCGGCGCGGGCGCTGAGCCGGCGCCCGTCGAGCAGCGCCTCCCGCACACCGGCGAACTCGGTGAGCGCGGTCTCCAGCAGATGCGCGTCGACCGGACCGGCCGGCTCGCGCAGTTCCACGTGCACCGCGTCGCCGCGCAGTTCGCCCTTGAGTCCGTCGGGCGTGCCCTCCGCGACCACCCGGCCGCGGTCGACGATCGCGACGCGCTCGGCGAGCCGGTCGGCCTCTTCCAGGTAGTGGGTGGTGAGCAGGATGGTCAGCCCGTCGTCGCCGGCGAGCCGGGTGATCTCCTCCCACATCGCGGTGCGCGCCTCCGGGTCGAGGCCGGTGGTCGGCTCGTCGAGGAAGAGCACCTCGGGACGGTGAACCAGGCCGAGGGCGACGTCCAGACGCCGCTGCATGCCCCCGGAGTACGTCTTGACCTGGCGCTTGGCGGCGTCGACGAGGTCGAACCGGGCGAGGAGTTCGGCGACCCGGCCGGTGAGACCGGCGCCTCGCAGGCCGTACAGCCGGCCCTGCAGCAGCAGGTTCTCCGCGCCGGTGGCGACCGGGTCGGCACCGGACTTCTGCGCGACGACGCCGATGGCGCACCGCACCCGGTCGGGGTGGCGCAGCGCGTCGTGACCGGCCACGACGGCGGTCCCCGAGTCCGGCCGGGCCAGGGTGGTCAGGATCTTGACGGTGGTGGACTTGCCGGCGCCGTTGGGGCCCAGCAGCCCGAAGACGGTGCCGGGCTGCACGGTGATGCCCATGCCGTCCAGTGCCCGGACGTCGCCGGGATAGGTCTTGACGAGGTCGTGCGCCACGATCGCGGGCGCGCGGGTGTTCATGACAGATTCCTCCGCCTGTCTGTGTCGATAAGTCGATGCACTGAACGCACTGCATGCGCTGAACGCACCGAGGGTGTCGGCGTGCTGCGACGGACCGATCGACGGGAGGACTGCCGGGCTACTCTGGGTGTGCCGCACCTCGATCGCCTGGCATCCGTTCCCGCGGTTGTCCGGTCCGGGGTTCCACCCCCGGTGGGCCGCTGTTCCCGCAGCGGCCCACCGGGGGTTCTCTCATGTCGGGGGTGTGAGCTTGTCCAGTTCCTCCCTGAAGTGGCGGGCGGCCGCGCCGTCGCGGGTCAGCTCGTCGATCCCGGTCCAGGTGTCCGGCATCTCGCCGGTCGCCTGCCACTGCCGCCACTCGGCGGCGCCGGAGACGGCGCCCTGGTCGAGGTCGTCCAGGAAGCCGCGGATCCAGGCCGCCTCGGCCTCGATCATGTGCACCTGGTACTCGGTCTCCAGCAGGAACACCCGGGGCAGGTCGCGGCGGAGCCGGGCGAGCACGCCGTGGACGGCGGCCGCCTGGACCTCCAGCTTGGCCACCCGCTCGGTGAGCAGCCCGACCACCTCGTCGGCGGGGAGCACGAGCAGCAGCGACAGGGCGGCCTCGAAGGACGGGTACTCGCGGACGGGGACGGCGACCAGGTCGGACAGCCAGTCGTGCATCTCCTCGCGACCGGCGTCGGTGAGGCCGTACAGCGTGCGCTCGGGGCGGTTGCCCTGTCGCTGGACGCCGGTCACCTCGACGAATCCGTGTTTCTCCAGGTTCTGCACGACGGTGTAGAGCGAGCCGTAATTGATCTTGATGCTCTGTTCCTTGCCCCGCTGCCGGAGCACCTGGGCGATCTCGTACGGATGCATGGGCCGCTCGCCGAGCGTCGCCATCACCGCCAGCGCCAGGGGGTTGCCGAGCTTGCGCCGCGTCGCCATGTCCGTACACCTCGCTCCCGTATATCCGTAGCCGAACATATCGCGAGTGTCGCGGCTCCACAAGCGCGATACATCGCGAATTCCGCCCTCGGGCGTCCGCACGGGCGCGGCATGATCAACCGGACCGCCCGCAGGTTGCGGAGCAGGAGGGACGGGACAAGGGTGAAGGGGTGAGAGGGGGGAAATCCGATCGAATCTCGAACGGAGTTTCTAATGGAAGCGCGAAAGAGCGAACTGTACGCACGCGACCTGACGGAAGCGCGCTGGACCAAGAGCAGCAAGAGCCCCTACCGCGAGACCTGTGTCGAGGTGGCGGACCTCGGCGGCGGAGCCGTCGCCCTCCGCGACTCGAACAACACCGACCTGCCGCCGCTGCGGTTCACCGCCGGAGAGTGGGAAGCGTTCCGGGACGGCGTGCGCGAGGGCGAGTTCGGCTAGGACCCCTCACGCGCCACCGCGCACTTGGCGGGCCCGCCCGCGGCCGACCGACGTGGCCGGCGAGTGGGCCCCCCAAGTGCCCCGGCCGCTCCCCCCGTCCCGCGGCGAGGCCGCTGACTCGCCTGCGCGGTCGGCCCGTTGACGCTTCGACAGAAGGCCTCTGGAGACATCTCCGGGGGCCGTTTCGCATCCACCGGCAGCACCGACGGCCAAGAACGTCAGCTGCGGGAGGTACCGACGCCGGCGTCCCGGCGGAGCACGACGCCGGGCAGGGGGCCCAGGGGCGGTCCGCGGGGCCGGGTGCCGGATCGGCCCGGATCCGCAACCCACCCACCCCACCAGTCAATTCACCCACAACTGGACACATCACACCCGTCTCGCTACGGTCGAAGAACGGACAGCGCCGAGGGTGACCCGGCCACGAAGGGCCCGGCTCCGGCCCGGCTCTTGACGATGGCGCACCTCGGCTTCTCCACCGCGTCCGCCCGGCCGGCCGCCGCATCGGCCGCCTCGCCAGGACGGCGCGTCGACTGCGCGTTCCGGCTTCCGGAAGGGGACATCATGCGCGCACAGCAGTTTTTGGCCCTGCTCGTTGCCCCGGTGGCGGCGGGCGCCGTGGCGTTCCTGCCGGCCGCGGCGTCACCAGCGGCCGCGGCCTCGCCGACGGCGGCCGTCGCGGCACCGTCCGCCGGCGCCATCGCCCCGCAGTCGTCACGCGACAGGTACCAACGGGGCTTCAGGGACGGGTACGACGACGGACGTTGGGACTCCCGCCACTCCCGGCCGCGCTGCCGCGACTACCGGGATTCCTACGATCCCCGGCGCGATGACCGTGACTACCGGCAGGGTTACCGCGACGGGTACCGCGCGGGCTGGAACCGCTACTGCTGAGCCGATACCCCGCCGCTCCCCGTGCCACGTAGCCTGGCGAGGTGACGGAACGCGGTGAAAGAGCGGCCGGCGCCGTCGTGGGCTCGGCGGTCGGTGACGCACTGGGCGCGCCCTTCGAGTTCGGTCCGGAGGGCGCGTTCGGCGCGCGGTTCCCGTGTGCGGGCGGCGGGGGCGAGATGTGCGGGGGCGGCGGGTGGGACCCGGGCGAGGCCACGGACGACACACAGATGGCCGTGCTGGTCGCGGACTCGCTGCTGGAACGCGGAACCCTCGACCTGCCGGACCTCTTCGCGCGCTTCCGGCGCTGGTCCGCCGCGGACCCCAAGGACATCGGGCTGCAGACCGAGGCCGTCCTCACCTCGGGCGATCCCTGGGACCTCGCCGCCGCCCTGCACTTCCGGACCCACGCCCGGGCGGCCGGCAACGGCGCCCTGATGCGCGCCGCCCCCGCCGCCGTCCACTTCGCCGGGCACGGGCGGTCGGCCTCGCTCGACGCGGCCCGCCGGATCGCCGCCCTCACCCACGGAGACCGTGCCGCCTGGGAGGGCAGCGCGATCCTCCACGACCTCGTGCGCGTCGCCCTCGACGGCGGGGACCCCGTCGCGCCCGCGGTCGTGGCCGACGCCCTGGCGCAGGTGCCGGATCCCTTCCGGGAACGGTGGTCCGCCGTGCTCGCGCCGGACTGGCACCCCGGCCTGGCCACCGAGTTCAACGGCGCGGTCTGGCCCTGCCTCGGCTCCGCGCTCTGGGCGGTGCGGACGACCGGCTCCTACGAGGACGCGGTGCGCGCCGCGATCGACCTCGGCGGAGACACCGACACGGTCGCCGCGGTCACCGGCACATTGGCCGGCGCGGTCCACGGACTCGGCGCCGTTCCGACGCGGTGGACCGAACCCCTGCACGTGCCGATGCCCGGATGGCCGGGGCGGGTCCTGCGCCTGGCGGATCTGGTGGACCTGGCCGCACGGCTCACGGGGGCAGCAGTGCCTCGCCCTCCCGGTGCAGGCGGGCCATGACGTCCTCCGGGCAGCCGGCGACCCGCAGCGCAGCGTCGGCAGCTGCCCGGGCGAAGGCCGGGGCATCGGGGATCGCCGCCTCGCGGCGGATCAGGATCACGCCCTCGATGAGACCGAACACGAGGTCGGCGCGGACGGCGAAGGCCGCGGGCGTGAGGCGCGCACCGGACGCGGTGGCGGCCAGCAGCGCGGCATAGGCGGCCTTGAGCTCGTCCCGCACCGCACGGAACCCGGCGAAGCGCTCGGCCCGCACCTCGGGCAGCAGATAGAGCACGCCCAGATTGTGCGGGCCGCCGCACAGCAGTGCCACGTCCGCTCGGCACAGTGCCCACAGCCGCACCTCGCCCGGCGCGTCCTCCCGGCGGGTCAGCGCGCCGGCCAGCTCGAGGGACGGGCGTACGGTGCCCTCCAGCAGCGCGGCCAGCAGGTCCTCCTTGCCGGCGAAGTAGTGGTACATCGAGGCCTGCCGCATACCGGCGAGGTCCGCGACCGCCCGGGTCGTCGTGGCCGCGTAGCCCCGCGTGGTGAACAGCTCCGCCGCCGCCGCCAGCAGTTCCTCCCGGGGGGACAGCCCGGTCTCCGGCCGCTCCTGTGCCCGCGGCCGCCCGACCCGCCGTCCCGTGCCGCTCATTCTTCGATCCTCGCACAGCGCTCCCGGCCCCGCCCGGAGCCTGCGGGGACCGGGCGAACTCCTCACGCCGGGAGCCCGCTCGCCCCGCACGGCCGGAACCGCCGCCGGGGCCGGAAGGGCTCAGCCCACCGAGGAGTAGGCCACGACGCCGCGCAGCAGACCGTCGACCGCCTTGCGGGCGTTGCGCCGGACCTGACCGCCCTCCGGGGCCGCGCCGGCGATCTGGCCGAGCACGTCGATGAGTTGCTTGGTCCACCGCACGAAGTCGCCGGCCGGCATGTCCGCGTCGCGCAGCACCGCGTCGAGGCCGTGGCCGGAGGCCCAGCGGTAGGCGGACCAGGCGAAGCCGAGGTCGGGCTCGCGCTGCCCGACGCCCTCGGCCTGGTTGATGCGGTGCTCCTCCTCCAGCGCGTCCAGCCGGCCCCAGATGCGGACCATCTCGCCCAGCGCCTCCTTGGCGTTGCCGGACGGCAGCCGCGGCGGCAGCGCGTCGTCGGCGGACCGCGACTCGTAGACCAAGGCCGACGCGCAGGCGGCGAGTTCGGCGGGGTCGAGGCCCTCCCACACGCCGTCGCGCAGGCATTCGCTGGCGAGCAGGTCGAGTTCGCCGTAGAGCCGGCCGAGCCGGCGCCCGTCGGGGGTGACCTGGTCGCCCTCCAGGTAGCCCAGGTCGGTCAGCAGGGCGCAGATGCGGTCGAAGGTGCGGGCGATGGTGTTGGTACGCCCCTCGATCCGCCGCTCCAACTGCTTGGTGTCGCGCGCGAGTCGCTGGTAGCGCTCGGACCAGCGGGCGTGGTCCTCGCGCTCGTCGCAGCCGTGGCAGGGGTGCGCGCGGATGGCGGTGCGCAGCCGCGCGATCTCGGTGTCGTCCGCGGCGGCGGAGCGCTCGCGGCGCGGCCGCTGCGGCGCGATGCCGGCCGTTCCGGCCTTGGAGCGCATGGCGGACGCGAGGTCGCGCCGGGACTGCGGGCTGCGCGGGTTGAAGGACTTCGGGATGCGCATCCGGTCCAGCGGTTCGACCGGCACCGGGAAGTCCATCTGCGCCAGCCGTTTGACCTGGCGTTCGGCGGTCAGCACCAGCGGGCGCGGCCCGTCCTGGTGGAACTGGTCGTGCCGGTTGTGGTGGCCGGGGCTGCGGCCGGCCGGCACGCCGGGGTCCAGGACGAGGGCCAGGCCGGCGAACTTGCCGGACGGGACGTGGATGATGTCGCCGGGCCGCAGTTTCTCCAGGGCCTCGGCGGCGGCCGCCCGGCGCTGGTTGGCCCCGTGGCGGGACAGTTCGGCCTCGCGGTCCTTCAACTGCCGGCGCAGCGACATGTACTCGTCGAAATCCCCGAGGTGGCAGGTCATGGAGGCCTTGTAGCCCTCCAGTCCCTCCTCGTTGCGCTGCACCTGCCGGGAGATGCCGACCACCGAGCGGTCCGCCTGGAACTGCGCGAAGGAGGTCTCCAGCAGCTCCCGCGAGCGGTGCCGCCCGAACTGGCCGACCAGGTTGACGGCCATGTTGTACGAGGGCTTGAAGGACGACCGCAGCGGGTAGGTGCGCGTACCGGCGAGCCCCGCCAGGTGCGCCGGGTCGAAGGCGCGCTGCCACAGCACGACGGCGTGGCCCTCGACATCGATGCCGCGCCGCCCGGCGCGGCCGGTGAGCTGCGTGTACTCGCCGGGGGTGACGTCGGCGTGGGTCTCGCCGTTCCACTTGACGAGCTTCTCCAGCACCACGGACCGCGCAGGCATGTTGATGCCCAGCGCGAGCGTCTCGGTGGCGAAGACCGCCTTGACGAGGCCCTTGACGAAGAGCTCCTCGACAACCTCCTTGAAGGTCGGCAGCATGCCCGCGTGGTGCGCGGCGATGCCCCGCTCCAGGCCCTCCAGCCACTCGAAGTAGCCGAGGACGTGCAGGTCCTCGTCCGGGATGGACTTCGTGCGCTCCTCGACGATGGCCCGGACCCTGGCCCGGTTCTCCTCGCTGTTGAGCCGCAGGCCGGCGTACAGGCACTGCTGGACGGCGGATTCGCAGCCGGCCCGGCTGAAGATGAACGTGATGGCGGGGAGCAGCCCCTCGGCGTCCAGCCGCTCGATGACCTCGACCCGGCTGGGCGTCCAGATCCGGCGCTGCTGGCGCCGGTCGCGCTCGCGGTCGGCCTCGCGCATCTTGCCGGCACGCCGGTCGCGGCCGTTGAAGGCGCGCTGGTTCTCCATGCGGGCCAGGCGCACCAGGTCGGGGTTGACGGCGCGCTGGGGGGTCGGGGCGCTCGCGCCGGCCCGTTCCTCGAAGAGGTCGTACATCCGGCGGCCGGCCAGCACGTGCTGCCACAGCGGCACGGGCCGGTGCTCGGAGACGATGACCTCGGTGTCGCCGCGCACCGTGTCCAGCCAGTCGCCGAACTCCTCGGCGTTGGAGACGGTCGCGGAGAGCGACACCAGGGTCACGGACTGCGGGAGGTGGATGATGACCTCCTCCCACACCGCGCCGCGGAAGCGGTCGGAGAGGTAGTGCACCTCGTCCATGACCACGTAGCCGAGGCCGTCGAGCGCCTGGGAGCCCGCGTACAGCATGTTGCGGAGCACCTCGGTGGTCATGACCACGATCGGCGCATCGCCGTTGACGCTGTTGTCACCGGTGAGCAGGCCGACGCGCTCGGCGCCGTAGCGCTTGACCATGTCGGTGAACTTCTGGTTCGACAGGGCCTTGATGGGCGTGGTGTAGAAGCACTTGCGGCCCTCGCGCAGGGCCAGGTGGACCGCGAACTCGCCCACGATGGTCTTGCCCGATCCGGTGGGCGCCGCCACCAGCACGCCCTTGCCCTCCTCCAGCGCCTGGCAGGCGTCGATCTGGAAGGGGTCCAGGGCGAAGTCGTACAGCTCGCGGAAGCCCGCGAGTGCGGTGGCCTGCTCGGCGGCCCGGACCTTGGCCGCCGCGTAGCGCTCGGCGGGAGACATCTCGTCGTTCATCTTGAAAACGAGACTACCCGGCGGCACTGACAGCCGACTGATCTTTTACCGCTCGCACACCCGGACCGCCGCACCGGGCCGCCTCGCGCCCGATTTGCGAAGAGTCGTGCCGCCACTAGCGTGGCAGGCACGCATCCCCGCCCCGGCAAGGAAGAGCACATGGCCACCCTGGTCTCCGTGAACGTCGGACTGCCCAAGGACGTCGAGTGGCGCGGCCGGATCACGCACACCGGCGTCTGGAAGCGGCCCGTCTCCGGCCGGCGCAGGGTGCGGCGACTCAATCTGGACGGCGACGGCCAGGGCGACCTCGCCGGGCACGGCGGCGAGCAGCGGGCGGTGCTGGTCTACCAGCTCGACTCCTACCGGCACTGGCAGGAGCATCTGAAGCGGGACGACCTGTCCTACGGCCAGTTCGGCGAGAACTTCACCGTGGACGGGCTGCCGGACGACGAGGTGTGCATCGGCGACCGCTACCGCATCGGCACCGCGGAGTTCGAGGTGACCCAGCCCCGGGTGACCTGCTACCGGGTCGGCCTGCGGATGGAGGAGCCGCAGATGGCGGCGCTGCTGGTCTCGCACGCCCGGCCCGGCTTCTACTTCCGGGTGCTGACCGAGGGCGAGGTGGCGGCCGGCGACGAGATCGTCAAGATCGCCACGGGCCCCGAGGCGATGACCGTCGCCGAGATCGACGCGGTGCTCTACCTGCCGGGCCACGAGCGGTCCCAGGTGGAGCGCGCCCTGCGCATCCCGGCCCTCAGCCCCGGCTGGCAGGGCTCGATGCGGGCGCTGCTCACGGACGCGGCCGAGGGCGACCGGGCGCCGGGGACGTCCAAGGGCAATGCCGGGCTGACCGCGGGAAGCGTCGGCCCGCCGCCCGCGTGGCCCGGCTTCCGGCCGCTGCGGGTGGCGGCCATCGCCCCGGAGAGCGAGGGCATCTCCTCGGTGACGCTGGCCGCGCCCGACGGCCGGCCGGTACCGCCGGGGCTGCCCGGCCAGTTCCTCACCGTGCGGATGCGGCCCCGCCCGGACGCGCCGCCGGTGATCCGCAGCTACTCGCTGTCGGGCCGGCCGGGCGCGGCGGCCTACCGGATCAGCGTGAAGCAGGAGCCGCACGGCGTGGCGAGCACCTACGTGCACCAGCACCTGAAGGTGGACGACGTGCTCGACGTGGCCGCGCCCCGTGGCGCCTTCACCCTGGCCGAGGGCGACACGCCGGTCCTGCTGGTGTCCGCGGGCGTGGGCGCCACGCCGGTGCTGGCGATGCTGCACGCACTGGCCGACGCGGACACCCCGCGACCCGTGTGGTGGGTGCACGGCGCCCGGGACGGCCTCCACCACCCCTTCGCGGCCGAGGCGCGCGACCTGCTGGCCCGGCTGCCCGGCAGCCGCGCGTTCATCACGTACAGCAGGCCGCGCGCGCAGGACAGCGTCGGGGCCGACTGCACCGCGGCGGGACGGCTGACGGCGGCCGTGCTGCGCGGACTGGCGCCGCCGGCCGACGCGGAGGCCTACATCTGCGGTCCCGACGCCTTCATGGCGGACATGACCGAGGCCCTGCGCGCCTGCGGGCTCGCGGCCGGAAGCATCCGCACGGAGGCCTTCGGGGCGCAGTCCGCGATCACCCCGGGGATCGCGCAGGGCCCGGCGAAGGCCCCGCACCAGCCCGCGCGGCCGCCCGGCCCGGCCACCGGACCCACGGTGTCCTTCGCCCGCAGCGGCCTCAACGTGCCCTGGGACCCCGGCTACGGGACGCTGCTGGAACTCGCCGAGGCCTGCGACGTGCCCACGCGCTGGTCGTGCCGCACCGGTGTCTGCCACACCTGCGAGACCGCGCTGCTGTCGGGCCGCGCCGTCTACGAGCCCGACCCGGTCGACCCGCCCGCCGACGGCAACGTCCTCATCTGCTGCGCGCAGCCGCCCGAGGACCTCGTCCTGGACCTGTGAGGTGAGGGCGGGCTCATGCCCCGGTGAGCAGGCGCGCCGCGCGGGGCACCGTGACCGCGGTCAGCGGCAGCGGCCCGAGGCGCTCCCCGTCCGCGTAGCCGGTCAGGTCAGCGGCGGCGAGCGTCACCTTGGCGGCGCGGTGCACGGTGACCACCGGGTGCGTGGTGTGGGTGCCCCGGAAGACCCGGGGGAAGACGCGCAGCAGCGTGCCGCGGGAGCAGGGGCCCACCACGCAGATGTCGAAGAGGCCGTCGTCCATCGCGGCCTCCGGGCAGATGCGCATGCCGCCGCCGTACGACGAGCCGTTGCCCACCGCTATCAGCGTCGCCTCGATCTCCCGCTCCGGGCCGTCGTCGAGAGCGATCCGGTACCGGATGGGCCGCAGGGCCGCCAGTTCGGCCAGCATCGCCACGTCGTAGCGCAGCCGGCCCGCCGGATGGCGCATGCGGTTGCCCCGGTCGTTGACGCGGGAGTCGAAGCCGGAGGCCATCACGGTGCCGAACCACCGCTCGCCCACCCGTCCCAGGTCGATCTCCCGGGTCCGCCCCTCCGCCAGCGCCCGCGCGATCAGCCGCCCGGCCGCCGCGGGGTCGCGCAGCGGCAGCCCGGCCGCGCGGGCGAAGTCGTTGCCGGTGCCCGCCGGGACCACGCCGATGGGGGTGCCGGTCCCCGCCACCGCGCGCAGCGCCAGGGAGACCATGCCGTCGCCGCCGGCCGCGACCAGGGCGCGGGTGCCGCCCTCCACCGCCCTGCGGGCCTTGAGCAGGGCGTCCGCGGCGTCGGTGCCCGTCACCGTGCGGACGGTGTGGCCCGCGTCCCGCAACGCGCGGACCGCCGGCGACGCGGCGTGCGCGCCCCGGCCGCGGCCCGCGGTGGGATTGACGATGAGGGTGATCTCGCTGGTCACGCGCGGACCCTACCGCGCGTCACCGCCCTTGTCAGGTGGCGTCGTCGAAGCCGCGTCCGCTCGGCTGGATGTCGTCGTCCACCGGCGACGCCTGCTCGGGCACCGGAGCCCCGACGGGCTCGGGGGTGAGGTCGAGCTCGGACGCCTCGTCGTCGTCCAGGTCGGCGTCGGGGTTGGCCAGGCGCTTGCGCCGGTCGTTGAGGAGCGAGACGGCGACGGCCATGAAGTACAGCACCCAGATCGGACCCGCCAGCGCCATCATCGTCAGCGGGTCGGTGCTGGGGGTGGCGACCGCCGCGAAGACGGTGATACCGACGATCATCGCGCGCCACCAGCTCAGCATCCGCCGCCCGGTGACCACACCGCCGAAGTTCAGCAGCACCAGCAGCAGCGGCATCTCGAAGGCGAGCCCGAAGACGATGACCATGCGCGTGACGAGGTCCAGCAGGTCGTCCAGCGGAAGCAGGTTCTCGACGTTGCCGGGCGTGAAGCCGATCAGTACCTTCGCGGTGGTGGGCAGCACCTTGTAGGCGAAGAAGCCGCCGCCGAGGAAGAGCGGGAAGCCCGCGCCGACGAAGGACAGGGCGTACTTCTTCTCGTGCCGGTGCAGACCCGGTGCGAGGAACGCCCAGAGCTGGTACAGCCAGACCGGCGCGGCGAGCACCACGCCCGCCATCAGCGAGACCTTCAGCGCCAGGGTGAACGGCGTCAGCAGACCGTTGATGGTGATCCGGGCGCACGTGCCCTGCGACTGCTTGGCCAGCTCGGTGAACGTGCTCTTGCACCCGACCGACTCCAGCACCGGCTTGGTGAAGAACTCGATGATCTCGTTGTAGAAGAAGGCGGCGACGACCGTGACGACGATGATCGCGAGCAACGCCTTGGAGAGCCTGTTGCGCAGTTCACGCAGGTGCTCCACGAGGGGCATGCGCCCCTCGGGGTCCCTCTCCTGCTGCTGGCGGGCGGACTTGAGCAACCCACGTCCTCAATTCGGGCGGTCGCCGCCGTCGCGGTCGGCTTCCGCGTACCTGTGCCGTGCGGTCAGCTCTGGGTGTGCTGCGTCTGCTGCGGCGTCTCGTTCACCGGGCGGGCGCTGGAGACGTCGCCGGGTGCCGCCTGGATCGTACGCGGCGCGGCCTGCGGGGCGTCCGCCGGCTGCTCGGCGGGGGGCGCGTCGTCGTTCTTCATCGCCTTGGCCTCGCTCTTGAGGATGCGCATCGACTTGCCGAGGCCGCGTGCCATGTCCGGCAGCCGCTTGGCGCCGAAAAGCAGCAGGATGACGACGAGAATGAGAATGATCTCGGTGGGGCCGAGCCGTCCGAACATGTGCGTCTACCTTCTCACCGAGGCGGCATGGGTACCTGTCTGTGACCCGCGGGCGCGGTAGGCCCGCCGACCACTCTGCCAGCGATCGTAACGTGCGGGAGTAAACGTGTGGCAATCACCCGGCATCCGTACAGTTGCTGCCCCCGCCGCGCTCTTGTGGGGCCGCGATCTGCAGCGTACCTCCCGGGACCGCTGAGAACGAGAGCCCGTCGGAGGCGGTACTGCCCGGTGACCGGCCGGAGTTCACGGCCGGGAGAGCTCCCCGGCCTCCCTGGCCAGCGGATCGGCCGCACGCTGCAACTCGTCGGCGGCGCGCGTCAGATCGGCGCTGCTGCGCCCCACCTGACGGGCGAGGCCGACCACCTCGGCGTAGACGCGGATGCCGAGGACGCCGAGCACGAGGATGCCGGCGGTCGCGAGGCCGACGTACAGGTAGAGCCACCACATGGATGCCGAGCGTAGCGGCTCAGCCCAGGTGGAGCCGCATCGTGCGCACACCGCCGTCGGTGAGCAGCTCCACTATGCGGTCGCCCGCCGGCTTGCGCACCGGGATGCCGCAGTCGGGGCAGGTGAAGGAGTAGAAGGTCGTCCGGTGGCTGCCGCCGATGGCCAGCCGCAGGTCGCCCGCGGTGAGCTCGAAGCTCGCCCGGCACTCGGTGCAGGAGGCCCGGAAGACCGCCTCCGGCGCCGGATCGCCGTCGGGGACGGGATCGTCCGCGCCGAAGGTGCGGGCCGCGTCCGCCCGGTCGGCCCGGTCCGCAGTGTCCGCAGTGTCCGTCATGGGTGCTCCCCGTCACTCACCGTAGGCCGCGAGGGCCTGGGTGGCCGCGTCCCGGGCGCTGGTGACCAGGTCGGCCGGGGAGACGATGCGGCCGTCCCGGCCGAGCCGCAGCGCCAGCCGGCGCAGCGAACCCGGGTCGGGGGTGCGCAGGGTGATCCGCAGGCCCCCGTCGGGCAGTTCCTCGGCACGGTCGTGCGGGTAGTACTCGGCGACCCAGCGGCCGCCGGGCCCGACCTCGGCCACCACCTCCGGGTCGTCGCCGGCCGGCTGCACCAGTCCCTGGGACAGGTCCCGGGGCTCGATGCGCGGCGGGTCGCTGGCCTCGTCCAGCAGCCGGATCTCGGCGACCCGGTCGAGCCGGAAGGTGCGCCGGTCCTCCGACAGGCGGCACCAGCCCTCGAAATAGGTGTGGCCGACGGCGAACAGCCGGATCGGGTCGACCTCGCGCTCGGTGAGCTCGTCCCGGGCCGGCGAGTAGTAGCGGATCCACAGCCTGCGGCGCTCGGCGATGGCCCGGTCGACGTCGGCGAAGACGCTGCCCTCGGACTCGAAGGTCACCGAGAGCCGTGACGAGGCGCCGGCGGCCTCGCCCGCCGCTCCCTCGATCTTGGCGGTGGCGCGCAGCAGCGCCTGCCGGTCGCTCTCCCGCAGCCCGGGCAGGTTGGCGACGGCACGGGCGGCCACCAGCAGCGCGGCGGCCTCGTCGGCGGCCAGCCGCAGCGGCTGGGCGACGTCGTCCACGTTGTGCCACCAGATGCGCTCGCCGTCGGTGTCGATGTCGAGCAGGTCCCCGCCGCGGAAGCTGGTCCCGCACAGCGGGAGCACGTTGAGGTCGCCGATCAGCTCGGCCTCGGTGACCCCGAACGCGCGGGCCACGTCGCTCACCCGGGCGCCGGGGCGCTCGCGCAGATACGTGACCAGGGACAGCATCCGGCGCGTCTGGTCGATCGCGTTCGCCATCTCGTTCTTCTCCCCCGCTCAGCCCTTGGCGACGGCGCGCAGCCGGTCCACCACGTCGGCCCGCAGCTCGGCGGGCTCCAGCACGACCACGTCCGGGCCGAACTCCACCAGCCAGGCGTCCAGTCCGTGCCCGTACGGGATCTCCAGCTCGTCCCAGTCCGCGTCCACCGGCAGCGTCTCCACCGCGCGGGCCCGCAGCGGATAGCCCGAGTCGCGGCGCAGCCGGATCCGGGCGGTCGCGGTCGCGCCCTCGCCGGCCCAGCTGGCCACGGTGGCCCGCACGTCCACGTGGTCGGGCACCTCGGCGGTGAAGGTACCGCCGCGGGTGCGCACCCGGCCGGTGATCCGGGAGAGCCGGAACACCCGGACGTCGTGGCGGTCGCGGTCCCAGCCGGCCAGGTACCAGTGGCCGCGCCAGCACTCCAGCGCCCAGGGCTCGACCTGGCGGGGCTCGGGGCGGACCGCGTTGGCCTTGCGGTAGTCGAAGGCGACCGGGCGGCGGTCGCGGGTGGCCAGCATCAGCGGCTCGAACGCCGGCTCGGGGGCCGGGATGCGCGGCTCCAGGGCGCTCTGCCCCGAGACGGCGGGATCGCGCGAGCCGGCGGCCGCGTCGGCGTCGCTGTCGTCGAAGGGCACGCCGGCGGCGCGCAGCTTCTGCAGGGCGCCGCTGGCGGCCTCCGCGAGCCGCGCCTGCTGCCACACCTTGGCGGCCAGGCTCAGCGCGGCGGCCTCCTCGGCGTCCAGGGCGATCTCCGGAAGGCGGTTGCGGTCCCTGCGGGCCAGGTAGCCGATCTCGCCGTCGATGCTCTCCACGGTCTCGATGACCATGCCGAGTTCACGCAGGTCGTCCTTGTCCCGCTCGAACATGCGGTTGAACGCCTCGTCGGAACCGATCTCGTGATAGGCCTCGATGGAAGCGCGCAGCTCCCGCTTGCTGACCGGGCGCCGGGTGTTCATCAGGCACAGCGCCAGGTTCATCAGCCGCTCGGCCTTGGCAATGGCCACTCGACGCAACCTTCTTCCTCTTCGGCTCTCGATCGAGACCGTACCGCGACGGCGCCGCCCGGCAAAAGCGAATGCGGCCTGCTCGCCGGGGGTCCCCGGCGAGCGGGCCGGGACACGCCGGAGCCCCCGCGGCACCGGCAGTGCCGGCGCGGCGGGGGCTCCTCTGCGCGAAGGACGCCCTACGGTCCGTCAGACGGAGAGCAGGTCCACCACGAAGATCAGGGTCTCGCCCGGCTTGATGGCCGGCGTCGGGCTCTGGTTGCCGTAGGCGAGGTGCGCCGGGATCGTCAGCTGGCGACGACCGCCGACCTTCATGCCCTGCACGCCCTGGTCCCAGCCCTTGATGACGCGGCCGCCACCGAGGGGGAAGGTGAAGGGCGAGTTGCGGTTCCAGCTGGCGTCGAACTCCTCGCCGGTGCTGAAGGCGACGCCGACGTAGTGGACCGTGACGTTCTGTCCGGACTTGGCCTCGGCGCCGTCACCCTCCCAGATGTCCTTGATCTCCAGGTCGGCCGGGGGCTCGCCGCCCGGGAAGTCGATCTCGGGCTTGTCGATGCTCACGTACGTGCTCCTCTTGATATTGCGGACAACCTGCACAGTCTTACACCACGGCGAGGATGTCGACCGCGAAGACCAGGGTGGAGTTGGCGGGAATCCCGCTCTGCGCCTTGTTGCCGTAACCAAGGTCCGGCGGCACGACGAGCAGCACGCGGCTGCCGGTCTTCTTGCCGACCAGGCCCTGCTGCCAGCCCTTGATGACCTGCTGGAGGGAGAACGAGGCGAGCTGGCCGCGGGAGTACGTCGAGTCGAACTCCTTGCCGCCGTTCCACAGGACGCCCTTGTACTGCACGAGCAGGTTGTCGGCGGCCTTCACCGCGGGGCCGGTGCCCTCGATGACGTAGTCGGACACCAGCTTGGCCGGCGCCGCACCCTTGGGGACGTCGATCGAGGGTGCCTGGCCGTCGGTGTTGGTGCCGACCTTGGGCAGCGCGGCGTCGCTCTGCGGCACGGCCTTGCCCTGGGCGGAGCTCTTGGCGCCGAAGGTGTTCACCACGTCGACGACGAAGACGAGCGTGTCGGTGCCCTTGATGCCGGCCTGGGCGTTGCCCTGCGCGCCGTAGCCGAGGGCCGGCGGGATGGCCAGCTCGACGCGGTCGCCGACCTTCTTGCCCACCAGGGCCTTGTCCCAGCCGGGGATGACCTGCCCGACGCCGATCGGGAAGATGGCCGGCGCGCCGCGGTCGTAGGAGTTGTCGAAGACCTTGGCGGTGCTCCAGATCTGGCCGAGATAGTCCGCCTGGAGGTAGTCGCCGCTGGCGACCACGGCGCCGTTGCCCTGGATGACGGTCTTGACCGCCAGGTCGCTGCTCGGGTTGCCGGACCCCTTGGCGACGGTCGGCTTCTCGCCGAACTTCGTGCCGGCGGTGATCTCCGGCACCGGACCGCTGACGATCTTGACGTCCGCCGCGGGGGCCGAGGCGGAACCCGATGGGGAGGCGCCGGGCTTGACCTTGTCGGACTTGTCGTCACCGCAGCCCGCGAGCGTGAGCAGGCCGGCGGGCACGGCGAGGAGGAGAGAACGTCGGCGCACAGGGATCCCCATCAGGTCGATCTTGTGTATCTGGCGTGCGCGCCACTCTACGGCGTGCGCGGGGCCCCGTACGAACACCGACGGGGCCCCGCGCCTGCCTTCACGCTCTTGTGCTACATCCCGGCGATCAGCTTCTCCACCCGGTCGTCGACGGACCGGAAGGGGTCCTTGCACAGCACCGTGCGCTGCGCCTGGTCGTTGAGCTTGAGGTGCACCCAGTCGACCGTGAAGTCGCGCCGCTGCTCCTGGGCGCGGCGGATGAAGTCGCCGCGCAGCCGGGCCCGGGTGGTCTGCGGGGGCACCGACTTGGCCTCGAAGATCTTGAGATCGTTGCAGATCCGCTTGGCCTGACCCCGCTTCTCCAGCAGGTAGTAGAGCCCGCGGCGGCGGTGGATGTCGTGGTAGGCGAGGTCTATCTGCGCGATGCGCGGGTGCGACATGGTGATGTTGTCGCGGGCCCGGTACCGCTCGATCAGCCGGTACTTCATCACCCAGTCGATCTCGGTGCCGATCCGGTCCAGATCACCGCTGCCGATCGACTCCAGGGCCCGGCCCCACAGTTCGAGGACCTGCTCGATGACGCCGCTGCGGATGCCGCGACGCTCGCAGAAGTCCACCGCCTTGGAGTAGTACTCCTCCTGGATCTCCAGGGCGGAGGCCTCCCGGCCGGAGGCGAGGCGCACCTTGCGCTGTCCCGTTATGTCGTGGGAGACCTCGCGGATCGCCCGGATGGGGTTCTCCAGCGTGAGGTCCCGCATGACGGTGCCCGCCTCGATCATGCGCAGCACGAGGTCGGTCGCGCCGACCTTGAGCAGCATGGTCGTCTCGGACATGTTGGAGTCGCCGACGATGACGTGCAGGCGCCGGTAGCGCTCGGCGTCGGCGTGCGGCTCGTCCCGGGTGTTGATGATGGGCCGGGAGCGCGTGGTGGCGGAGCTGACGCCCTCCCAGATGTGCTCGGCGCGCTGGCTGACGCAGAAGACCGCGCCGCGCGGGGTCTGCAGCACCTTGCCGGCGCCGCAGATCAGCTGCCGGGTGACCAGGAAGGGGATGAGGATGTCCGCGAGGCGGGAGAACTCCCCGTGGCGGGCGACGAGGTAGTTCTCGTGGCAGCCGTAGGAGTTGCCGGCGGAGTCGGTGTTGTTCTTGAAGAGGTAGACATCACCCGCGATGCCCTCCTCGTGCAGGCGCCGTTCGGCGTCCACGAGGAGCCCTTCGAGAATGCGCTCACCCGCCTTGTCGTGGGTGACCAGTTCCGTCACGTTGTCACACTCGGGAGTGGCGTACTCCGGGTGGGACCCCACGTCGAGGTAGAGGCGGGCGCCGTTGCGGAGGAAGACGTTGCTGCTACGACCCCATGACACGACACGGCGGAAGAGGTACCGCGCCACCTCGTCCGGGGACAGACGCCGCTGTCCCCGGAACGTGCACGTGACGCCGTACTCGTTCTCCAGCCCGAAAATGCGGCGGTCCATGCTGAGACCTTACGCCTGATGCGTGGACCTCAAACCGTCTTGGGCCGCGGCGATTCGATCTTTTTCTGTCCCGCTTGCCGGGTTTGGAAGGTGCAACGGCCGGCCGCCTGCCAGCAGGGCCGCCAGCGCGGCCACTCCGCCCGCCCCTGCGACCGCGAACGCCGCCACGGCTCCGCCGTACTGGGCGGCCGGTCCCGAGGCGGCGGTGCCGACCGCCGCCCCGACGCCGACCGCGGTGACGATCCATGAGAACGCCTCCGTGACGGTGCCCGCCGGGGCGTGCCGGTCCACCACCACGAACGCACAGGCCAGCGTGGGCGCCAGGAACAGTCCGGACAGCGCCGCGAGGGCGGTCATCAGGGCCACCCCGGGCACCAGGGCGAGCGGGAGATAGCAGACCGCCAGGCCCGCCATCAGCAGCCGCAGTCTGCGCTCGTGCACCCCCGGCCACTGCCGGGCGCCGTACGCGACGCCGCCCACCAGCGCGCCGAATCCGGTGCCGGACAGCACGTAGCTGGAGACCATCCCGCCACCGTGGTCGTCGGCGTAGGCGACGGCGGCCACCGCGATGGAACCGAGCGCCAGGCCGACGAAGAAGAAGGAGGCGACCAGCACGACGATGCCGCGCGAGCGCAACGGCCCCAGCCAGTCCGGGACCCGCGGCTGCGAGCGCCACGCCCGCGACGGCGGCGAGGCGACCACGCTGACCGCCCCCGCCACCCCCACGGCCGCGATCCACAACAGCGCGGCCGCCTCGGAGAAGCCGGCCACCAGCAGGGTCACCAGCAGCGGCCCGACCGCGAACATGACCTCCTGCGCGGCGGCGTCGAGGGCGTAGGCCGCGTGGACGCGGTCGGGCCGCTCGAGCACGCCGGGCCACAGCGCCCGCAGTCCGCCCTCCAGCGGCGGGGTGAAGAAGCCGGCGACGAGCATGGCCGCGTAGGCCAGGGGCAGCGGGCGGAGCCCGGCCAGCGCGAAGACCGCCATCCCGGCGGCCGAGGCGAGCGCGGCGGGCAGCATCACGCGGGGCTGGCCGAGCCGGTCGACGGCCCGGCCCAGCAGCGGCTGGCCGACGGCGTTGGCGATGCCGTAGACCGCGGACAGCGCGCCGGCGAGGGCGAAGTCACCGCCCTGGGACCGGGTCAGGAGCACGATCCCGAGCGCGGCCGTGGCGTTGGGCAGCCGGCCGACGAGGGTGCCGGCCAGCAGCCGCATCGCGTGCGGTGCGCGCAGCAGGTCCGCGTAACCCGTCGCCATGTGCCGTCCTCGTCTAGTTGTACGTATAACGTCCTGGGTCATACGTACCATGGCCGCAGTCCACGGGTCCAGCCGTGGCACCGGTCGAGCAAGGCGAGCAAGGCGAGAGGGGCCACTCACGGTGACCGACACAGCGCGTCCGACCTCCCGGGACGTCGCGCGGGCCGCGGGGGTCTCACAGGCCACGGTCTCGCTCGTGCTCGGCGGCAAATGGCGCGGCCGGGTGTCCGAGCGCACCGCCGACACCGTCCGCGCGCAGGCCCGCGAGCTCGGCTACCGGCCCAACATCGCCGCGCGCAACCTGCGCCTGGGCCGGACCCGGACCGCCCTGCTGGTCGTGCCCTCGATCACCAACGAGTACTTCGCCCGGATCTACACCGGCGCCGCCCGCGTGGCCGAGGAGAACGGCTTCGGCGTCGTGCTCTACCCCTCCCCCGAGGGCGTCGGACCGGCCCGGGACCCCTTCGGCTCGGCCCAGGCCGCGCTGGACGGCATCATCGCCTCCTCCATGGCCGCCGACGCGCTCGCCGCGATCGGGGAGGGCGGCCTGCCCCTGGTGATGCTGGACGCGGACCCCGCGGAACCCGGGCCCGCCGCCACCGTCAACCTCGCCATCGCCGACGGGATGCGGCAGATCGCCCGCCACGTAGGGGCCCTCGGCCACCGCCCGGAGCGGGTCGCCCACCTCGCCGCCGCCATCGACACCTGGACCTTCCGGATCCGTGCCCAGGCCCTCGCCGAAGTCCTCGGGACCACACCCGCCACCGAGCACTCCGCCCTGGACCCCGAGGCCGCCCGGCAGGCCGCCGAGCGCCTGCTCGCCCGTCCCGGCGCCCGTCCGACCGTGGTGGTCTGCGACGACGACGTGCTCGCGGTCGGCGCCTGCAAGGCCCTGCGGCGCCTCGGGCTGCGCGTCCCCGACGACGTCTCGGTGACCGGCTACGACGACTTCGCGCTGGCCACCGCGATCGAACCGGAGCTCACCACGGTCCGGCTGCCCGCCGAGGCGGTCGGAGCCGGCGGCATGACCGCCCTGCTGGACGCCCTGGCGGGCCGCCCGGCCACCGGCGCCGAACTCCCCGTCCACCTCGTCGTCCGCGGGTCCACCGCCCCGCCACGGGACGCCTGAGGGCGCGTACGCGAACGCCCCGGCCACCGCGGGGCGGCCGGGGCGTTCGACGAGGCGCGGGAACGTGCGGACTCACACGTCCTCGTCGAGCTCCGGGAGGTCGTCGTCATCGTCGGTCGTGGTGGCGGGCGCGGCCTTGCCGGTCGTACCGGACTCGCCCTCCTCCTCCAGCAGCCGCGACAGCTGCCGGCCGAGGATGCGCTTGAACTTGCGCTGCTGCGGCCGCGTGCGGTCCAGCACCGCCACTTCCAGCTGCTCCGCCGTGAGCTGCCGGTCGCTGCCGTTGTTGTCCCGGCTCAGGGACTCCACCGCCAGCTTCAGCGCCTCCGCGAGGGTCATGCCGTCGCGGTGCCGCTGGTCCAGATAGCTGCCGATCTGGTCGGAGTTGCCGCCGACCGCCACGGCGCCGTGCTCGTCGACGATCGAGCCGTCGTGCGGCAGCCGGTAGATCTGGTCCTCGGAGGGGTCGGCACCCACCTCCGCGACGATCAGCTCCACCTCGTAGGGCTTCTCGCCGACGCTGGAGAAGATGGTGCCCAGGGTCTGGGCGTACACGTTCGCCAGGCCGCGGGCGGTGACGTCGTCACGGTCGTAGGTGTAACCGCGCAGGTCGGCGTAGCGCACCCCGCCGATCCGCAGGTTCTCGAACTCGTTGTACTTGCCCACCGCGGCGAAGGCGATGCGGTCGTAGATCTCGCTGACCTTGTGCAGTGCGCGGGACGGGTTCTCGGCGATGAAGACGATGCCGTCGGTGTACTGCAGAACGACGACGCTGCGCCCGCGCGCGATGCCCTTGCGGGCGAACTCGGCGCGGTCGGCCATGGCCTGCTGGGGTGAGACATAGAACGGCGTCGACACCGGCTATCCGTCCCTTTCTGTCGAGTGCGGGTGCATCTGAGGACGTCCGGGCTCAGAGCAGCTCGGCGCGCGGGCCGTCGGGCTGCTCCATCCGCCGCTCATGGACGGCACGGACGATCTCCTGGCTCTCGGACTCGGTGAGCCTGCGGAAGCCGTCCTCGGTGATGACCGTGACGATCGGGTAGATGCGGCGGGCCAGATCGGGACCACCGGTCGCCGAGTCGTCGTCCGCCGCGTCGTACAGCGCCTGGACGACCAGGGTGGTGGCCTGCTCCGCGGTGAGGTCGGGCTTGTAGAGCTTCTTCATCGCGCCGCGGGCGAAGACCGAGCCGGAGCCCGTGGCGGCGAAGCCGTGCTCCTCGGAGCGGCCGCCGGTCACGTCGTACGAGAAGATCCGGCCCTTCTCGCGATCGGTGTCGTACCCGGCGAAGAGCGGCACCACGGCCAGGCCCTGGAGCGCCATGCCGAGGTTGCTCCGGATCATGGTGGACAGGCGGTTCGCCTTGCCCTCCAGGGAGAGGACGTCGCCCTCGATCTTCTCGTAGTGCTCCAGCTCCAGCTGGAAGAGCTTGACCATCTCCACGGCCAGGCCCGCCGTGCCCGCGATGCCCACCGCCGAGTACTCGTCGGCGGGAAACACCTTCTCGATGTCGCGCTGCGCGATGATGTTGCCCATGGTGGCGCGCCGGTCACCGGCGAGCACCACGCCGCCGGCGAACGTCGCCGCGACGATCGTGGTGCCGTGCGGCAGCTCGACGGCGCCCTGCAGGGGCGGCAGCGGACGGTTGCCCGGGAGCAGCGCGGGCGAGTGCGCGCCCAGGAAATCCACGAACGACGACGACCCGGGCGTCAGGAAGGCGGCCGGTAGACGCCCGGTGCTACGAGTGTTGGCTTCCACACGTTTCCTTCCACGTAGTCCGCTGCGTGGCGCAGCAGTTCTGGGTGTGGCACTGCTCGCACCCTACCCGTGAGGTGATCGCGATCCACATGCCGCGGGGCAGGAGTTGGGAAACCGTGCACGGACGCGACCGCCCCCAGGGCGGCCGACGGGAGGGGCGCGGCGTGCGCGCCCCTCCCGTGCCGCTCGACGGCGAGCCGGGTGTGCTACTGGCCGCCCTTTTGCACGAAGGAACGCACGAAATCCTCCGCGTTCTCCTCGAGGACGTCGTCGATCTCGTCCAGCACGGAGTCCACGTCGTCCGACAGCTTCTCGTGGCGGTCCTTGAGGTCGGAGCTGCCCTGCGCGTCCTGCGCGGTCTCCTCGACCTCCTCGGCCGAACGCGTGGCCTTCTGCTGTCCGCCGCCGGTGTCCTTGGTAGCCATGTGTCCCTCACCCCGCTCGGTTCCATGTCCTACAAGATCAGACCCTACAAGGAGGGCCTGACATCGGCCCCCGGTATTGCGCAACGTCCGGGGGCCACCCCCATGATTCCCAGTTCGGGAGGTTTTCAGCCCTGATCAGCCGCCCGACAGGATCCGCACCAGCTCCTCCGCCGTGCGGCAGCGGTCGAGCAGCTCCTTGACGTGGTTGCGCGTGCCGCGCAGCGGCTCCAGGGTGGGCACCCGCTGCAGGGAGTCACGACCGGGCAGGTCGAAGATCACCGAGTCCCAGGAGGCCGCGGCGACGTCGTCCGCGTACTGTTCGAGGCAGCGCCCGCGGAAGTAGGCCCGGGTGTCCTCCGGGGGCTTGCCCACGGCCCGGTCGACCTCTTCGTCGGTGAGCAGCCGCTGGACCCGTCCCCGCGCGGCCAGGCGGTTGTACAGGCCCTTCTCGGGGCGCACGTCCGCGTACTGCAGGTCGACCAGGTGCAGGCGCGCCGCGTCCCACTCCAGGTTGTCCCGGCGGCGGTAGCCCTCCAGCAGTTCCCGCTTGGCGACCCAGTCCAGCTCGCGGGACAGGCTCATCGGGTCGCTCTCGAGCCGGTTGAGCACGTCCTCCCAGCGCCCGAGGACGTCCTTGGTCTGCTCGTCGGCGTCCGTGCCGAAGCGGTCCTCGACGTACTTGCGGGCGAGCTCGCAGTACTCCATCTGGAGCTGCACCGCGGTGAGGGTGCGGCCGCTGCGCAGCGTGACCAGCCGGCGCAGCGTGGGATCGTGGCTGACCTGGTGCAGGGTGCGGACCGGCTGGTCGACGGCGAGGTCGACGTTGATGAAGCCGTCCTCGATCATCGACAGCACCAGGGCGGTGGTGCCGAGCTTGAGGTAGGTCGAGAGCTCCGCGAGGTTGGCGTCGCCGATGATCACGTGCAGCCGCCGGTACTTCTCGGCGTCGGCGTGCGGCTCGTCCCGGGTGTTGATGATCGGCCGTTTGAGGGTGGTCTCCAGACCGACCTCGACCTCGAAGTAGTCGGCGCGCTGGCTGATCTGGAAGCCGTGGTCGTGGCCGTCCTGGCCGATGCCGACCCGCCCGGCGCCGGTGACCACCTGGCGCGAGACAAAGAAGGGCGTCAGGTGCCGCACGATGTCCGAGAAGGGGGTCTCCCGCTTCATCAGGTAGTTCTCGTGCGTGCCGTAGGACGCGCCCTTGTTGTCGGTGTTGTTCTTGTACAGGTGGATGGGCTGGGCGCCGGGAAGCTGGGCGGCCCGCTCGGCGGCCTCGGCCATGATGCGCTCGCCGGCCTTGTCCCACAGCACCGCGTCGCGGGGGTTGGTGACCTCCGGCGAGCTGTACTCCGGGTGGGCGTGGTCGACGTAGAGCCGGGCACCGTTGGTGAGGATCACATTGGCCAGGCCGATGTCCTCGTCGGTGAGCTGGCTGGAGTCCGCGGCCTCGCGGGCGAGGTCGAAGCCGCGGGCGTCCCGCAGTGGATTCTCCTCCTCGAAGTCCCAGCGGGCGCGGCGCGCCCGGTGCATCGCCGCCGCGTAGGCGTTGACGACCTGGGACGAGGTGAGCATGGCATTGGCGTTCGGGTGGCCCGGGACGGAGATCCCGTACTCCGTCTCGATGCCCATTACTCGCCGTACGGTCATGCGGCCCTCCTTGCCCGGCTCCGGGCCGTGCCGGCCCGGTCGCTCAAGTACCGCCCCGCACATGACCCTCGGGCGGTACCGATGAGCCTAGAACGCGATGACGGTGGTGGGGAGATCATTACGCGCTTTCTTGGGTTATGCCGGGGTGAAACACTCCGGCTGCGGGTGCCCCTGCGTGGGCACCCGCAGCCGGAGAGTGGTCGCGTTACAGGTACTGACCCGTATTGGCGACGGTGTCGATGGAGCGACCGGTGTCGGCGCCCTGCTTGCCGGTGACGAGCGTGCGGATGAAGACGATCCGCTCGCCCTTCTTTCCGGAGATGCGGGCCCAGTCGTCCGGGTTGGTGGTGTTGGGCAGGTCCTCGTTCTCCTTGAACTCGTCCACGCAGGCGGCGAGCAGGTGGGAGACGCGCAGGCCCCGCTGGTTGTGGTCGAGGAAGGCCTTGATCGCCATCTTCTTGGCCCGGTCCACGATGTTCTGGATCATGGCGCCGGAGTTGAAGTCCTTGAAGTACAGGACCTCCTTGTCACCGTTGGCGTAGGTGACCTCCAGGAAGCGGTTCTCCTCGGACTCCGAGTACATCCGCTCCACCACCGACTGGATCATGGCGTCGACGGTGGCCTCGGCGGACTCGCCGTGCTCCGACAGGTCCTCCCCGTGCAGCGGCAGGGTCGCGACCAGGTACTTGGAGAAGATGTCCTTGGCCGCCTCGGCGTCCGGCCGCTCGATCTTGATCTTCACGTCCAGGCGGCCGGGCCGCAGGATCGCGGGGTCGATCATGTCCTCGCGGTTGGAGGCGCCGATGACGATGACGTTCTCCAGCCCCTCGACACCGTCGATCTCGGCGAGCAGCTGCGGGACGATGGTGTTCTCCACGTCCGAGCTGACACCGGACCCACGGGTCCGGAACAGCGACTCCATCTCGTCGAAGAAGACGATGACGGGGGTGCCCTCGCTGGCCTTCTCCCTCGCACGCTGGAAGACCAGGCGGATCTGCCGCTCGGTCTCGCCGACGTACTTGTTCAGCAGCTCGGGGCCCTTGATGTTCAGGAAGTAGCTCTTGCCCTGGGGCTGCCCGGTGACCTCGGCGACCTTCTTGGCAAGGGAGTTGGCGACCGCCTTGGCGATCAGGGTCTTCCCGCAGCCGGGGGGGCCGTAGAGGAGGACGCCCTTGGGCGGGCGGAGCTCGTACTCCTTGAACAGCTCGGCGTGCAGGTAGGGCAGTTCGACCGCGTCGCGGATCTGCTCGATCTGGTTCCGCAGGCCGCCGATCTGGCGGTAGTCGATGTCGGGCACCTCTTCGAGGACGAGCTCCTCGACCTCGCTCTTGGGCACCCGCTCGTAGACGTATCCCGAGCGCGGTTCGAGCAGCAGCGCGTCGCCGGCGCGGAGGGTGCCGTCCAGCAGCGGCTCGGCGAGCCGCACCACCCGCTCCTCGTCCGTGTGCCCGATGACCAGGGCCCGCTCGCCGTCCTCAAGGATCTCCTTGAGGGTGACGATGTCTCCGATGCGCTCGAACTCCATGGCCTCGACCACGTTGAGCGCCTCGTTGAGCATGACTTCCTGGCCGCGCCGGAGGTCGTCCAGCTCGACCGACGGACTGACGTTCACCCGCAGCTTGCGGCCGCCGGTGAAGATGTCCGCCGTCCCGTCGTCGTTCGCCTGCAGGAACACGCCGAATCCGGCGGGGGGCTGTGCCAGCCGGTCCACCTCTTCCTTGAGAGCCACGATCTGGTCGCGGGCCTCGCGGAGGGTGTTGGCCAGCCGCTCGTTCTGAGCGGAGACACCCGCAAGATTGGTCTGCAGCTCGACGATCCGCTCCTCGAGAATCCTCGTGTGCCGCGGAGAGTCGGCGAGCTTACGTCGCAGGACGGCGATCTCCTGCTCAAGAAAGGCGACCTGGCTCATGGGGTCTTCCGATCCACGAGCGGGTCGGCCGCCACGGTTGATGTCGTCGTCGTGGGCCGCCACGGTCCTCACCTCCTCCAAGGGGAGCTGGACGCTTCCAGACCCTACCTGGGCCAGTAGGGGTTGAAACCCCTAGATCACAAAGACGTCCGGTGTGTGTCCGATCTTCACCCTTGCGCACGTCCTCGTGCCAGGGAGATACCCAGCCATCACCATCCGAAAGCGGCCGGTTGTATCGTCGGTTCGGTCAACGCCCGTCAGGGGCGGTCCCTTCCCGAACGATGAACGGCAGGCGAGATACCCGTGAGCGACGAAGTCGTCGAGGCGCTTGAGGTCTGGATCGATCAGGACCTGTGCACCGGAGACGGCATCTGTGTGCAGTACGCGCCCGAGGTCTTCGAGCTGGACATCGACGGGCTCGCCTACGTCAAGGGTGAAGACAACGAGCTGCGTCAGGCCCCCGGGGCCTCCGCCCCGGTACCCCTGCCGTTGCTGACCGATGTGGTGGATTCGGCCAGGGAATGTCCTGGCGAATGTATTCATGTACGTCGGGTTTCGGACAGTGTAGAGCTGTACGGACCCGCCGCGGAGTGATCTGTCACACGCCGTTCGCGAGCGGTCCCGGAACCTCGTAGTAGGTGCCGGACCGCCACTCCCAGCTGTAGTCCCGCATCTGGTCGGGGCAGCAGCGCGGGATGTCGTCCGAGGAGTAGCCGAGGACCGTGGCGCGAACCTTTCGGTCCTCGATCCGCAGGTCCTTGAAGGACCGCTGCTCCTTGGGGTCGACCAGGGTCTCCACGATCCGTGGCGCGCCGCCGCCTGCGGCGTCCGGCGCGAGCACGTACAGACCGCTGGGCGGCGTACCCGTCCCGGAGTGGCAGCGTGCGACCGCGACCGTCTCCGGGCGTCCGTCCCCGTCCAGGTCGCCGGAGGCCCGGCCGACGACGTCCACCGGCGCGCCCGCGCAGTTCATCGGGTAGTGGGCAGCCTTCGGGTCAGGCGGCTGCACGGCGGGGACGCCGGCCTTCACTCCGGCGACCGGCCGCTTCGCGGTGGAGGCCCCGGCGGGCTGCACCAGGGCGGCGCTGCCTATGACGGCGGCGATGACCGCGGCCGTGGTGATCCAGTGCACCGAACGGGCCCGGGTGTGCGGAAGGGCCTGCCCTGCGGTTGGCTGCACGCGCCTGTCTCCTGTGGAGTTGGTCGAGCGGGGTGGCCAGCATGCTGCCACAGCGCACACGGCGCCGGTACGACCGGGTCCCGTGTGTCGCGGATCTCTTATCGGTACGTCATATGACGTATGTGACAGGAGACAACGGCAGGGGAACGAAAGGCGCCGCCGCCGGAATCCCGGCGGCGGCGCTTCCCGTGGTGCGCGATCACTCCGTCGTGTCGGCCGCCTCGGCTGTCTGGTCCGCGACCGGCTCGACGGCCTCGGTCGCCTTGGCGGACCTGCCCGACGCGCGCCCGGCGCCCGGACCGGTGTAGTCCTCGCCGTACGCGCCGGGCGCGGGGCGCCTGCGCCGGAGCGGGGGCTCGACTCCGTCCGCCAGCCGGCGGGCGGTCAGCAGGAACCCGGTGTGCCCGATCATCCGGTGGTCCGGACGCACCGCGAGGCCCTCGACGTGCCAGGTGCGCACCATCGTCTCCCACGCGGACGGCTCGTTGAACGTGCCGTGCTCGCGGATCGCCTCGACGGTCCGGGCGAGCTGCGTGGTCGTCGCCACGTAGGCGCACAGGATGCCGCCGGGCACCAGGGCCTTGGAGACGGCCTCCAGGCACTCCCAGGGGGCGAGCATGTCCAGGATGACGCGGTCGACGTCGACGTCGCTGAGGTTGTCCTGCAGGTCGCCGACGGTGAGCTGCCACGCGGGGTGCGGACCGCCGAAGTAGCGCTCCACGTTCTGGGTCGCGATCTCGGCGAAGTCGGCGCGGCGCTCGTAGGAGTGAAGCATCCCCTCGTCACCGATCGCCCGCAGCAGGAACATGCTGAGCGAGCCCGAGCCCACGCCGGCCTCCACGACGCGCGCGCCGGTGAAGATGTCGGCCATGGACAGGATCTGCCCCGCGTCCTTGGGGTAGACCACGGCGGCGCCGCGGGGCATGGACAGGACGTAGTCGGGGAGCAGGGGGCGCAGCGCGAGGTAGGCGACGTTTCCCGTGGTTCGGACCACACTGCCCTCGGGGGCGCCGATCAGCTCGTCGTGCGGGAACGACCCCTTGTGGGTGTGGAAGTTCTTCCCGGCTTCGAGCGTGAACGTGTAGTGGCGTCCCTTGGGATCGGTGAGCTGGACCTGGTCCCCGACCTTGAAGGGCCCGCGACGGCGGGCGGCACCGGTCGGTTCGGACATGCGCCCCAGCCTACCGGTCTTTTCCGGGGGCTCGGTTCGCCTCCGGGGCGCCTTGTGACGGACAGGCCGTCGCGTTCCCCGTGGGCCGCGCCGGACGCTCGCGTCCGCACCGCCGGGCGGGGCGGGCCTCAGGCCGACGCGGTGGGCCGGGCCATGGCGGCGAGGAAGGCCTTCTCGACGTCCGCGGTGGACAGCACGCCGTAGATCTCGCCGGAGTTCTCCACCACCAGGTACTCCGTGGCCGGCGTCGCCCGCAGTGTGTCCAGCAGGTCCTCCCCCGCGAGTTCCGCGGAAACCTTCATGCCCGGCTTGATGTCCTGCGCCAGTCCGGAGACGGCGACCCAGGGCCGCCGGTGCTCGGGCACGCCGACGATCGCGGCCTCGCGGACCACGGCGGTGGGGGTGCCGTGGCCGTCGACGACGACGAGGGCGCGGGCCCCGGCCTCGT
The DNA here is from genome assembly GCF_033793585.1 of Streptomyces sp. MI02-7b. NCBI lineage: Bacteria > Bacillati > Actinomycetota > Actinomycetes > Kitasatosporales > Streptomycetaceae > Streptomyces > Streptomyces sp. MI02-7b. The sequence continues at coordinate 188,036 of NZ_JARAWX010000013.1, read as the reverse complement.
TGGCGCGCCGGAGGGCTTCGGAGAGCGGGGTGTCGGAGGCCACGGGCAGGGCGCGGCGGGTGAGGGTCCGCGCCTGGAGCTCGGGGAGGTGCTCACGCAGCCGGGCCATGCGCAGGGCGTTGCCCGCGCCGGTCCAGATGATCGCGGCCAGGATGGCGGCGAGCAGGGCGTCGGTGAGCGAGTCGAAGCCGGTGGCGTCGCCGGTGCCGTCGCTGAGGCCGCCCGCGTACGACAGCAGGGGCAGCCCCACCAGGACCGCGATGGCGAGGAAGCGCCCGATCCACGCGGCGGCGACGGTGCCGGTCATGGGCTTTCCGGTGATCTTCCACACCACCGCGCGCAGCATGCGCCCGCCGTCCAGCGGGAGTCCCGGCAGCAGGTTGAACGCCGCCACGAGGAGGTTGCTGATCATCAGCCCCGCCAGCAGCACGCCCGGCACGGTGCCCGGGTCCACGCCCTGCATGCCGAGGTAGAACACCCCGGCCAGGACGAGCGAGAGCAACGGCCCGATGAAGGCGAGGACAAACTCGCGCCCCGGGGTGTCGGACTCCTTCTCGATCTCCGAGACGCCGCCGAAGAACTGCAGCTGGATGCGGCGCACCGGCAGTCCGAAGCGGAGCGCGGCGACGGTGTGGGCGAGTTCGTGCACCAGGACGGAGGCGTAGAAGGCCACCGCGAAGAAGAGCGAGACGAGATAGCGGGCGGCGCCGAGTCCGGGCAGGACGCGGTCGAGTTGACCGCCGAAGACCCAGGTGATCAGGGCCGCGACCAGGAACCAGCTCGGGGCGACGTACACGGGGACGCCGAAGATGCGGCCCATGAGGATGCCGCCGCCGGGGCCGGCGGGGCGTTTGCCGGTGCCGCCGTCGGCTCCGGGAGTCTGCTCGCCGCCGTCAGGCGGCTGCTGGCTCTCGCTCACTGGTTCCCCTCGTTTTGCTGTCGGTCCGACGTCGATGGTATTGCCCGGCTGCCCGGAGCCGACACCGGCTGTCGGTGCGACCCCATAGGGTCCTGCCATGGGCACCAGCATCGAACCCGTTCCGCCGACGCCGCGAAGGCCGCCGGCCGCTCCTTCGTCGTTGTCGCCGTCGCGCGCCGCCGACTTCATGCGGTGCCCCCTGCTGTACCGGCTGCGCGTGATCGACAAGCTGCCGGAGAAGCCGAGCCCGGCCGCCGCGCGGGGCACGGTGGTGCACGCGGTGCTGGAGCGGCTCTTCGACACTCCGGCCCCCGAGCGCACGGCGGAGCGGGCGCGGGCGATGGTGCCCGGGCAGTGGCAGCGGCTGCTGGAGGAGCGTCCCGAGCTGTCCGAGCTGTTCTCCACCGAGGAGGGGCAGGAGCTGGCGGAGTGGCTGGAGGGGGCGGCCGGGCTGGTGGAGCGGTGGTTCTCGCTGGAGGACCCGACGCGGCTGGAGCCCGCGGAGCGCGAGCTGTACGTGGAGACCGAGCTGGAGTCGGGGCTGACGCTGCGCGGCTACATCGACCGGCTCGACGTGGCCCCGGCCTCCGGCGACCTGCGCGTGGTGGACTACAAGACCGGCAAGGCCCCGCGCCCGGAGTACGCGGACGAGGCGCTGTTCCAGATGAAGTTCTACGCGCTGGTGCTGTGGCGGCTGCGCGGGCTGGTGCCGCGCCGGCTGCAGCTGGTGTACCTCGGCAGCGGCGAGGTGATGACGTACGACCCCTCGGAGGAGGACCTGCTGGCGGTGGGGCGCAAGCTGGAGGCGCTGTGGCAGGCGATCCGGCGGGCCACCGAGTCCGGCGACTGGCGCCCGCGACCGAGCCGGCTCTGCGACTGGTGCGACCACCAGGCGATCTGCCCGTCGTTCGGCGGCACTCCCCCGCCGTACCCGCTGGCGGTGGTGGGGAAGAATGGGGATTCCTGAGCTGAGGAGATCACGTGGCCATTCGCGTTCTGCTGGTCGATGACCAGCCGCTGCTGCGCACCGGTTTCCGGATGATCCTGGAGGCGGAGCCGGAACTCGCGGTGGTGGGTGAGGCGGGGGACGGTCAGCAGGCGCTGGAGCAGGTGCGGGCACTGCAGCCGGACGTCGTGCTGATGGACATCCGCATGCCGCGGATGGACGGGGTGGAGGCCACCCGGCAGATCACCGGCCCCGGCCGGGACGGCCCGGCGAAGGTGCTGGTGCTGACCACCTTCGACCTGGACGAGTACGTGGTCGAGGCGCTGCGCGCGGGTGCCAGCGGCTTCCTGCTCAAGGACGCCCCGGCGCACGAACTGGTGCAGGCGATCCGGGTGGTCGCGGCGGGCGAGGCGATGCTCGCGCCGAGCATCACGCGGCGGCTGCTGGACAAGTACGCGGGCCGGCTGCCGTCGGGCGAGGAGCCGGTGCCCCAGGCGCTGCACACCCTGACCGACCGTGAGGTCGAGGTGCTGAAGCTGGTCGCGCGGGGCCTGTCGAACGCCGAGATCGCGGCGGAGCTGTTCGTCAGCGAGACGACGGTCAAGACCCATGTGGGCCACGTGCTGACGAAGCTGGCGCTGCGCGACCGGGTGCAGGCCGCGGTGTACGCGTACGAGAGCGGTCTGGTGCGCCCCGGGGCGCAGTAGTCGTCCCCCGGATGGGGCGGGGGACGTCCGGTCTGTCGGGGACCGGAGGCGCCGGACGGGTCAGCCGGCCTGCGCGACCTTCTGGATCTCCCAGAAGCGGAAGACGGTGGACGGGTCGAGCGTCCACTCCAGGCCGTTCACGGTGTCCTTCGCGGCCACGTACTGCTTGCCCTGCCACAGCGGGATGATCGGCACGTCGTCGGCGACCGTGTCCTGCAGCTCTTCGAAGTCCGCGGTGGTGGAGGCGCGGGCGGCCTGGGCGGCGGTGCGCGGGATCAGTTGGCCGCTGATCCGCTGGTTCACGTAGTTGTTGGACAGCACGTTGCCGTCGCCGAAGAAGGGGGCGGTGAAGTTGTCGGGGTCCGGGTAGTCGGGGACCCAGCCGCGGACGTAGACCGCGTACTTGCCCTTGGAGATGTCCTTGGCGTACTGGTCGGCGTCGGTGGTCTTGACGTCGACGTCGAACAGGCCGCTGGAGTTGAGCTGCTGGGCGATCTCGGTCAGCTCGGGCACGGTGCCGGGTCCGTAGCGGACGGGGGTGCCCCAGAGGGTGAAGCGGACCTTGTCCGTGATGCCGGCGTCGGTGAGCGCGGCCTGGGCGGCGGCCGTGTCGGCGCCCTCGCCGTAGCGGTCGAAGAACGCGGTGTTGTGGCCGGTGATGCCCTGCGGCACGATCGAGTACAGCGGGCTGGCGGTGCGGTCGTAGACGTCGCGGATGATGGCCTTGCGGTCGATCAGGTAGGCGACGGCGCGGCGGACGGCCTTGCTGGCGACCACGGGGTCCTTGACGTTGAAGACGAGGTGCTGGACCTCGGCGCCGGTGCCCTCGACGACCTTCATGCCGCTGTCCCCTGAAGCCGCCTTCTGCTGCAGGGCGGCGATGTCCTTCGCCGCCAGGCCGCGGTAGGCGAGGTCGACGCTGCCGCTCTCGAGGGCCTTCTCCAGGCCGCTCTCCTCCGCGAAGAACTTCATGGTCATACCGGAGTTGTGGACCTCCGCGGTGCCCTGGTAGCGGTCGTTGACCGAGAAGACGGCCTGGTCGCCGGCGGTGTACGTGTCCAGCCGGTACGGGCCGCTGCCTATCGCCTTGTCGTCCTCGCGGAGCTTGTCCGCCGGGTACTCGCGGTGGTCCACGATGGAGCCGGCGCCGGAGGCGATCTTCATGGGGAAGGTCGCGTCGGAGTACTTCAGGTGGAAGACGACGCGGGCTGCGGAGGGGGTGTCGATCGTCTTGATCGAGTCGAGGAGGACGGCGGGGCCGTTCTCGTCGTTGATCTTGATGGTGCGCTCGAAGGAGTACTTGACGTCCTGCGAGGTGAGGTCGTCGCCGTTGCTGAACTTCAGGCCCGGCCGCAGGGTGCAGTCGAAGGTCCGGCTGGCCGTGTCGGTGAAGGCGCAGTTCTCGGCGGCCTCGGGCTCGGGCTTGGTGGCGCCCTTGGGGAAGCTCATCAGGGACTGGAAGACGTTGTTGAAGACGATCCAGGAGCCCACGTCGTAACCGGAGGCGGGATCGACGGCGGTGACCTTGTCCGTGATCCCCATCGTGACGGATTTTCCCTCGCCACCTCCGTCGCCGCCGCCGCTTCCGCAGCCGGTGGCCAGGATCGCGGTCGCGGAGAGTGGGAGAGCCAGGAGTTGGACTCGTTTCCTCACGGGGTACCTCAAAGCGTCGTGGTGCGGATGGGCCCGGCTGCTACGGATCCGGGCGTTGTGCCCGGATCCGTACCAGCCGGCGGCTCATCCTGCCACGCCGCGCCCGAGCTCCCAGAACTGGGCCGTGGAGGAGGAATTCAGCAACCACTCGGCGCCGGTGATGTTGTCACGCGTGGTGACGAACTGCTTGTCCTGGTACAGCGGGATCACCGGCAGGTCCTGGGCCAGGATGTTCTGCATCTTGAGGAAGTCCTTGTCCGTCTCACCGCGGTCGGCGGTCTGACGGGTGCTGGGCAGCAGCGAGTTCTTGATGTCGCCGCCGGGGTAGTTCAGGTTGAGGAAGCCCTCGGCGAAGAACGGCGCGATGTAGGTGTCCGGGTCCGGGAAGTCGGGGAGCCAGCTCAGGTCGTACATCGCCCACTGGCCCTTGACCGCGCCCGGAAGGAACTTCTTCCACGGCATGCCCTTGAGGGTCACGTCGAACAGGCCGCTGCTGTTGAGCTGCTTCTGCAGGGCCAGCGCCTCTTCCTTGTTCGGCGTGGCCGGCCGGTCCGTCGGGTACGAGAACGTCAACTTGACCGGGGTGCTGATGCCGGCGGCGGACAGGACCCCGGCGGCCTTGTTGCGGCTGGGCTGCCCGTAGGTGTTGAAGTACGCGTTGCTGTGCCCGACGATGCCGGTGGGCACGGCGCCGAACAGCGGCGTCGCGGTGCGGTGGGTCACATCCCGGGTGAGCGCGCCACGGTCGACGAGGCGGGCGATCGCCTCACGCACGGCCTTGTCCTTCACCGTCGGGTCGTCGATGTTGAAGAACATGTAGCGCACGGAGGGGCTGGAGGCCTCCGTCAGCTTGATGTTCGGCTCCTTGCCCTGCTGGATGCCGGCGATCTGGTCGGAGGTGAAGGTGCGGTTCACCATGTCGATGTCGCCGTCGGTGAGCGCCTTCTCCATGTCGGCCGCCGTCTCGAAGAAGCGGACCTCGATCTTGCTGTTGTTGAGCTTGCCGACCAGGCCCTTGTAGTTCGGGTTGGCGCTGAGAACGGCCTTGCCGTCCTCCCACGAGTCCAGCTTGTAGGGGCCGGAGCCGACCATCTGCAGGCCGTCCAGCGGCTTGTCGGCGGGGTACACCTCGCTGTCGACGATGGCCGCGGCCGGGGTCGCCAGCTTGTACGGGAACGTGGCGTCGGAGGCCTTGAGGTGGAAGACGACGGTCTTCTCGTCCGGGGCCTCGACGGACTGGATGTTCGACAGGAGGCTGACCGGGCCGTAGTCGCTCTTGATCTTGATGACGCGGTCGATGGAGAACTTGACGTCCTCGGAGGTCAGCGCGTGCCCGTTGGAGAACGTCAGGCCGTCGCGCAGAGTGCAGCGGTAGGTCTCGGACTTGGTGTCCGAGAACTCGCAGGACTTCGCCGCGTCCGGGGACGGGATCGTCGCGCTGCGCTCGTAACCCAGCAGCATCTGGAAGGTGTTGTTGAAGAAGGTGTACGTGCCACCGTCGTACGAGGTGGCCGGGTCCACGGGAGAGGGCAGTTCCTTGGACACCGCTATGTGGTCGGTGGTGCCGACGACGATCGCGTCGCCGCCGCCGCTTCCCGCGTTCGAGTCGCCGCATCCGGCGAGTACGGGCGCGGCGAGGCCCATCACGGCCGGCAGCACCAGCAGCTTGCGATTCATCCTCGTTGTTCTCCCTCTTCCGGCCCTCGGCCGCGCAGTCTTGAGCGGGGCGACGATACCCGGAATTGCCGGTGCCCGGCATTCCGGCCTACCGCCCCCTGACACGGAGAAGTTGAGCCCGCGTCACAGGCGGATAACAGGGAGTGGTGCACCGATATCCGGACAGCGGAACGAACAGCCCTCCGCGCCCCAATACGGACACAACAGCACTACGCGCACCGTCAATTGACGGGCCGAAGCACGCCCGGACGGTGCTGTCGACGCCCGTCGACGTGAAAAGTATCACGCCGGCCGAGGGCCGCCGGTAAAGAATTCGGCAGCAGCGAAACGTCACGGAAAATGAGCGGCCGGGCGCCCAGAGTTTCCACTCAATTTATGGCGACGCTCAGTGAACGTCCGTAATCAGAGAGCGCAGAAATGGCACGTCGACGGCTTCGAGGGAGGCGACGACGGCCCGGCCGGGCGCGGGCTCGATCGGGGCGATCGAGGGCACCGCCACCACCTGGCACCCGGCCGCCTCCGCGGCGCGGACCCCGGTCGGGGTGTCCTCGACGACCACGCAGCGCGCCGGGTCCGCGCCCAGGCGTGCGGCGGCGTGCAGATACGACTCGGGGTGCGGCTTGCCCTGCACCACCTCGTCCCCGGCGACGGAGAACGCGAAGTGCTCGCGCCCGATGGAGAGCATCACCGCGTCGATGATGCGGCGGTGGGAGGCGGAGACCAGCGCGGCGGGCACGCCGTGCGCGGCCAGTTCGGTGAGCAGGCGCCGGGCACCCGGCATCAGCGGTACTCCCCGGCCGATGAGCTCGACGAAACGCAGGTTGATCAGCGCGGACAGCTCGGCGAGGGTGGCGTCCGTCCCGGTGACCGAGATCAGATGTCCCAGGCTGCGGGCCATCGGGCCGCCGACGACCACCTCGCGGTGCGTGTCGTCGAGGACGTGACCGAGTTGCGCGAAGACTTCCACCTCGGCGTTCCACCAGAAGCCTTCGGTGTCGACCAGCGTGCCGTCCATGTCCAGGAGGACGGCCTGCAGGCCTGCGTCCCGGGCCGGCCGGGTCTCGGTGACGGGAATACCGCTGGTCATGCGCCCCACATCCTTCGCAGTCCAGGGGGCACAAAGGCCGGTCGCCTCGCGCCCCATGGTGGTGGGGGCGTGGGACCGGCCAGGTGCCGTTCGGATCGTCCAGTGTACGACGTATGACCCGTTACCGCGCGTTGAAGTACTTCGCCTCCGGATGATGGATGACGATGGCGTCGGTGGACTGCTCCGGATGGAGCTGGAACTCCTCCGACAGCCGCACGCCGATCCGCTCGGGCTCCAGCAGCTGCGCGATCTTGGCCCGGTCCTCCAGGTCGGGGCAGGCCCCGTAGCCGAGGGAGAAGCGGGCACCGCGGTACTTCAGCGCGAACATGTCCTCCATCGCGCCCGGGTCCTCCCCGGAGAAGCCCAGCTCCGCGCGGACCCGGGCGTGCCAGTACTCGGCGAGCGCCTCGGCGAGCTGGACGGACAGGCCGTGCAGCTCCAGGTAGTCGCGGTAGGCGTCGGCGGCGAAGAGCTTGTTGGCGGCCTCGGAGACCCGGTTGCCGACCGTGACCACCTGCAGGCCGACCACGTCGGTCTCGCCGGACTCCTCCGGGCGGAAGAAGTCGGCGAGGCACAGCCGGCGGCCGCGGCGCTGCCGCGGGAAGGTGAACCGGGTCCGCTCCGCGCCGTCCTCGCCGAGGATGATCAGGTCGTCGCCCTTGGAGACGCAGCGGAAGTATCCGTAGACGACCGCCGCCTCCAGCAGGCCCTCGCTCTGCATGCGGTCCAGCAGGCCGCGCAGCCGCGGCCGGCCCTCGGTCTCCACCAGTTCCTCGTAGTCGGGACCGCCGGCGCGGGACTGCTTCAGGCCCCACTGGCCCTTGAACAGCGCGCCCTCGTCGAGCCAGGACGCGTAGTCCTTGAGCGGGATGCCCTTGACGATCCGAGAGCCCCAGAAGGGCGGGGTCGGCACGGGGTTGTCGGTGGCCACGTCCGAGCGGATCTGACCGCGGTTCTCCTCGGCCTCCCGCGCCGCGGCGGCCTCTCCGGGGCCCGTCTGCCCCTCCCGGCGGGCCACGCGCCGCTGCCGCAGCTCGGGGAGCGTGGCGCCGGGGACGCCGCGCTTGACGGCGATGAGCGCGTCCATCAACCGCAGGCCCTCGAAGGCGTCGCGGGCGTAGCGGACTTCGCCCTCGTAGATCTCGTGGAGGTCCTGCTCGACGTAAGCGCGGGTGAGGGCGGCGCCGCCGAGGATGACGGGGAACCGGGCGGCCAGCCCGCGCTGGTTGAGCTCCTCCAGGTTCTCCTTCATGATCACGGTGGACTTCACCAGCAGGCCCGACATGCCGATCACGTCCGCCGCGTGCTCCTGGGCGGCGTCGAGGATCGCCGAGACCGGCTGCTTGATGCCCAGGTTGACGACGTTGTAGCCGTTGTTGGACAGGATGATGTCCACGAGGTTCTTGCCGATGTCGTGCACGTCGCCGCGGACGGTGGCCAGCACGATGGTGCCCTTGCCGGAGGCGTCGGACTTCTCCATGTGCGGCTCGAGGTGGGCGACGGCGGTCTTCATCACCTCGGCGGACTGCAGGACGAAGGGCAGTTGCATCTGGCCGGAGCCGAAGAGCTCGCCGACGACCTTCATGCCCTCCAGCAGGGTCTCGTTGACGATGTCGAGGGCCGGACGTGCCTTCAGCGCCTCGTCGAGGTCCGCCTCCAGGCCGTTCTTCTCGCCGTCGATGATGCGCCGTTGCAGCCGTTCGTCCAGCGGCAGCGCGGCGAGTTCCTCGGCGCGGCCGGCCCTGACGGACTTGGTGTCCACGCCCTCGAACAGCTCCAGGAAACGCTGCAGCGGGTCGTAGCCCTCGCGGCGGCGGTCGTGGACGAGGTCGAGGGCGACCTCGCGCTGCTCCTCCGGGATGCGGGCGATGGGCACGATCTTGGACGCGTGGACGATCGCCGAGTCCAGGCCGGCTTCCACGCACTCGTGCAGGAAGACCGAGTTGAGCACGATGCGGGCGGCCGGGTTGAGGCCGAAGGAGATGTTGGACAGGCCGAGCGTGGTCTGCACGGCCGGGTGGCGGCGCTTGAGCTCGCGGATCGCCTCGATGGTGGCGATGCCGTCCCCGCGGGACTCCTCCTGGCCGGTGGCGATGGTGAACGTCAGGCAGTCGACGATGATGTCGCTCTCGGCGATGCCCCAGTTGCCGGTCAGGTCCGCGATGAGGCGCTCGGCGACCGCGACCTTGGCCTCCGGCGTGCGGGCCTGGCCCTCCTCGTCGATGGTGAGGGCGATCAGGGCCGCGCCGTGCTCCACGGCGAGCCGGGTGGTGCGGGCGAAGCGGGAGTCGGGGCCGTCGCCGTCCTCGTAGTTGACCGAGTTGATCACCGCGCGTCCGCCGAGCTTCTCCAGGCCCGCCCGGAGCACCTCGGGCTCGGTGGAGTCGAGCACGATCGGCAGGGTGGAGGCGGTGGCGAGCCGGCCGGCGATCTCGTTCATGTCGGCGACGCCGTCGCGGCCGACGTAGTCGACGCACAGGTCCAGGAAGTGGGCGCCCTCGCGGATCTGCTCGCGGGCCATCTCCACGCAGTCGTCCCAGCGGCCGTCCAGCATGGCCTCGCGGAACTTCTTGGAGCCGTTGGCGTTGGTGCGCTCACCGATGGCGAGGTACGCGGTGTCCTGGCGGAAGGGGACCGTCTGGTAGAGCGAGGACGCGCCCGGCTCGGGGCGCGGCTCGCGGGCGGCGACCTCGTGCCCGCGCACCCGCTCGACGACCTGCCGCAGGTGCTCGGGGGTGGTGCCGCAGCAGCCGCCGACCAGGGAGAGCCCGTACTCCCGGACGAAGACCTCCTGCGCGTCGGCGAGTTCACCGGGGGTCAGCGGGTAGTGCGCGCCGTCCTTGCCGAGGATGGGCAGGCCCGCGTTGGGCATGCAGGACAGCTGGATGCCGGCGTGCCGGGCGAGGTAGCGCAGGTGCTCGCTCATCTCGGCGGGGCCGGTGGCGCAGTTGAGGCCGATCATGTCGATGCCGAGCGGCTCCAGCGCGGTGAGCGCGGCGCCGATCTCGGATCCCAGCAGCATGGTGCCGGTGGTCTCGACGGTGACGGAGCAGATGAGCGGCGCGACCGAGTGCGCCGCGTCCAGGGCCCGCCGCGCGCCGATCAGGGCGGCCTTGGTCTGCAGCAGGTCCTGGGTGGTCTCCACGATCACCGCGTCGGCGCCGCCGGCGAGCAGGCCCGCGGCGCTCTGCTCGTAGGCGTCGCGCAGCGTCCCGTACGCGACATGGCCGAGGGTGGGGAGCTTGGTGCCCGGGCCCATGGAACCGAGCACCCAGCGGGGGCGGTCGGGGGTGGCGTAGGCGTCGGCCACCTCGCGGGCGACCCGGGCGCCTGCCTCGGCGACCTCGTGGACGCGCTCCTCGATGCCGTACTCCAGGAGGCCGGCGTGGTTGGCGCTGAAGGTGTTGGTCTCCACGCAGTCGACGCCGGCGTCGAAGTAGGCCTCGTGCACCGAGCGGACGATGTCGGGGCGGGAGATGTTCAGGATGTCGTTCAGGCCCTCGTGGCCCTGGAAGTCGTCCATCGTCGGATTCTTCGACTGGAGCATGGTGCCCATGGCCCCGTCGGCGACCACGACCCGTTGGGCGAGGGCCTCCCGGAGCGCCGCTGCGCGGGCGTGTGCCGGGGAGGTCCCCTTGGAGGAATACGACGACGGCTGGGCCATGGATGTGCTCCCTGAGTGCGACGGCTGTCGGCTTGGTGCGCACCCGCTCTCGCTGGTACGCACCAGGCCAGCGTAGCCGGGAGAGCGGAATCCGCCTCCGGCATTCCGAAGGGCGGACCGTGGTGCCACACTCATCTCTGGGATGATGATGGTCGGCATGGTCTGACAGCGTTCAGCATTGTCGACTCGTTCATGATCGTTCCTGACAGAGGGGTTGTTCATGCCAGGTCCCATCCAGTCGCTCAGCCGCGCGGCTGCGATCCTGCGGCTGCTGGCCGGCGGGGAGCGCAGGCTCGGCCTGTCGGACGTGGCCTCCTCGCTGGGCCTGGCCAAGGGGACGGCGCACGGCATCCTGCGCACCCTGCAGCAGGAGGGCTTCGTCGAGCAGGACCCGGTCTCCGGCCGCTACCAGCTGGGGGCGGAACTGCTGCGGCTGGGCAACAGCTACCTGGACGTGCACGAGCTGCGCGCCCGCGCCCTGGTGTGGACCGACGACCTGGCGCGCTCCAGCGGCGAGGCCGTCTACCTGGGCGTGCTCCACCAGCAGGGCGTGCTCATCGTCCACCACGTCTTCCGCCCCGACGACAGCCGCCAGGTGCTGGAGGTCGGCGCCATGCACCCGCTGCACAGCAGCGCGCTGGGCAAGGTGCTCTCCGCGTACGACCCGGTCGCGCACGGCGAGGTGACCGAGATGGAGCGCGAGGCGCTGACGCCGCGCACGGTCACCGGGGCCGCGGAGTTCGAGGGAGTGCTCGACCTCACACGGGCTCGCGGCTGGGGGGCGGACCTGGAGGAGACCTGGGACGGCGTGGCCTCGATCGCGGCGCCCATCCACGACCGGCACCGCATGCCGGTCGGCGCGGTCGCGGTCACCGGCGCGGTGGAACGGGTCTGCGACGACGACGGCGGCATCAGCGCCCAACTGGTCGCCGCGGTGCGGGACTGCGCCCGCGCGGTCTCCCGTGACCTGGGCGCCGGCCGGTTCTGAAGCCGGCCGGAGAACCGTCCCAGAACCTGTCGAACTCTTGACGCATCCGGTCACGCAGGAGAACACTCTCGTTCGGCGGTCGACATTGTCGAACGGAAGCCGACGGAGTCGGTACGGTGTACCTGGCCGTGGGACCGCCGGGGGGCCTAGTGACAGGCCCGCGAACCCATGAACGGGACGAGGGTTCGCCTTCCCCTGGACGAAGGACAAAGGAGTCGCACGTGTCCAGTGAGCACATCTTTCTCGGCGAGACCATCGGTACCGCCATCCTGATCCTGCTCGGCGGCGGCGTCTGCGCGGCCGTCACGCTCAAGAGCTCCAAGGCCCGCAACGCCGGCTGGCTCGCCATCACCTTCGGCTGGGGCTTCGCCGTCCTGACCGGTGCCTACATCTCGGGCAGCCTCTCCGGCGCCCACCTCAACCCGGCCGTGACCATCGGCCTCGCCGTCGACACCGGCGAGTGGAGCAAGGTCCCGGTCTACCTGGCCGGCCAGATGCTCGGCGCGATGATCGGCGCCGCGCTCGTGTGGGCCGCCTACGCGGGTCAGTTCCAGGCCCATCTGACCGACAGCGAGATCACCGGCGCCGTCGAGGGCCCCCACACCGCCGCCGCTGCCACCGACGGCACCGATGCCGCCGCCCCCGGACAGCGGCGGGCCTCCGCTCCCGGCCCGGTGCTGGGCATCTTCTCCACCGGTCCGGAGATCCGCAACGTCGTGCAGAACCTCGCGACCGAGATCATCGGCACCTTCGTCCTCGTGCTGTTCATCCTGACCCTCGGCCTCACCAAGGGCCTCAGCGTCTCCGGCACCGGCACCCTGATGGTGGCCCTGGTCGTCGTCGGCATAGGCCTCTCGCTCGGCGGCCCGACCGGTTACGCCATCAACCCCGCCCGCGACCTCGGCCCGCGCATCGTGCACGCGCTCCTGCCGCTGCCGAACAAGGGCGGTTCGGACTGGGGCTACGCCTGGATACCGGTTGTCGGCCCGATCGTGGGCGCGGTCCTCGCAGCCGGCCTCCACAGGATCGCATTCTGAGCAGTAGCACCCGACGACCCACTGGACTTTGGACTTGAGGAGCACACCGTGACCAACGCCCACACCGAAGGCCCCTTCATCGCGGCGATCGACCAGGGCACCACGTCGTCGCGCTGCATCATCTTCGACAAGGACGGCCGCATCGTCTCGGTCGGACAGAAGGAGCACGAGCAGATCTTCCCGAAGCCGGGATGGGTCGAGCACAACGCCGCGGAGATCTGGACCAACGTCCAGGAGGTCGTCGCCGAGGCCGTCTCCAAGGCGGGCATCACCGCCGCCGACGTCAAGGCCATCGGCATCACCAACCAGCGCGAGACCACGCTGCTGTGGGACAAGGCGACCGGCGAGCCGGTGCACAACGCGCTCGTCTGGCAGGACACCCGCACCGACGCCCTGTGCAAGGAGCTCGGCCGCAACGTCGGCCAGGACCGCTTCCGCCGGGAGACCGGCCTGCCGCTGGCCTCCTACTTCTCCGGTCCGAAGATCCGCTGGCTGCTGGACAACGTCGAGGGGCTGCGCGAGCGCGCCGAGGCCGGCGAGATCCTCTTCGGCACCATGGACAGCTGGGTGATCTGGAACCTCACCGGCGGTGTCAACGGCGGACGGCACGTCACCGACGTCACCAACGCCTCCCGCACGCTGCTGATGAACCTGCACACCCTGGACTGGGACGACAAGATCGTCTCGTCCCTCGGCATCCCGGCCGCGGTCCTCCCGGAGATCCGCTCCTCCGCCGAGGTGTACGGCGAGGCGGCCTCGGGCGCCCTGGCCGGTGTGCCGGTCGCCTCCGCGCTCGGCGACCAGCAGGCCGCGCTGTTCGGCCAGACGTGCTACTCCGAGGGCGAGGCCAAGTCCACCTACGGCACGGGCACCTTCCTGCTGATGAACACCGGCGACAAGCCGATCAACAGCTACAACGGCCTGATCACCACCGTCGGCTACCGCATCGGCGACCAGAAGCCGGTGTACGCCCTGGAGGGCTCGATCGCCGTCACCGGTTCGCTGGTGCAGTGGATGCGCGACCAGATGGGCCTGATCAAGACGGCGGCCGAGATCGAGACGCTGGCCATGTCGGTCGAGGACAACGGCGGCGCCTACTTCGTGCCGGCCTTCTCCGGTCTGTTCGCCCCGTACTGGCGCTCCGACGCCCGAGGGGTGATCGCGGGCCTCACCCGGTACGTGACCAAGGCGCACATCGCCCGCGCGGTGCTGGAGGCGACCGCCTGGCAGACCCGCGAGATCGTCGACGCGATGACCAAGGACTCGGGCGTGGAGCTCACCGCGCTCAAGGTCGACGGCGGCATGACCGCCAACAACCTGCTCATGCAGACCCTCGCCGACTTCCTGGACGCGCCCGTCGTGCGCCCGCTGGTCGCCGAGACCACCTGCCTGGGCGCGGCCTACGCCGCCGGTCTGGCGGTGGGCTTCTGGTCGGACACCGACGAGCTGCGCGCCAACTGGCGTCGGGCCGCCGAATGGACCCCGCGGATGGACGCCGACGTCCGCGACCGCGAGTACAAGAGCTGGCTCAAGGCCGTCGAGCGGACCATGGGCTGGATCGACGAGGAGAAGTGAATCGATCATGACAACCCTGCAGCACGTCCCGGGCCTCGGGACGCATCCGATCGCCGGCCGGAACCCGGGCCGCGCCGAGACCCGGGAACTGCTGAGCCGCGCGGGCTACGACCTGCTGGTCATCGGCGGCGGCATCCTGGGCACCTCCGTGGCCTGGCACGCCGCGCAGTCGGGGCTGCGGGTGGCGATGGTGGACGCCGGCGACTTCGCCGGCGCCACCAGTTCCGCCTCCTCCAAGCTCGTCCACGGCGGTCTGCGCTACCTGCAGACCGGCGCGGTCAAACTGGTGGCGGAGAACCACATGGAACGCCGGGTGCTGGCCAAGGACGTGGCCCCGCACCTGGTGAACCCGCTCACCTTCTACCTGCCGGTCTACAAGGGCGGCCCGGTCGGCGCCGCCAAGCTCGGTGCGGGTGTCTTCGCCTACTCGGCGCTGTCCGCCTTCGGTGACGGGGTGGGCAGGATCATCTCCCCGTCCCGGGCGGCCGCCGCCAACCCCGCGCTGCGCACGGACGACCTGAAGGCCGTCGCCGTCTACTACGACCACCAGATGAACGACTCGCGGATGGCGGTCATGACGGTGCGCGCGGCCGTCGAGGCGGGCGCGGTCGTCCTCAACCACGCGGAGGTCACCGGGCTGCGCTTCACCCACGGCCGGGTCAGCGGCGCCGACCTCAAGGACCGGCTGGACGGCACCGAGTTCGGTGTCGACGCCCGCCTGGTGCTCAATGCCACCGGCCCGTGGGTCGACCACCTGCGGCAGATGGAGGACAAGGGCGCCGCGCCCAGCATCCGGCTGTCCAAGGGCGCCCACATCGTCCTGAAGCGCAAGGCGCCGTGGCGGGCGGCCATGGCGACGCCGATCGACAAGTACCGCATCACCTTCGCGCTGCCGTGGGAGGACCAGTTGCTGCTGGGCACCACGGACGAGGAGTACACGGGAGACCCGGCCGACGTACGGGCGACCGACGCCGACATCCGGCAGATCCTGGACGAGGCTGCCCACTCCGTGCGGGACGAGCACCTGTCCCCCGACCTGATCACCTACGCCTTCGCGGGCCTGCGGGTACTGCCGGGCGGCCCCGGCGGCGTGGAGAAGGCCAAGCGCGAGACGGTCGTGTCCGAGGGCAGCGGCGGCATGCTGTCGGTCGCGGGCGGCAAGTGGACCACGTACCGGCACATCGGGCGCACCGTGATGGCCAAGCTCGCCAAGCTGCCCGGCGGCCCGCTCAACGAGGACATGCAGCCGCTGGACCAGCTGCCGCGCCGGGTACCGCTGCCGGGGGTCGCCAACCCGAACGCGGTCGCCCACCGGCTGCTCGTGGACCGCGACCCGGGCCACCGCATCGACCCGCTGACGGCCCGCCACCTGGCCACTCACTACGGGGCGCTGTCCTTCGACATCGCCCGCATGGTGAACGAGGACCCCGCGCTCGGCGAGCGCATCCACCCCGACGGCCCGGAGATATGGGCCCAGGTCGTCTACGCCCGCGACCACGAGTGGGCGCGGACCGCGGACGACGTACTGCGCCGCCGCACCACCTTGACGGTACGGGGGCTGGACACCGCGGACGTCCGTACGCGCGTGGAGGCCGTGCTGGCCGGCCGGCGCGACTGACCCTCTCGCCACGGGCCCGGGTGGGCTGTGCGACCGAGCCGAACGGCTGGTCCGCACAGCCCACCCGGGCCTTTCGCGTTCCGGCGCCACGGTCCGCCAACCCGCCCCGCGACAGGACGGGTTGGCGCCGGGTTGACATCGGCGCCTCCCTGAAACACTCTTTAACTACTTGATTAGTTAAAGGGGGGTTGTCGCATGGTCGAGTTCCGCATCGACCGGCGCAGTGGGGTCGCCACCTACCTGCAGATCGTCCATCAGACCAAGCAGGCCCTGCGGCTCGGGCTGCTCCGGCCCGGCGACCAGCTGCCCACCGCCCGCCAAGTGGTCGAGACGGCCGTCGTCAATCCGAACACCGTGCTGAAGGCCTACCGCGAACTCGAGCGGGAGGGGCTGGTGGTGGCCCGCCGCGGCCTCGGCACCTTCGTGCAGAAGTCGCTCGGCGCCGCGCCCGCGGACTCTCCGCTCGCCGCGGAACTGGCCGCGTGGATGCGCCGGGCACGCGAGGGCGGACTCGACCGTGAGGACGCCTCCGCGCTGTTCACCTCCGTGCTGGACCAGGAGTTCTCCGAGGGGGAGAAATGAACGAGGAAACGGCCGCCGTCGAGGCGTCCGGGCTCACCGTGGGATATCCGTGGCGCCGCGAGCCCGTGCTGCGGGACTGCGCCTTCCGGCTGCCCGCGGGGCGGATCTGCGCACTCGTCGGGCCCAACGGCGCGGGCAAGTCGACGCTCCTCGCGGTGGCCGCGGGGTTGCTCCGGCCCGCGGAAGGGGAGATACGGGTGTTCGGTAAGGCGCCGGCCGCCGCACGCGCCCGCGTCGCGTACGTCGCCCAGGACAAACCCCTGTACCCGCACCTCACCGTCGCCGCGACGCTGCGCCTCGGCGCCGAACTGAACCCGGACCGCTGGCACCACGAGGCGGCGACGCGCATCGTTGAGGCCGGCGGCCTGTCCCCGAAGGCGCGGATCCGCTCGCTGTCCGGCGGCCAGCGCACCCGCGTCGCCCTCGCCCTGGCGCTCGGCAAACGGCCCGACCTGCTCCTGCTCGACGAGCCGATGTCCGGACTCGACCCGCAGGCCCGGCACGAACTGACCGGCGCGCTCCTGGCCGAGGCGGTGGAGCACGGCACGACCGTCGTGATGAGCTCCCACATCGTCTCGGAACTGGAGGACTCCTGCGACCACCTGCTGCTGCTCGGCGGCGGCCAGGTCCGGCTGGCGGGCGGGATCGAGGAACTGCTGGCGGCCCACCGCCTGCTGACCGGTGTCGGCGAGGACCACGGAACCCACACCGTCGTCGAGCAGCGCGCCTCGGGCCGGGGACGCACGGCGCTGGTCCGGCCCGGCGGGGCCATCGACGGCGACCGCTGGCTGGTGGAGAACCCCGGTCTGGACGAGCTGGTCCTCGCCCACCTGCGCAATCCCGGGGCACCCGCCCTCGTCATCGGCAGCAGCGTTCCCACGTCCCGGCAGGAGGCCACCGCATGACCGCCCTGACGCTCCCCCCGCGCCGCCTGCGCGACCGGCACGGCCTGACCTGGTCGGTGCTGCGGGTGCACCGTACGGCCCTGTGGGTCTGGGCCGCCGTCGTGGCCGCCGGGGTCGGCGGACTCCTGTGGTCGTACCGGCAGGCCACGGGGAACGCCGGGGACGGCCTCCCCCTCGACGACTTCGCCGGCCTCCGCCTGGCCGGCAGCGCGATCCTCCTCCTGCCGCCGGTCGTCGCCGCCTTCGCGGGCGGCGCGCTGATCGGCCGGGAGCTCGAGAACGGCACCGCCGCACTCGCCTGGACCCAGTCGGTCAGCCCGGCCCGCTGGCTCGCCGCCAAACTCGCCGTGCCCGCCCTGGCGCTCACGGCGGGCATGACCGTCCTGACGCTGCTCTTCCGCTGGGTCTGGACGTCCGGTACGAGCGACGCGGCACCCGGTTGGTACGAGAAGGACGTCTTCTTCGCCGGCGGCCCGGTCGGGCTCGCGTACGTCCTGCTCGGGCTGGCACTGGGCGCGCTGAGCGGCCTGCTGATGCGGCGGACGCTCAGCGGTCTCGGCTTCGCCTTCTTCGCGACCGTCCTCGTCCACTTCACCCTCGTCACGTTCCGGTCCCGTCTGTGGCCGACGACCCGGTGGACCGGCTTCGAGGCGGCCCGGCTGCCCGCCAGTGCCGACCGGATCGAGGTCGGCCTCGTCACGGCCGCCGGGAAACCCCTCTCCGGGACCCAGTGCAATATGGACGTGCCGAGGGAGTTCGAGCAGTGCCTGCGGGACATGGGCGCCGCGGACGCCTACGCCGTGGTCCACCCCGCCTCGCACTACTGGCCGCTCCAGTTCGTCGAGTCGGGGATCGTCCTGGCCGTGGCCGCCCTCGCCTGCGTCGCGGCCTTCGGGCTGCTGCGCCGCCGGGCGGCCTGAAGCGGTCCGGCGCGATCCGTGTAGCGTCCGGGAGCACCGCCGACCGCGCCTGGAGGACCGATGACCGCCGATCCGCAGCCCATCACCCGCATTCCCCGCACGGGGCTGCCCGCCCACGCGGTCGTCGTGGGCGACCCGGCGCGGGCGGCGGAGGTCGCCGGGATGCTGGCGCAGGCGAGGGAGGTGGCGTACCACCGCGAGTACCGCACCTTCACGGGCACGTGGAAGGGCACGGACGTGGTGGTCGCCTCGCACGGCGTGGGCGCCCCGGGGGCGATGCTGCTGTTCCAGGAGCTGGCCGACGCCGGGGTCCGTACGATCCTGCGACTGGGCACCGCCGGGGCGATCGCGGCCGGGATCGGCGACGGCGACCTGGTGATCGCCGAGGCGGCCGTACGCGACGACGGGGTCACGCAGCAGCTCCTGCCGCCGGAGTACCCGGCGTTCGCGGCGCCTGAGGCGGTCCTGGCCCTGCAGCGCGCGGCCCGGGCGCTGGAGGCGCCGCACCACCGCGGGGTGGTCTGGACGCGGGCCGCCTTCCAGCCGGGCTTCCTGCCGCTGCCGGGCGAGGCGTACACGGCCGCCGGGATCGCGGCCATCGAGATGGAGCTGTCGGCGCTGCTGGTGCTCGCCTCCACCCGGGGCCTGGTCGCGGGCGGCGCGCTCGTCGTGGACGGGGCGAACGCGGACGACCTGGTCGACGTCGAGGCGACCGGCGGCTACGACCCGTACCGGGCGGTGGTCGCCGAGGGGGTTGCCCGCGGCAGCCGGGTAACGTTGGACGCCTTGCATCTGCTGGCCACCGAGTACGGAAGCGACGTGAAGTGAGCGTTCAGGACGCCGATCTGCTGGTGCACGGCGGCACTGTGCTGACCGTCGACGCGGCGGGCACCGTCGTGCCGGACGGCGCGGTCGCGGTGCGCGGCGGCGCGATCGTGGCCGTCGGCCCGGCGGCGGAGGTCCGCGCCGCGTACCGGGCCGCCGAGGAGATCGACGCGACGGGCCGCCTGGTGCTGCCCGGCCTGATCAACACCCACACGCACCTGGCGATGACCCTGCTGCGGGGCTGCGCCGACGACGTGGACCTGCAGGAGTTCCTGGCCCGGGTGATCCCCCGCGAGGCCGAGCTGCTCTCGCCGCCCGCGGTGGCGGCCGGGGTGCGGGTCGCGGTGGCGGAGAGCGTGCGCGCGGGCGTCACCACCGGCCTGGACATGTACTGGTTCCACGAGGCCGCCGAGGAGGCCGCCCGGGAGGCGGGCTGGCGGCTGCTGGCCGGCCCGACGTTCATGGACGTCCCCGGCCCGCCGGACGGCCGCGCCTACGCGGAGCGCATGCCCTGGGCCGCCGCCGACCTGGCGGCACGCGCGTCCGGTGCGCCGGGTACCCGCCCCGTGCTCTTCGCGCACAGCGCCTACACCCTGGACCCCGACCAGCTGGTGGCGATCAGCGGGCTCGCCCGCGAGCACGGCGCGCTGCTGCACGTCCACGCGGCGGAGAACGCCGCCGAGGTCGCCATGGTCGTCGAACGCCACGGCAAGCGCCCGGTGGAACTGCTGGACTCGCTCGGGGTGCTCGGCCCCGACGTGCTCCTCGCGCACGCCGTGGACCTCTCCGACGGCGAGATCGCCGCGCTGGCCAGGACCGGCACGGCCGTCGCGCACTGCCCGGTGTCCAACCTGAAGCTGGGCTGCGGCATCGCCCGCGTCCCCGACCTGCTGGCCGCCGGTGTGACGGTCGGCCTCGGCACCGACGGCGTGGTCAGCTCCAACACCCTCGACGTGCTCGGCGCGGTGCGCGCCGCCGCCCTGGTCCACAAGGCGTCCGGCGACCCCACCGCCGTGGGCGCCGAGCAGGCGGTGCGGATGGCGACGATCGAGGCCGCCCGCGCGCTGGGCCTGGACGCCCACCTCGGCTCGCTGGAGCCCGGCAAGCGCGCCGACCTCGTCGTCCTCGACCTGGGCGGGCCGCACCTGGCCCCGCGCCACGACCCGTGGTCGATGCTCGCGTACGCCGCCGCGGCCGCCGATGTGCGCGACACCGTCGTGGACGGCCGCGTCCTGATGCGCGACCGCGCCCTGCTCACCCTGGACGAACCGGCCGCGCTGCGCGCGCTGGAGGCGCTGGAGCAGGAGCACCCGGCATGACCTCCGCGCGGGAACCCACCCGCGGCTTCACCGGCCGTGCCCGGGCCGCCGACCGCGACCCGCGGCTGCCACCCGGCCAGTACGACGCGCGCGACGAGTGGCCGGTGCTGTCCGCCGAGGTCACCCCGCGGCTCACCGCGGAGCAGTGGACGTTCCGCGTCGACGGCCTGGTGGCGGCGCCGCGCACCTGGACCTGGGACGAGGCGCGGGCCCTGCCCCGGTCCTCCTACCGCGGTGACATCCACTGCGTGACCGGGTGGTCCAAGTTCGGCGTGCACTTCGGCGGGGTGTCGCTGGACGCCTTCCTCGAAGAGGTACGCCCCTCCCCCGCCGCGACGCACGTCGTGGCGTACGCGCACACCGGCTACGCCGCCGACCTGCCGCTCGCCGACGTCACCGGCGGCCGGGCCTGGATCGCCTTCGAGTACGACGGTGCGCCGCTCGCCCCCGAGCACGGCGGCCCGGCCCGGCTGGTCGTGCCGCACCTGTACTTCTGGAAGAGCGCCAAGTGGATCGCGGGCATCCGGCTGCTCGACCACGACGAGGCCGGCTTCTGGGAGCAGAACGGCTACCACCCTCGGGGCAACCCGTGGCAGGAGCAGCGCTACGCCCATGACTGACCTCTCCGCCCCCGCCTTCGTCCCGCCGACCCGCTTCGCCGTGCCCGGCCGCGTCGCGGTGAGCGGCGCCGCCGCCGCGGTGTGGCGGCGCGCCACGCTCACCGAGGTCCGCCGGGAGACCCCCCGCGCCGCCACCTTCCGGTTCGCGGTGCCCGGCTGGGCCGGGCACCTGCCGGGCCAGTACCTCACGCTGCGGCTGACGGCGGGCGACGGCTACACGGCACAGCGCAACTACTCGCTCGCCTCCGCGCCGGACGGCTCAGGCCACATCGAGCTCACCCTCGACCACGTCGCCGACGGCGAGGTCTCCGGCCATCTGCACCGCGTCGCCCGGCCCGGCGACGCCTTCGAGGTGCGCGGCCCGCACAGCGGCTTCTTCGCCTGGTCCGGCGACCGGCCCGCGCTGCTGCTCGGCGCCGGTTCCGGGGTCGTGCCGCTGATGTCGATGATCCGCCACCGCCGGCTGCGCGGGCTGGACGTGCCGTTGCGGCTGATCGTCTCCGCCCGAACGCCCGAGGACCTGATCTACGCCCGCGAGTACGGCGCGGAGACCACCGTCGTCCTCACCCGCGCCCAGGGCCGGCTCGGCGCCGCGCATCTGGCCCCCTACCTGGCCGATCCGCCGCCGGGCGGCTGGGAGGCGTACGTGTGCGGCGGCAACGGCTTCGCGGAGCACGCCTCCCGCCTCCTGGTGGACGGCGGGCAGCCGGCGGGGCGGATCCGCATCGAGCGATTCGGCTGATCAGCGACCTTCGGGTATTCTCCTCTTTACGTGATCTTCCGGGGCACCGCCCCGGCCGGTCCGCACCGGGACGTGGCGCAGCTTGGTAGCGCACTTGACTGGGGGTCAAGGGGTCGCAGGTTCAAATCCTGTCGTCCCGACGGTGTGACAAACGTCGTCGCAGTTCGAAGGCCGTTTCCCGAAGCCGGGAAACGGCCTTTGGCGTGTCCGGGCCCTCTCCCCGCGGCGCCCGGAACGCCGTCGCCGGATCTTCGGAGCGCACCGTGGACATCGCGGTCGACCGGCAGGGCTCCCGATCCGCGGATGCACGGCATAATGGCCCGATACATCGGATGTCCTGGAGGCGAGGGCGGTCATGGCGGTCACCGACGAGGCGATCGAGAAGATCAAGGGGATGATCGTCTCCGGTGCGCTGCGACCGGGCGACCGGCTCCCCAAGGAGAGCGAACTGGCGGCCGACCTCGGCCTGTCGCGCAACTCGCTGCGCGAGGCGGTGCGCGCGCTCTCGCTGATCCGCATCCTGGACGTGCGGCAGGGCGACGGCACGTACGTCACCAGCCTCGACCCCCAACTCCTGCTGGAGGCCATGAGCTTCGTGGTGGACTTCCACCGCGACGACACCGTGCTGGAGTTCCTGGCCGTGCGGCGGATACTGGAGCCCGCGGCGACCGCCATGGCCGCCGCGATCATCCCGGAGGCCCAGCTCGACGCCCTGGAGGCCCAGTTGGCGGCGCTGGGGACGGAGCCGTCGGTCGAGGAACTGGTCGCGTGCGACCTGGAGTTCCACCGCGGCATCGTGCAGGCGGCCGGCAACTCGGTGCTGTGCTCGCTGCTCGACGGGCTGTCCGGGCCCACCACGCGGGCGCGGATCTGGCGCGGGCTGACCCAGGAGGACGCGGTCAGCCGCACCCTGCACGAGCACCGGGCGATCCTCGGCGCGCTGCGCGACCGCGACGCGGAGGCGGCGCGGTCGTGGGCGACGGTCCATGTCGCCAGCGTGGAGCAGTGGCTGCGTTCGACCCTCTGAGCCGCCGGCCCGCGGGCGAACCGGGCACGGCGCCCCGTGCGTCCGATCCCTCGAAGAAGTGATCGAGAAAAGGGATCGGATGAATTCACGCGTGCAACCGGACCTCCCCCGCCCGGCGCCCCGCCGCCCGCTCCGCCTGCACCGCCCCTCCGCCCGCGCGGTGCGGCGCGGCGCCCTCGCGGTCGCCCTCGTCGTACTGCTGCCGGTGCTGGCGGCCGGCGTCGCCCTGCGCCTGGAGTACGTGGGCGACCCCTCAGGAGCGGGCGCCGACCGCGGCCGCAACGCGGTCTGGCTCGGCCACGCCTGGGTCGACGGCCGCCGGGACGCGGCCGACCTGGCCGCGCTCGGCCGGGAGCTGCGCGGCAGCGGCACCCGGGACCTGTACGTGCACACGGGCCCGATGGAGTTCGACGGCAGTCTCGATCCGGCGCTGTACCCCGAGGCCGCGTCGCTGGTGCGTGAGGCGCACCGCGCGCTGCCCGGGGTCCGTGTGCAGGCGTGGCTGGGACAGGTGGTCTCGCACCACGGCGACAAGGGCCTGCACCTGGACGACCCGGCGACGCGGTCCCGGATCGCGGCGAGCGCAGGGCAGGCGCTGGCGGTGGGTTTCGACGGGGTGCACCTGGACCTGGAGCCGATGTACTCGGGCGACCGCGGCTTCCTCGACGTCCTGGACTCCGTCCACGCGCTGACGGCCCGGCACGGCGCGGTCCTCTCCGTGGCGACACACCAGATCGATCCGCTGCCCTCGCTGCACGTACCGGCGGGCGCGCTGTTCCACCATCCCAAGTGGTGGTCGCAGGCCTACTTCGGGGACGTCGCCCGGCGCGTCGACCAGGTCGCGGTGATGGCCTACGACACCGCGATGCCGCTGGAGAGCCTCTTCGGCGGCTACGTCGCCCAGCAGACCGCGCTGGCCCTGGAGGTGACCCCGCCGGGTACGGACCTGCTGATGGGGCTGCCCGGCTACCACACGAACAACCTGGGCCACCACGCGTGGGCGGAGACCGTCGCCGCCGCCGCCCGCGGGGCCCGGCTGGGGCTCGCCCGGCAGGATCCCGGCCGCGAGCGCTTCGGGCTCGCCCTCTACGTCGACTTCCACGCGACTGCGGAGGACTGGGCCGCGTACCGCTCCGCGTGGGGGCCGGTGGACGACAGGACGCGTACGTCCGGTGACGCTGGGGATCATCCCCCTACGAAGGCGGCGGCACCCGCCCCGTGAAGCCGTAGGCTGGTGCCGCACGCGAAGGAACGGCAGCCGGCGGGGGTGACACCATCCCCCTTCCGGCCGGAAGGAGGCGCTGGGTGATCGAGCTCGAGGGAGTTCCCGAGCTGATCGACCCGGTCATGGTGGCCGCGTTCGAGGGCTGGAACGACGCCGGGGACGCCGCCTCCGCCGCGGTCGGGCATCTGGACCGGGAGTTCAAGGGCGAGGTGTTCGCGGCGCTCGACGCCGAGGACTACTACGACTTCCAGGTCAACCGTCCCACGGTGTGGATGGACGGCGGCGTTCGCCAGATCACCTGGCCCACGACCCGGCTGTCCGTCGTCCGCATCGAGACCCCCAAGCCGCGCGACCTGGTCCTGATCCGGGGCATCGAACCCAGCATGCGCTGGCGCTCGTTCTGCAACGAGATCCTGGGCTTCGCCCACGAGCTCGGCGTCGAGATGGTCGTGGTGATGGGCGCGCTGCTCGGCGACACGCCGCACACCCGTCCCGTCCCGGTCACCGCGGTGACCTCGGACCCGGACCTGGCGACGGCCCTCAGCCTGGAGGAGTCCCGCTACGAGGGCCCCACCGGCATCGTGGGCATCCTGCAGGAGGCCTGCACGCACGCGGGGATCCCGGCGGTGAGCCTGTGGGCCGCCGTGCCCCACTACGTGTCGCAGCCGCCCAATCCGAAGGCCACCCTGGCTCTGCTCAACCGGCTGGAGGACCTGCTGGACCTGCGCATCCCGCTCGGCGAGCTCCCCGAGGACGCCCGCGCGTGGCAGGTCGGGGTGGACGAGCTCGCGGCCGAGGACAGCGAGGTGTCCGAGTACGTGCAGACCCTGGAGGAGGCCCGCGACACGGCCGAGCTGCCGGAGGCCTCGGGCGAGGCCATCGCCCGCGAGTTCGAACGCTATCTGCGGCGCCGCGACCCGCAGGCGGGCGACCAGGACGCGAGCCCCTACCTGCGGGACACCTCCCCGAAGCCGGACACCGGCACCGCGGGGCAGGGCAACGTGGCCAGGCCCGACCGGGACGCGCCGGGGAAGGAAGGCTCCGCCGACGCCGACACGCCTGCCGACGCCGACGGCGAGGGCACGGCGAGCACCGAGAACACCGAGAACACCGACAAGGACGAGTGACCCGTGGCGGCCGCCGGCCGCCACGGCGAACGGCGAGGGCCGTTGTCCCCGCGGGGACAACGGCCCTCGCCGTTGGTCAGCTCAGGTCGGGCCGGTTCAGAGCGCCACGCCGAGCAGCGCGTTCACCGCGCGCGACACCAGCCCGGGAGCCCCGGTGTCGGTGCCGCCCTCGGCGGCCTGGAGGGCCGCCCAGCGGTCCACCGCGGCGAGCGCGGCGGGCGCGTCGAGGTCGTCGGCGAGCGCCTCGCGGATCTCCTCGACCAGGGCGTCGGCAGGCGGTCCGTCCGGCCGCGACACAGCCGCGCGCCAGCTGCCGAGCCTCTCCACGGCCCGCTCCAGCACGGCGTCCGTCCACTCCCAGTCGGAGCGGTAGTGGTGGGCCAGCAGGCTGAGGCGTATGGCGGCCGGGTCGACCCCGTCCCGGCGCAGCTGCGAGACGAAGACCAGGTTGCCCTTCGACTTGGACATCTTCTCGCCGTGCAGCGCCACCATCCCGGCGTGCACGTAGGCCTTGGCCATCGGGAACTCGCCGGTGAGCACCTGGGCGTGCGAGGCGCCCATCTCGTGGTGCGGGAAGGCGAGGTCGGAGCCGCCGCCCTGGACGTCGAAGCCCATGCCGAGGTGGTCCAGGGCGATCGCGACGCACTCGATGTGCCACCCGGGCCGTCCCGGGCCGAGGCCGCCGCCGTCCCAGCTGGGCTCCCCCTCGCGGGCCGAGAGCCACAGGATCGGGTCGAGGGGGTTCTTCTTGCCGGGGCGCTCCGGGTCGCCGCCGCGCTCCGCGGACAGCGCGCGCATGGCCGCCGCGTCGAGGTGCGAGACGCTGCCGAAGTGCGGGTCGGCGTCGACGTGGAAGTAGATGTCGCCGTCGAGCTCGTAGGCGGCACCCGCCTCACGCAGCCGCTCGACCAGCGGGACGATCCCGGGGATGGCCTCGACCGCGCCGATGTAGTGCGCGGGCGGCAGCATCCGCAGGGCGGTCATGTCCTCACGGAACAGCGTGGTCTCGCGCTCGGCGAGGGCCGTCCAGTCCTGGCCCGTGGCCGCGGCCCGCTCCAGCAGCGGGTCGTCGACGTCGGTGACGTTCTGGACGTAGTGGACCTGGCGCTTCGTGTCGAGCCACACGCGCTGCACGAGGTCGAACGCGTTGTAGGTGGCCGCGTGCCCCATGTGGGTGGCGTCGTACGGGGTGATCCCGCAGACGTAGATGCGGGCGACCGGACCGGGGTCCAGGGTTACGGGTCCGCCGGTCGCGGTGTCGTGGAGACGGAGGTCGCGTCCCTTGCCCGGGAGGGCGGGGACGTCGGAAGCGGGCCAGGCATGCATGTCATGAGATTAACCGCCCGCGTGATCGGCAAACGACCGCTGGGCGCCCCCGGGACTGTGCCGTCGCCCACTGCGGCGCCGCCGGGGGCGTCCGGAACGCTCAGATCGGGGGCCAGGGGATGGCCGGCCACTCCCCGGACGGCTCCGGGTGCCGCCCCGTGCGCAGCAGATCCGCCACGCGCTCGCGCAGTGCGGCGAGTTCCGCGGCGGTGATGAGCTCGGCCAGCCGCGCCCCGAGGCCGCCGTCGCCGAGCTCCGTCCCCAGCTTGCCGAGCACCTCCACGGCCTCCTCGGTCAGCGGCTCCCCCGCCCACCCCCACAGCAGCGTCCGCAGCTTGTTCTCCGCGTTGAACGTCACACCGTGGTCGATGGCGTAGAGCCCGCCCCGCGCCGTCGGCAGCAGGTGGCCGCCCTTGCGGTCCGCGTTGTTGATCACGGCGTCGAGCACCGCGAGCCGCCGCAGCCGCTCGTCGTCCGCGTGCACCAGCAGCGCGGTGCGGCCCTCGCCGACCTCCGCGAACCCGACCGCCTTCCAGCCGGGCCCCGGCTCCTCGGCGTCGACGAGGGCGAGCAGGCCGTCGCCGCCGCCCTCCCCCTCCTCGGGGGTGTCGATCCACAGCTGGCACATGCCCTCGCCGTACGGTCCGTCCCGCAGCACCGTGGGCGGCACGAGGCCCCACCCCGTCGACTCGGACACCAGGTACGCGGCGACCTCGCGCTGGGCGAGCGTGCCGTCGGGGAAGTCCCACAGCGGCCGCTCCCCGGCGACCGGCTTGTAGACGCAGTGGGCGGTGACGCCCTCGTGGGCGATCTCGCAGTAGAGCACGGCGTTCGAGGCGTCGCGCAGCCGTCCGAGCACCGTCAGTTCGCCGTGCGCGAGCAGTTCGGCCCCGGCCCCGGCTATGCCGCCGTCGATGCCGTCGACGCCGTCGCGGCCCGGCACGTCGCCGCTCAGGCCGTCGCCGATCGCCGGTACCCGTTCTGACGCGGGCATACGTGTCCTTCCGGGTCCAGGGGCAGGCTGCACAGCGGGCACGGGGGCCGGCCGGCGGCCACGACGTCCAGGGCGCGCTTGGCGAAGGTGCGGGCCTGGGCGCCGGTCAGGCGCACCCGCAGCAACGGCGGGCCGTTCTCGTCGTCCTGGAGGAGCATCTCCTCCGCGGCCTCCAGGTCCTCGTCGTCGTCCGCCTCGATCTCGACGAGGGCCTGCGCCTCCAGGATCATGCGCTCCTCGGCGCCGTCCCAGGCGAGGGCCATGGTGCCCACCCGGAACTCCTCCTCGACCGGGGCCTGCAGGGGAGCGTTGTCCGCCAGTTCGCTGGGGGCCACGGCGGGGACGGGCGCGGCGCCGCCGGTGCGCCGCACGACCTCGTCCAGGAGTTCGTCGATGCGTTCGGCCAGCGCCTCCACCTGGGTCTTCTCCAGGGCGACACTGGTGGTCCGGCCGGCCGCGCTGGCCTGCAGGAAGAAGGTGCGTTGTCCTGGCTGGCCAACGGTGCCTGCGACAAAGCGATCGGGCTTGTCGTAGAGGAACACCTGACGAGGCACGTCCTGCTCCGTTTGCTCGGTGTCTTCGAGGTCCGGTCCACCCTACTGCGGAAGCTGATCACGGTGCGCCCGCACCACCACCGACCTCCGCGTCCCCCGCCGCGGCCGGGGGCTGCTCGCGCGGCCGGAGCCCGTCGAGGCTGCCGGTGTCGCCGAGTCGGAGCAGGAAGGGCCGTTCCGAGGTGTAGCGGATGGCCGTCACCGAGCAGGGGTCGACGGCGATGCGCTGGAAGAGGTCGAGGTGCATGCCGAGCGCGTCCGCCACGACCGACTTGATGACGTCGCCGTGCGAGCACAGGACCCACAGCGCGTCGGGGCCGTGGGCCTCCTCCATGCGGGCGTTCCACTCGCGCACGGCGTCGACCGCGCGGTTCTGCATGGCGCGCACCGACTCGCCGCCCTCGCCGGGGAAGACGGCACCCGACGGGTAGCGCTGCACGACTCCCCACAGCGGCTCGTCGGCGAGTTCGGCGAGCTTGCGTCCGCTCCAGTCGCCGTAGGCGCACTCCGTGATCCGTTCCTCGACGTGCAGGGGCACGTCGGGCAGCACGTCCAGCAGCGGCTGGACCGTCTCGCGGCAGCGCTGCAGCGGGCTGGTGACCACGGCGGCGGGCGGCAGGACGGCGAGCCGCGCGGCGAGGTCCGCGGCCTGGTCGCGGCCGGTCTCGTCGAGGGCGACGCCGGGGAGCCGTCCGGCGAGCACGTTCTCGGTATTGGCGGTGGACCGGCCGTGCCGGACCAGGATCACGGTGGACATGACCGCCACCATACGGCGCGCCCGGGACCGGTGTGTCGGCGGCGGTACGCGGAAAGAGACTTACGTGATCGTGGACTGTGCCGTGTACCGCGACGGCGAGCGGACGGCGACCCCCACCGACGTGGCCGAGGCGCTGGAGGCCGCCCGGGCGGTGGACGGCGCCTTCGTGTGGATCGGGCTGTACGAGCCCACGGAGAAGGAGTTCGACCTCGTCAGCCGGGAGTTCACGCTGCACCCGCTGGCGGTGGAGGACGCCCTCAGCGCCCATCAGCGCCCCAAGCTGGAGGTCTACGAGGGCTCGCTCTTCCTCGTGCTCAAGCCGGTGGCCTACGACGACGCGCGGGACACGGTCTCCGCGAGCGAGCTGATGGTCTTCGTCGGGAACGACTTCGTCGTCACCGTGCGCCATGGCGAGGCCATCGCCCCCGGTGAGATCCGGCAACGGCTGGAGGCCGAGCACGAGGTGCTCAAGCACGGCCCGGGCGCCGTGATGTACGCCATCAGCGACACCGTGGTGGACGACTACATCGTGGTGGCGGCCGATCTCCAGGCCGATCTGGAGGAACTGGAGGCGGAGGTGTTCGCCCCCGAGCCGCGGCGTGCGGCCGCCCGGCGCGGCGCGGAGAGCACGGCCAGCCGGATCTACGCGTTCAAGCGCCAGTTGCTGGAGTTCCGCCGGGCGGCCTCGCCCCTGATGCAGCCGATGATCCGGCTGTCCGCGGGGACGGTGCCGCACGTGGCGTCCAGCACCCAGCCCTTCTTCCGGGACGTCGCCGACCACCTCACCCGGGCCAACGAGCTGGTAGACGGCCTCGACCGGCTGCTCAGCGACATCCTGGGCGCCCATCTGACCCAGGTCGGCGTGCGGCAGAACGACGACATGCGCAAGATCTCCGCCTGGGCCGCCATGGCCGCCGTGCCGACGATGATCACCGGCGTGTACGGGATGAACTTCGAGCACATGCCGGAACTGCGCCAGGTGTGGGGCTATCCCGCGGTCCTGGCGGTCATCGTGGTGGCCGAGATCCTGCTGTACCGGACCTTCAAGCGGCACGACTGGCTGTAGCCGGCCCTGCCGCCCTGCTGGTGCCGGTGCCCGCGCCCACCCGCCGCTATACCGCCGCCTCGGCCGCGGTGGCCGGCCCGCCGAGGGCGTTGCGGCGCTGCGGCATGGACAGGCGGACCATGCGCCGCCAGCCGCCCAGGCGCTCGTAGACGTACACCGCGTGGATGCCCGCGCGCAGCAGCGCGGACCGTCCCCGCGACCAGCCGAGGACACGTCCCATGTGGGTCATGACGGCCAGGCTGACGTCCCGGTAGACGCGTACCTCGGCCAGCGCGCAGGTGCGCAGGGTGTGCCGGATGGCGCGGCCGTGCCCGGCGGAGGCGAAGCGCAGCAGCTCCTCGTGGCAGTAGGCGAGGTGGTTGTCCTCGTCCTGGGAGATCATGCGGACGGCGCGGCCGACGTCGGGATGGTCCGCGAAGTACCGGACGAGCAGGGCCATCTGCTCGGAGGCGCGCTGCTCGGTGACACGGCTGTGGGCGAGGTAGGTGACCACGTCCCGGACGGTCAGCGGCTCGTCTCGGCGGAGCTTGTCGTGGGCCAGGCCGATGCCGCCGCGTTCCAGCAGCATCGTGTAGTCGGTGTCCGCGGGTACGGGGACGGGCTCCAGGCCGCGCTTGCGCAGCAGGGCTTCGAAGATCCGCCCGTGCTTGTCCTCGTCGGCGCCGTGCCGGGCGATCTTGGGCGCGAGGCCGCGCTCCTGCTCGGGGACCAGGGCGGCGATGCGGCCGTTCTCCCAGCCTCCCTGCGCCTCCCCGCTGGCGGCGATCGAGCAGAAGAGCCGGAAGGAGTCGTCGTGGTCGAGGATCTCCTGGAACAGACTCCGGGCGGAGAGCATGTCGGAACCTCCTGCGCGAACCGGATGGACCACCGGATAACTCAATAAATCGGCCGTGCGTAAATGAAGAGTCAAATGCCCCGGAAAGCGCCTGGCAACAGGCCCGCACGTCAACTCGGCCGAACGGATGCGGACGATCGGGTGAGGGCTGCGTAACCCTTGGCGCTTCCCGGCGTTGAGTTTGGTGACGGCCGTGGCGGGGAAGACCCCCGAGCCCCCACCACGGCCGCGGAAACCGAGGGGTCCTGCGGCCGGCCCGGGCGCTCGTGATTTCATAGCCCCTCGGAGGGGTCACTACCTAGACATGTTCAGCAAGGCGACGCGGAGCCGCTCGACGGTGCGTCCAGCGGGCCCCGCGGGTTCCGACTGGGCGCCTTACGCGCGCCTGGACGACGCGGCGCACGCCTACTTCCTGCACGCCGAGGTGGCCCTGGAGGCGATCGGCGGGGTCATGGGCCGGCGCCGGGTGCGCGGCTTCACCCTCGAACGCGTGGTGGACCTCACGGAGGCCGGGACGTCGGTGTGGCAGGAGGCCGCGGTCTGCGACGGGCGGCGGCTGATCCTCTGGCACAGCGAGGAGGTCGCCGACGAGGACGCCCCCGGCGGCCGGGTCCTGGACTCCTCCGTGCAGGTGCTTCCCCTGGAGACCATCGGCCACGTCGGGATGCGCGTCCTGGTGGGCCAGGACGAGCAGGGCCGGCGGGTCGACCGCGGGGTCTACGTCGTGCTGGCGACCGCCATGCCGCACGAGCTGAGCGCGGTGCGCGGGGACGCGGACGGGGCGATCGCCTCGGCCCGGTTCCGGCCGGAGGCCTTCCGGTTCAGCAAGTCCCTGGAGGACGGCGGCCCGGGGCAGATAGCGCGGCTGATCGCCTTCGGGCGGCTGCTGGGGCGGCTGGTCCCGGGCTGAGCCGGGACCGGCCGCCGCCGCGCGCCGCGGATGGGCCTACTCGGCAAGCCCGGCCCGCTCCAGGGCCTCGACACCGGTGCGCAGGGCCGTGATCCGCTCGTCCAGGGTGAAGCCCGCCGGGGAGAGGGTCAGGGTGGTCACGCCAGCCGCGGCGTACGCCTGCATGCGGTCGGCGATGCGCTCCACCGTACCGAGCAAGGTGGTGGAGTCGATCAGCTCGCGCGGGATCGCGGCCGCGGCGCCGTCCTTGTCGCCGGACAGGTACTTGTCCTGGATCTCGGCGGCCTCCTTCTCGTACCCCATGCGCTGCGCGAGCTTGTTGTAGAAGTTCTGCTTGCGACTGCCCATGCCGCCGACGTACAGGGCGGTGTAGGGGCGGAAGAGGTCGGCCAGCGCGTCGACGTCCCCGCCGACCGCGAGCGGGACGGTCGGGCAGACGTCGAACCCCTCCATCGTCTTCCCGGCCTTCTCGCGGCCCGCCCGGATGTGGCGCAGGGCGGTGTCCTCCAGGTGCTCGGCGGAGGGGAAGATCAGCAGCGCGCCGTCGGCCAGTTCGCCGGTCTGCTCCAGGTTCTTCGGGCCGATGGCGGCGATGTACAGCGGGATGTGCTCGCGCACCGGGTGCACGGTCAGCTTGAGCGCCTTGCCCGGGCCGTCCGGCAGCGGCAGCGTCCAGTGCTCGCCCTCGTGGGTCAGCCGCTCGCGGGACATCGCCTTGCGGATGATCTCCACGTACTCCCGGGTGCGGGCCAGCGGCTTGTCGAACCTGACGCCGTACCAGCCCTCGGAGACCTGGGGGCCGGAGACGCCGAGGCCGAGGCGGAAGCGGCCGCCCGACAGCGAGTCGAGGGTGGCCGCGGTCATCGCGGTCATCGCCGGCGTGCGGGCCGGGATCTGGAAGATGGCGGAGCCGACGTCGATGCGCTCGGTCTGCGCGGCGACCCAGGACAGGACGGTGGGCGCGTCCGAGCCGTAGGCCTCGGCCGCCCAGCACACCGAGTAGCCCAGGCGGTCCGCCTCCTGCGCGACGGCGAGGTTGTCCGCGTCCATTCCGGCGCCCCAGTAGCCGAGGTTGATCCCGAGCCGCATAGCGCTCCCCTTACCAGTCAGTAACGTCCTTGTTCTGCGGACCATATCGTCCTGACGGCGGCACGGCGCCCGTCTGGTACGTCACACGGGCCCAAATAGCGGCGTTGACCAGTAATGTCAGCCGTCATGGAGCAAAGGCACCTCGGCCGTACCGGACTGCGTGTGTCCCGGCTCGGGCTCGGCACGCTGACGTGGGGACGCGACACCGGCGAACTCGACGCCGCGGACCAGCTCAAGGCCTTCTGGGAGGCCGGCGGAACGCTGGTCGACACGGCCGACGTGTACGGCGACGGCGGCGCGGAGTACCTGCTCGGCCGGCTGGTCGAGGACCTGGTGCCGCGCTCGGACCTGGTGATCGCCACCAAGGCCGGCAGCGTCCCCGACCCCGACCGGCGGTTCGACGCCTCCCGCGGCCACCTGCTCGCCGCCCTGGACGCCTCGTTGCAGCGGCTCGGTACGGACTACGTGGACCTGTGGCAGGTGCACGCGTACGACCCCACGACACCCCTCGACGAGACACTGCAGGCCCTCGACCTCGCCGTCACCTCGGGCCGCGCGCGGTACGTCGGCGTCTCCAACTTCTGCGGCTGGCAGCTCGCCAAGGCCGCCACCTGGCAGCGGGCCGTGCAGACGCGGACGCCGCTGTCCAGTACGCAGATGGAGTACTCGCTGCTGCAGCGCGGCATCGAGCGCGAGGTGCTGCCCGCCGCCCTGGACCTCGGGGTGGGCCTGCTGCCCTCCTCCCCGCTGGGGCGGGGCGTGCTCACCGGCAAGTACCGGCACGGCACCCCGGCCGACTCGCGGGGCGGCTCCGAGGACATGGCGCCCTTCGTCGCGCCCTACCTCGACGAGACGGCCCGGCTCATCGTGGACGCACTCGCCATAGCGGCCGACGGGCTGGCCACCTCGCCGCTCCAGGTGGCCCTGGCCTGGGTGCGGGACCGCCCCGGGGTCACGGCGCCGATCGTCGGGGCGCGCAACGCACAGCAGCTGGCAGCGGCGTTGTCAGTGGAGGCCCTTAGTCTTCCCGAAGAGATCTGCCAGGCGCTGGACGACGTTTCGGCGCCGCTGCACCGCTATCCGGACCACGACTGGAGCACGCTGTGAGCGTCCTCCGGAGGTAGTCCGCCCTACTACGGAGGCCACCGTGACCGAGGACCGCGACGACCGCGACCGCGAGGAACCCAGCGCAGCAGAGGCGGCGCCCGGTGCGGACGCGGCGCAGGCGCAGTCCGCCGGTGCCGCGGACGGCACCGGCGAGGAGGCGCCGCCGCCCCGGCGCCCGCGCCCGTCCACCGAAGGCGTCGGCTCGCAGCTCCCCGAGGAACTGACGGACCTGGCCGCCGCGGTGCGGGCGATCGAGCGCGGCGAACGGCCGGCGGCCGTGCCCAGGGGCCGCACCGCCCCGGCACGCCCCGCTCCGGAGCGTTCGCCGGTGCCCGCGCCCTCCCCCGCCGCGGTGGCCCCGGCGCCCGTTCCCGCGCTGCTCAGCGGGGACGCGGTGGCCGCCGCGCGCACGGTGCTCGCCGCGGGCGGCGCGCCGGAGGGGCTCGCGGAGGCGGCCGTCGCGGCGCTCGGCGAGCGGGCTGGCGAGGCGCTGCGCGAGGACCCGTGGCAGGTGCTGTCCGTGCCGGGCGTCCGGGTGGACCAGGCCGACGGCTTCGCGAAGGCGCTGCTGGGCGGCGCCGCCGGCCCGGAGGACGAGCGCCGGGTGCGCGCCCTGGTCGTCCGGCTGCTGGAACAGGCGGCCGAGCAGGGGCACACGGCGGTCGAATGGCCCGCGCTCGGCGCGGCCCTGGGCCGGCACGCGGTCACCGCCGCCGACGACGCGCTCAAGGCGGCCGTCACCGACGGCCTGGCGCTGCTCTTCCACGTCGCCGACGAGAACGCCGCACCCGCGCAGCCCGCGGGCGGCGACGACGAGGAGGACGCCGAACGGCCGGTACGGCTGCTGCTCGGCCTGGACCGGTGGGCGATGGCGGAGGAGAGCCTGGCCGACGGCCTGATGCGGCTGCTCAACACCTTCTCCCCGGGCGAGGGACAGGAGGCACCGGGCTGGGAGGCCGCGGCCGCCGCGGCGCCCTCCTCGTCCGCCGGGGCCCTCGTGCGCGCGGCCGCGGGAAGCGGTCTCGTCGTCCACCACGGCGCCGAGGAGGCCCGTGCCGAGCCCGCGGCCCTGGTGGCGGCCGCCCGGGCGCTCGGACTGCGCGCCTACGCCGCCGCGGCCACCGAGGACGGCCGCAGGCGGCTGGCCGCGGCAGGCGCGGGCGAGGACGCGGTGGCCACCGTCGCGGGCCTGCTCGCCGGCCACGAGGGACCGGGACGGGACGAGGACGGGACGCTGGCGCTGGACCTGCTGGCGGTCCTGGACGCGCCGCAGCTGGACGTGGAGGCTGCGGCCACACTCGTCGAGGCCGTGCCCGACGGCGCGCGCCTGGTCCTCTCCGGCGACCCGATGGCGCTGTGGTCGGCCGGTCCGGGACGGGTCTTCGCCGACCTGGCCGCCGCCAAGGTGTGCCCGCAGGTCGCCTCGCGCACGCCGGACCCGGGCCCGATCGGCGAGCTCGTGTCGGGGATCGGCATCGGTGAGCTCGCGCAGGTGGAGGCGCCGGAGAAGGAGGTTGTGATCGTCCCGGTGCGGGACGCCGGGGAGGCGGTGCACCGCACGGTGCAGCTGGTCGCGGACTCCGTGCCCCGGGTCATCGGGGTGCCCGCCGCGAGCACCGTGGTCATCACCCCGGGCCACGGCGGTGCCGCCGGTACCCGGGTGCTCAACGCGGCGCTCAAGGAACGGCTGAATCCCGGCCCCGGCCGCTTCGGCGGTTTCGACCCCGGGGACCGGGTGCTGCTGGCCCCCGCCCCCGGCCGGACCGTGCCGGGCACCGTGACCGCCGGCGGCGACGAGGGCCTGCGCGTGGACTGCGACGGGGCCTCCGTCGTCGTGCCGCCCGAGGCCGTCGCCGCGCAGGTGCGTCACGGGTGGGCGGTCACCGCCCACCAGGCCGTCGGGCGCCGCTGGCCGGCCGCTGTCGTCGTGCTGCCCGGTGACGCGGCACAGACCCTGACCCGGGCCTGGATCTACACCGCCTTCGGCCGGGGCGAGCGGCACCTTTCCGTCGTCCAGGGCGTCGACCAGGCGCTGCCCCGCGCCGTCGCGGAGATCCCGGCCAGGGATCGGACCACGCGGCTGCGCGACATCCTCCGCGAGCAGGCGGCACAGGCGCAGTAGCGCAACCGAGGGGGGTCCGGGCATGCCCGGGCCCCCCTCGGTCCGTCATGCCTCGCTGCGGTCCGCGCCGAGCACGTCGCTCTCCTCGTCGAAGACCGCGCTGACGTCGAACCGGCAGATCAGGTGCCGCGGATCGGCCTGCTCGAAGGGGCTGGCCAGCCACTCCCCCGGCTCCGCAGGCTCCACCGCGGTCACCCAGACCGTGGAGTCGCCCTCCACCAGGCCGAACTCCTTGTGGCGCTCGGCGATCTCGTCGGGCTCGTACTCCCCGAACAGGACCCCGATCGCGGCCGCGACATCCGGGCCGCCCTCGGGGCCGGTGTCGGAGACCCGTTCCGCCTGCTGCACCAGGCGCTGCGAGTCGCCCACGGTGTAGTCGCGCCGGATCAGGACGCTGACCGCGCTCGGCTGCTCGGGACCGTCGTACTCGGGCAGCGTGTCCCCGAGCGGCACCTCGAAGGGGGTGACCTCGTCGTAGGTGTCGTAGAGCAGCTCGTCATAGGCCTCGGCCGCCGAGGCCAGGGCCTCGAAGGCCTGGTAGACCGCGGGATCGTCCTCCCCGGTGCGGTGCTCGACCGCGGCCAGGTGGCGGTCCAGAGCGGCCTTCACCGCCTCGACGGCGGCTCGTACCTCGGCAACAGCGGGCTGCGCGGCATCAGACATGCGGAAGACGCTATCCGTACTGGGGCGCTCCCCGCACAATAGATGCGATGCCTGAATACGAATTCAGAGATGTGTACGTGCCACGGGGCGTCTCCCGCAAGGAGGCCCAGCGGCTACTGACCGACCATGCGGAGTACGGGCACTGGGAGTTGGACCGTCTCCGCCTCTACCCCGACGGCAGCCGCCGGGTCCGGCTGCGCCGAAGAATCATCCGCCAGGTCCGCGCCACATGGTGATGTGCGCCACATGAAGCGGGGCCCCGCGCCTGCGGGGCCCCTTTCCTCACATGCCGCCCCACGGGGGGAGACGGAGGCGTTCAGCGACGCGCCGCGCGGGCGCGACGGAAGAGCACGGCACCGCCGAGCAGCAGGCCGGCGCTGGTGAGCAGCGCGGTGCCGACGTCCTCGGTGCCGGTCTGGGCCAGGCTGGGGCCACCGCCGCCCGGGACGCCCGCGGGCTCCGGGTAGTTGTGCTCCGGGTAGTCGTCGTTGCCGCGCGGGATGTTGCGGTGCGGGCGCGGGTGGTGCCCGTGGCCCTTGCCGCCGCCGTAGTGGCCGCCGTAGCCGCCGGCGTTCACGCAGGTGTTGCCGATCGCCGGGTTGAGCAGGCCGACCACGTTGATCGAGTTGCCACAGGCGTTGACCGGGATGTTCACCGGCGCCTGGACGGCGTTCCCGGAGAGGATGCCGGGCGAGCCGACCGCGGCCGCGTGGGCCGAGGCGCCGCCGTGCCCGAAGCCGCGGCCGTCGCGGTCACCACCGAAGCCGCCGCCGAAGCCACGGCCGCCGTCGTTGCCGCCGAAGCCGCGGCCGCCGTCGTTGCCCCGGCTGCCGAAGGCGGAGTCGACACCGCGGACGGAACGGCCCGGGCCGCCGTCCTTGTCGCCGTAGCCGTCCTTGTCGCGGTAGCCGCCGACGGGCTTGCGGAAGCCCTTCTTGTAGACGCGGACCTCGCGGCGCTCGGAAGAGCCGTTGACGCAGGTGTTGCCGGCCGCCGGGTTGAGCAGGCCGATCACGTTGATGGTGTTGCCGCAGACGTTCACCGGGATGTTCACCGGAACCTGGATCGCGTTGCCGGACGCGATGCCCGGCGAGCCGGCGGCAACGCCGGACGCGTTGGAGTCCGCGTAGGCGGCCATACCGCCGGTCACGGCGAGCACGCCGCCGGTCGCGACCGCGGTGAGAAGCCCCTTTTTCGCGACTTGTCGCATGGAATGTCCCTGCCTTGCTTTTCCAGATACGGAAACCGGCGGGCAATGCCCGCCGGGGGAATGGTCGCCCCCCCGGACGTCAGAATTTCGCCTCCCCTACCGGGGCGGCCCCGGAAGCGCACAGGGCATTTCCGGGGCCGACCGGTTTCAGGCCTCCAAGGAGGCCCGAGAGAACGTCACTTGCCGTCCTTGTCGGCGTAGCCGTCCTTGTCGCGGTATCCACCGATGGGCTTGTGGAAGCCGCCGCCCTTCTTGTACACGCGGACCTCGCGGTGCCCGAAGGACCCGTTGATGCAGACGTTGCCCGCCGCCGGGTTGAGCAGGCCCACCACGTTGATGGTGTTGCCGCAGAGGTTGATCGGGATGTTGACCGGAACCTGGATCAGGTTCCCGGACAGCACGCCCGGCGAGCCCGCGGCGACGCCGTTCGCGTGGGAGTCGGCGTGGGCCATGCCGCCGGTGACGGCGAGCGCACCGCCGGCCGCGACCGCAGTGATCAGCGCCTTCTTTGCAACCTGTCGCATTGTGCTTCCTTGCCTTGCTTTTCCGGATACGGAAACCGACGGGCGATACCCGCCGGGGGAATGAATGACCCCCCGGACACGAAAACCGGCACTCCCCCAGCCGGGGCGGCCCCGAAGCCCGTGAGGGGCTTCACGGGGCCGGCCGGGATCGGGCCTTCGAAGAGGCCCGAAGCGATGTCAGCTGTTGAAGCAGACGTTGCCGACGGCGGGGTTCAGCAGTCCCACGATGTTGATCGTGTTACCGCACAGGTTGACCGGGATGTTCACCGGAACCTGGATCACGTTGCCCGACAGCACGCCCGGGGAACCGACCGCGGCCCCCTGGGCGCCGGAGTCGGCGACGGCCACGCCGGCACCCGCAGCCACGAGCCCACCGGTGACCACGGCAGCAGCGACGACCTTCTTGATCATTTTTCCTCCTCGTTGGCAAAACGGCCCCAACTTCGGACCGCACAGGAACCAACGAGTGGACACAAGGCGCGCTACTGCCGCTGGGATTCATTCACTCTTTTCGGCTAAGCGGCAGGAATTGTCGATAATTGGCGAGTCGTTTCAACTGCTCGCGAGGAAGCGGTCGAGCACCCGCACTCCGAACTTCAGACCGTCCACCGGTACGCGCTCGTCGACGCCGTGGAACATTCCGGCGAAGTCGAGGTCGGGCGGCAGCTGCAGCGGCGCGAACCCGAAGCAGCGGATGCCCAGGTCGTCGAAGGACTTGGCGTCGGTCCCGCCGGACAGGCAGTACGGCACGGCCCGGGCGATCGGGTCCTCGGCCTTCAGCGCGGCGCGCATGGCCTCGACGAGCGCCCCGTCGAACGTCGTCTCCAGCGCCTTGTCGGAGTGCACGTCCTCGCGCCGGACCCGGGGACCGAGGATACGGTCCAGGTCGGCCAGGAACTCCTCCTCGTAGCCGGGCAGGAAGCGCCCGTCCACGTGCGCGGTGGCCTGGCCGGGGATCACGTTGACCTTGTAGCCGGCCCCCAGCATGGTCGGCGCGGCGGTGTTGCGCAGCGTGGCGCCGATGAGCTTGGCGATGCCGCCCAGCTTGGCCAGCGTCGTCTCCATGTCCTCGGGGTCGAGATCGGTCCCGAGGGCGTCGCCCAGTTCGTCGAGGAAGCCGCGGACGGACTTGGTGACGCGCACCGGGAACCGGTGCCGTCCGAGCCGGCCGACCGCCTCGCACAGCTCGGTGATCGCGTTGTCGTTGTTGGTCATGGAGCCGTGGCCGGCGGTGCCGTCCACGGTGAGCCGCATCCAGTGCATGCCCTTCTGGGCGGTCTCGATCAGGTAGAGCCGCACGTCCTCGTTGACCGTGAAGGAGAAGCCGCCGACCTCGCCGATCGCCTCCGTGACCCCCTCGAAGAGCTCCGGGTGCTTGTCGACCAGGTAGCGGGCCCCGTAGACGCCGCCGGCCTCCTCGTCGGCGAGGAAGGCGAGCACGATGTCGCGCGGCGGACGGCGTCCGCTGCGCAGCATGTCGCGCACGACCGCCAGGGTCATGGCGTCCATGTCCTTCATGTCGACCGCGCCGCGGCCCCACACGCAGCCGTCGGCGATCTCGCCGGAGAACGGGTGATGGGTCCAGTCGTCGGCGTTTGCGGGCACGACGTCGGTGTGGCCGTGGATGAGCAGGGCGGGCCGCGAGGGGTCCTCGCCGGCGATGCGGGCGACGGTGGAGGCCCGGCCCTGGTGCGACTCGAAGATCTGCGGTTCCAGGCCGACCTCGGCGAGCTTCTCGGCGATGTACTCGGCGGCTGCCCGCTCGCCGGGACCCGAGTGGTCGCCGTAGTTGCTGGTGTCGATGCGGATGAGGTCACGACAGAGGTCGGCGACCTCGTCCTCGCCGGTGGTCGTACGGGCGGCCGAGCTCGACTCGCTCACGCTGTCTCCTTCGTTCGTCGATCTCCCCATCCTCCCCCGCCTCCCCCGCGGGCCGCGAGGCCCCCCGGGCCCCGTCATACGGCCGTCACAAGGGTCCGGAGGGCGGATTGATCGAGGGGCCCCGGATGTTTGCTATTGTTTTCCACGTCGCCGGGCCCAAGCGCCGGGCGGCGGACACCTTGTCCGGGTGGCGGAATGGCAGACGCGCTAGCTTGAGGTGCTAGTGCCCTTTATCGGGCGTGGGGGTTCAAGTCCCCCCTCGGACACCACGTGAAGCCCATGGGCGGTACGGCCGGATTCCGGCGGTGCCGCCCATCGGCGTTCCCGGGCCCGGAATCCCCCGGCCCCGCGGACCGGGCACGCTCCGCGTGCCGTCCGCTGCGGACCGTGGCACGCTGGTTCCGAAGAGTAAGGAGCCCACCATGGCCACTTCGCGAACGGACGGCTCCGCGGCTTCCGGATGGATCGTCCTCGCCGCCGTCCTGATGATCTTCGGTGGCATCTCCGCGATCCTCCAGGGCGTCGCCGCGATCGCCAAGGACACCGTCTTCGTCGTGACCGGCAACTACACCTTCCGGTTCGACCTGAGCGCCTGGGGATGGATCCACCTCGTCCTCGGCGTGCTGGTCGTCCTCGTCGGACTGCTGCTCCTGCGGGGCGCGCTGTGGGCGCGCACGGTGGGCGCGGTGATCGTCGGCCTGTCGATGCTGGCGAACTTCATGTGGCTGCCGTACATCCCGTTCTGGGCCCTGGCGATGATCCTCCTCGACGGCGTCGTCATCTGGGCCCTGTGCACCGCCCCGGGGCGGAGGCACGCGGCGGTGTAGGGCCGCGCCGATTCAGCCGACTGGTCGCGCTGCGGGTGACAGGGTCCGGCGCACGCGGCAGCGTTGCCCTCAGTACCGGTCCCCCGTACAGACGAGGACGCTCACCATGGCCGCTCTCCGCCGGCCCGGCCTTCACGCCGGCGCCCTGCTTCTGCTCCTCGGCACCGCGGCGTGCTCCGGTATGACCCACCAGGCCGTGGGCACCCTGGTCTACACGACCACGGACGGCAAGCCGCAGCAGATCGACAGCCCCTCGGTCGACGGGTGCCACCCGCTGACGGCTCCCGGGGCGAAGAACATCGACAACAACACCGTCAA
Source organism: Streptomyces sp. MI02-7b (assembly GCF_033793585.1). Taxonomy (NCBI): domain Bacteria; kingdom Bacillati; phylum Actinomycetota; class Actinomycetes; order Kitasatosporales; family Streptomycetaceae; genus Streptomyces; species Streptomyces sp. MI02-7b. The sequence goes on along the minus strand of NZ_JARAWX010000013.1, from coordinate 146,690 downwards.
CGACGTGGTCCTGTACACCCAGGAGGACTGCCACAACGCCGCGGGGACCAGTCAGTTCTACCTGCCTTCGCAGACCAGCGACCCGGGCGTGCCCGGCCAGGCCCCCTGGAAGAGCTTCACTGTGGTCGGCGGAAGCCACTAGGGACGCTGCCGCCGTGGCCGCCATGACCGACGAGCAGGACGAGCCGGGCGCGCCCGACGTGCGGGAGCACCTCCCGCCGCGGGAACGGTCCGCGCTGGGCAGGGCGGCCCGGCGGACCACGCCCCGGTCGGACCACGCGCACTGGGCGCCCCCGCCGGACCGGGCCGACCCGGTCGACGTGATCGAGGAGCAGTCCGCGCGCCGGGTGCCCGAGCTGGTGCCGATCCGGTACGGCCGGATGGCCGAGTCTCCGTTCCGCTTCTACCGGGGCGCGGCGGCGGTCATGGCGGCCGACCTCGCGGGCACGCCGGTGACGGGGCTGCGCGCGCAGCTGTGCGGGGACGCGCACATGCTGAACTTCCGGCTGCTGGCCTCGCCCGAGCGGCGGCTGATGTTCGACATCAACGACTTCGACGAGACGCTGCCCGGCCCCTGGGAGTGGGACGTCAAGCGCCTGGCCGCCAGTCTCGTCATCGCGGGCCGGGCGGCCGGTTTCTCCGCCAAGGAGCGTGCGGCCACCGTCCTGGCCGCCGTCGGGGGGTACCGCGAGTACATGCGCCGCTTCGCCCGGATGGGCAATCTCGACGTCTGGTACGCCCACTTCGAGGCGGAACGGCTGCAGGAGCAGTTCGCCCCGCTGCTCGGCGCGCGGGACCGGGCACGCTGGGAGCGTTCGCAGGAACGGGCCCGCTCGCACGACACGCTGCAGGCGTTCGTCAAGCTCACCCGCATCGTCGACGGCGAGCGGCGCATCGTGCCCGATCCGCCGCTGCTGACGCCGCTGCGCGATCTGCCGGACGCACTGAACTCCGGGGTGGCGCGGGAACTGGGGCGGCTGATGGAGCGCTACGGCCACACCCTGCCGTCCGACCGCCGCGCCCTGCTGGAGCAGTACCGGGTCGTCGACATCGCCCGCAAGGTCGTCGGGGTGGGCAGTGTGGGGACGCGCTGCTGGATCGTCCTGTTGCTCGGCAAGGACGACGAGGACCCGCTGTTCCTCCAGGCCAAGGAGGCCGACGAGTCGGTGCTGGCCCGGCATGCCGGCGCCTGCCTGCAGCGGACGCAGGGCGAGCGGGTGGTGGCCGGGCAGCGGTTGATGCAGGCCACGAGCGACATCTTTTTGGGCTGGGAACGCGTCCACGGCATCGACGGCCGGCGGCGGGACTTCTACGTGCGCCAGTTGCGCGACTGGAAGGGCATCGTGGTGGCCGAGACGATGTCGCCGCGGGTGATGGGCATCTTCGGCCGGGTGTGCGGGGCCACGCTGGCCCGCGCGCACGCGCGGTCGGGGGACCGCATCGCGATCGCCGCCTACCTGGGCCGCGGTGACGTCTTCGACCGGGCGCTGGCGGAGTTCGCCGAGCTGTACGCCGACCAGAACGAGCGCGACCACCGGGCGCTCCTGGAGGCCGTGCGGACCGGCCGGGTCACCGCGCGGGAGGCCTGACGTCCGGGGCGGCCGCGGGCTCCCCGTCCCCGGCGCGGCCGAACAGGGGGATGTCCGGGCCCTGGGGCAGCAGTTCGGTGGTGACAAAGGCGACCACGGCCGCCAGTACGACCACCGGCACCGTCCCGGCGTTGCCCAGCAGCAGGACGACGAGCACGACCGTGCTGACCGGCAGCCGCATCGCCGCGGCGCACGAGGCGGCCATCCCCGCGGCCATGGCGGGCACGAGGCCGAAGCCCGGCAGCGGGGCCACGAGCACGCCGCAGGCCCCGCCGAGGAACAGGGCCGGGAAGATCGGGCCGCCGCGCAGGCTGCCCAGGGACAGGGCGTACGCGAGGGACTTCAGGACCAGGACGGCGACGAGGGCGGTGACCGGCCACGCGTGGGGGTCGGAGGCGAGCTGGGGCAGTGTGCTCTGCCCGGACAGCGCCGCCTCGGCCGGTGAACGCCCGGTCAGCAGGGCGTAGGCGGCCACGCAGACGCCCGCGGCGACCGCGCAGGCGACGGTGTTGCGCAGCGGGCTGCGGGAGACCAGGACGGCCGCGTGCCGGCCGCCGACGACGATCCAGTGCACGACGATGCCCACGACCAGGCCCATGAGGACGGCCCACACGACGTCGCCGACGTCGAGCGCGGACGGCCGCGGCAGGCCGATGTCCAGGCCGCCGGTCTTGAGGCCGGTCCAGCGCCCGAACCCGGTGAAGACGATGTCGCCGACTCCGCTGGACAGCAGGGCGGGCAGCATGACGGCGAACAACTGCGGACCGCCGACGCCCGCGACCTCCATCAGCAGCACCGCCGCCACCAGCGGATTGCCGAAGATCGTCGCGATCGCCGCCGCGGAACCGGCGGCGCCCAGCATCACGTTGCTGCTGGGGGTGGGGGACGCGCGGACCAGGTTGCGGAAGACGAGCGCGATGCCACCGCCGAAGGCGATCAGCGGCGCTTCGGGGCCGAGGACGGCGCCGAGCGGCAGGCTCGCCACGGCCGCCACGACGACGCCGGGCACCGCCGCCGCGGTGGCACCGCCCGAGTGCAGTCCCGACGCCGGGATGTGGCCGCCGCCGCCCGGGAAGCGCGTGACGACCAGGCCGACGACCAGGCCGGCGACGGCCAGCAGCGGGATCGGCCACCACCAGGGCGGCTGGGCGTGGCCGAGATGCCGCGGCCAGTCCTCCCAGACGAGCCTCTGCAGTTCGTGGAGGCCGACGAGGAACCAGAAGGCGAGGAAGGAGACGGGGATGCCCAGCACGGCGGAGGACAACAGCACCTTGCGGTAGTGCGGCTGACGCAGCAGGTTCCGCAACTGGTCGGCTTCCTGCGGCTGGTTCGCGGTCCCGGAGATCGCCTTCCCCTCTCGTCGCGGCGCACCATTCGCGACATGTGCGGTTCTCGCGACATTACCGACGCGAGCCGTCCGGCGTCCTCAGCCACGCTGGACGCTAGGGTGAGCCGACCGCGCGAGGAGGCGCGGCGCTGACGCGTATGGAGGTGCCATGGCCGCCCCCACCTGGGTCGCCGTGCCGGACGACTCCCCCTTCGGCGTGCACAACCTGCCGTACGGGGTGTTCACCACCGCCGACCGGCCGCACGAGCGGCGGATCGGCGTGGCCGTCGGGGAGTACGTGCTCGACGCGGGGGCGGTCGCGGCGACGGACGGGGACCTCGCGGCAGCCACGGCCGCCCTGCTGTCGGCGCCGTCGCTCAACCCGCTGCTGGCGGCGGGGCGGCCGGCGTGGACGGCGGTCCGCGCGCTGCTCACCGGCTGGCTCACCGACCCGGCGCACCGCCCGGCGGTCGAGCCGCACCTGCTGCCGCGGGCGGCGGTCACGCTGCACCTGCCGATCGAGGTGGCGGACTACGTCGACTTCTACGCCTCCGAGCACCACGCCACCAACGTCGGCCGCATCTTCCGTCCCGACGGCGCGGCGCTGCCGCCCAACTGGAAGCACCTGCCGATCGGTTACCACGGCCGCAGCGGCACGGTGGTGGTCTCCGGCACGCCCGTGGTGCGGCCGAGCGGCCAGCGCCGGGCGCCGGGCGAGGCCGTCCCGGACTTCGGGCCGACGCGGCGGCTGGACGTCGAGGCGGAGATCGGTTTCGTCGTCGGCGGCCCGACCGCGCAGGGCACGCCCGTGCCGCTCGCCGGCGCGGAGGACCACGTCTTCGGCGTCTGCCTGGTCAACGACTGGTCGGCCCGCGACATCCAGGCCTGGGAGTACGTGCCGCTGGGCCCGTTCCTCGGCAAGTCCTTCGCGACCTCCGTCTCGCCCTGGGTCGTCCCCCTCGACGCGCTCGCCGCGGCCCGCGTCGCCCCGCCGGCCCGCGACGCGGCGCTGCTGCCGTACCTCGACGACCAGGACGGCTCGGCCCCGCCGCGCGGCCTGGACATCGCGCTGGAGATGTGGCTGCGCGGTGAGGTGGTCTCGCGGCCGCCGTTCGCCACGATGTACTGGACGTACGGGCAGATGCTCGCCCACATGACCGTCAACGGCGCCTCGTTGCGGGCCGGGGACCTCTTCGCCTCCGGCACCGTCAGCGGCCCCGAGCGGGCACAGCGCGGCGCGCTCATCGAGCTGACGTGGAACGGCGAGGAGCCGCTGGTACTCGCCGACGGGACGGAGCGGACGTACCTGGAGGACGGGGACGAGGTCGTGATCACGGCGACCGCGCCCGGCCCGGACGGCACCCGGATCGGCTTCGGCGAGGTCGCGGGCCGGGTGGTGGCCGCACCCCCGCAGGGGTGAGCCGCGGCAAGCGCGGGGGAATCGGACCGTGCCCGGATCTGTCGGTGCGCGGCCCGTTGTGATCTCCTGGCCCTGTCGCTCCGCCGTCCGCCCCGGCCCGCAGGGAACCCATGCCCGGAACGCTGCCCACCGCCCCTCCAGACGACCACGGCCGCCCGCCCGCCGCGCCGCTGCCGCGCGCGGTGCGGATCGGGTACGGCCTGGGGTCGCTGGGCACGGGCGCGTTCGGCACGGTGCCGGGGCTGATCCTGCTCTACTACCTGACGAACGTGCTGGCCGTCCCGGCGGCCGTGGCGGGCGCGGCGGTGTTCCTGCCCAAGGCGTGGGACGTGCTGATCAATCCGCTGGTGGGGGCGGCCGCCGACCGCAGCCGGCTGCAAGGGGGTTCGCGGCGGCCGTTCCTGCTGGCCGGGGCGGTGACCCTGCCGCCGCTGTTCGCGCTGGTCTTCGCGGCGCCGCCGCTGCGGGGCGCGGCCGCGGCCGGCTACGTGGCCGCCTTCTTCCTGCTGGCCGCGACCGCCTACGCGGTCTTCCAGGTCCCGTACGTGACGATGCCCGCCGAGATGACCGAGGACACCGGCGAACGGGCCCGCGTACTGGGCTGGCGGGTCGGGTTCCTCGGCGTGGCGATCCTGCTGTCCGGGGCGCTGGCCCCCGCGATCGCGCACGAGCGGGGCGACACCCCGGGGAGCTACCGGCTGATGGGCGTCGTCGTGGCGTTGATCCTGCTGACCGGCACGCTCGGGGCATGGCACTTCACCCGGCGGGCCCCGTCGGTCGCCCGCAGCGCGGCGGAGCCCTCCCTGCGGGCGCAGTTGGCGGCCGCCCGGGAGAACCCGGCCTTCCTCTTCCTGGTGGGCATGTGGGGGCTGCAGGCGCTCGCCGTCGGGATCATGCTGGCCGGGGTGCAGTACTTCGCCACGTACACCCTCGGCGCGGCGGGGGCGGTCACCCCGCTGTTCGCCTGCATGATCGGCCCGTTGGTGCTGGTGATGCCGCTGTGGAACCGGCTGGCCCGGGCGCGCGGCCCCAAGTACGCGCAGTGGTGCGCCTCGTCGCTGTTCGTCGTCGCGGCCGCGCTGCTCGCGCTGACCCCGTTCGCCGGTCCGGCGCTGGCCTACCCGGCGGTGGCGGCCGTGGGGATCGCCTACGCCGGGCTGCAGTTGCTGCCGCTGACGATGCTCGCCGACACCCTGGCCGCCGACGCCGTGCGGACCGGGCGGCGCCGGGCGGCGACCTTCACCGGGCTGTGGACCGCCGCCGAGACCCTCGCGCTCGCGCTGGGCGCCGGGGTCTTCGCCCTGGTCCTGGCGGTGACCGGGTTCCGTTCGTCGGACGCCGCGCACCGCGTCGACCAGCCCGGCGCCGCCCTGACCGGCATCGCGTCCGGCATGAGCCTGCTGCCCGCCGTGCTCGCCGCGGCGAGCCTGTGGCTGCTGCACCGCTACCGGGAGGACGCCCCGGTCCCGGCGGCGGCCGCGCCCGGCCCCGAGGCCACCGACTCTTCCGAGGACACGAACGACCATGCCCACTGAGCCCGTTCCCACCCCCGCGTTCCCCCTCGGCCGGCCGGCCGAGGAGGTGCTGTCCGAGCTGCGGGCGCTGCGCGCGCAGGACGCCCCGACCCGCGGCGGGCGTACGTTCGCCTACGTCTACGACTCCGGGCTCGCCGGGGTGGACGAGCTGGCCGCCGCCGCGTACACGGAGTTCGCCGCCGTCAACGGCCTGGACATGACGGTCTTCCCCAGCGTGGCCCGCCTGGAGAACGAGGTGGTGGCGGCGGCCGTGGCGCTGCTGGGCGCGCCCGGCGCGCAGGGCACCTTCACCAGCGGGGGCACCGAGTCGATCCTGCTGGCCGTGAAGACCGCCCGCGACCACGCCCGCGCCGTGCGCGGGGTGATGGAGCCGCAGCTCCTGCTGCCCTCGACCGCGCACGCGGCGTTCCACAAGGCCGCCTGCTACCTGGGTCTGGAGACGGTGACCGTTCCCGTGGACCAAGAGAGCCTGCGGGCGGACGCAGCGGCCATGGCGGCGGCGATCACCGGCCGCACCGCGCTCGTCGTCGCCTCCGCTCCGTCGTACGCGCACGGGGTGATCGACCCGGTGACGGAGATCGCCGCCGCGGCGGCCGCACGCGGGGTGCTCTGCCATGTGGACGCCTGCATCGGCGGCTGGCTGCTGCCCCATCTGCGGCGGGCGGGGCGGGACGTGCCGCCGTTCGACCTGTCGGTGCCCGGGGTGACCTCGCTGTCGGTGGACCTCCACAAGTACGGCTACGCCGACAAGGGCGCCTCGGTCGTGCTGTACCGGGACGCGGAGCTGCGCCGCCACCAGTACTTCGCGCACGCGGGCTGGCCGGGCTACCCGGTGGTCAACCCGACGGTGCAGGGCACCAAGTCGGCCGGGCTGCTGGCCCAGGCGTGGGCGGTGCAGCGGTACATCGGCGAGGACGGCTACCGCGAGCTCGCCGAGCGGACCGCCGGGGCGGCCGACCGGCTGCTGCCGGGGCTGCGCGCCGTGGAGGGCGTACGGGTGCTGGGCGACCCGGGGGCAGGGCTGGTGGCGTTCACCCTGCTCGGGACGGACGGCGCGCCCGATCTCGGCCTGCTGCTGCACCTGGCCGACGAGATGCGCGAACGCGGCTGGTACCTCCAGCCGCAGCTGTCCTTCGACGGGCTCCCGCCGAATCTGCACCTCACCCTGACTCCCGCGTCGGCCGGGCTGGTCGACGCCCTGCTCGCCGACCTGGACGCGGCCCTGAAGGCCGCGCGGACCCTGGCGCCGGTCACCGTGGACCCCGGGCTCGCGCAGTTCGCGGCCGGGCTCGACCCGGACACCCTGGGCCCCGAGGAGGTGGCGGGGGTGCTCGCCTTCGCGGGCCTCGGCGGCGGATCGGAACTGCCGCGCCGGATGGCCCCCGTGCTGGCGCTCCTGGACGCCCTGCCGGGCCGCCTCAAGGAGCGCCTGCTGACGGAGTTCGTCGGCTCGGTCTTCCGGGTCTGAGGCCTCGCCGGGCGCGGGCGGCTGCGAGGTCCGCGGGTCGCGGCGGTCGGGGCGAATCCGCGACCGGACGGCCCACGCGGAGTGCACCCCCGACCCCGCGCCGGGCAGGCCGTCCGCCAACATGGCGCCGCCGAACCGGTCCTCGGCGAGCGCCCATACCGTCGCCCACTCGCCGGACCCCCCACCCGGTCGTCCCGCGGACGCGGGCAGCGTCAGCCTTCGCGTCCCTGGCACGCGCTCCGCGCCGGGGACGCCCGGCCGCCCGCGCACCCGACGAGCCCCCCGCGGACCAGCGTTCGCGCCAACGGCACTCGCGGCTCGCCCTCCAGGGGGACGACGCGACCGGTCAGCAGGTCGCGCACGGGCGCGGCGGACACGTCCCGGCGCCCGCCGCACGCGGGGGTCCGAAGACGCACGTCGAGATGGCTCACGGGGATGGTCACGCCTCACCGCGCGGCGCCGGGAGCAGCGCGGCGGGAATGTCGGCCTCCAGGCCGCGCAGTTGCTCCCCGAGGCCCTTGGCCTGCGGGTCCGGACGGGTGGACGCGGCCACGCCTTCGCCGAGCAGGCCGTGCACGACGAAGTTGAGGGCGCGCAGATTGGCCAGTTCGTGGCGGCTCACACGGAGCTCGGCGGCCTCCGGCACGAGCGCGCGCAGCCGTTCGACGTCCAGCCAGTCCCGCAGCCAGGCGTACGCGGCGTCGCTGCGCGCCCACAGGCCCACGTTGGCGTCGCCGCCCTTGTCACCGGACCGGGCGCCGACGACCAGGCCCAGCGGGGCGCGCACGGTGGGCCCGCCCGGCGCGGGCACGGCGGACGCGGCACCCGGCGCGGGGGCGGGCACGGGCGCCGCGGCGACCACCGGTGCACGCGGCACGGGCACCCGGGTGCCGTCGTGGAGCACGACCTCGTGCCGGACCACCTCGGCCGGGACCAGGGCGGGCCAGTGCACGCCGTACTCGGTGGCCTTCGGCGAGAAGTGCTCCATGTGCAGTCCGGGTGCCGTCGACAGGCCCGTGCCGACCACGGCGGAGAACAGGGCGCGGCCGGCCTTGTCCTTGTCGGCGTCCTTCACGGTGAGGGTGAGCCGGGCACCGGACGCGGTGGGCTCCAGGTGGACGTCGTACGTCCCGAAGCGCCCGGGCCCGCCGGTGGCGTCCAGCAGGGACGCCTCCGCGAACCGGGCCTTGGCCTCGATGTCGGGACCGGTCAGCACGAAGGTCGCCGTGTTGCGGTAGCCGCCGTGGTGGTTGAGGCACACCTTGAGGGTGTCGGGGGCGGGCTCGCCGCGGGCGCCGCTGACCTGGACCCGGTCGGGGCCGAGTTGTTCCAGGGTGACGGTGTCGAAGCGGGTGACGACGTCCGGGTTGAGGTAGGCGGGCCGGTCGATCTCGTACAGCAGCTGGGCGGTGACGGTCTCGACGGTGACGGCGCCGGCGGTGCCGTCGTGCTTGGTGATGACGGCGGACCCGTCGGGGCGCATCTCGGCAATGGGGAAGCCGGGGTGCACAGGGCGCTCGATCTCGGTGAAGAAGGAGTAGTTGCCGCCGGTCGCCTGGGCGCCGCACTCGATGATGTGCCCCGCGGTGACGGCCCCGGCCAGGCGGTCCCAGTCGTCCGGCGCCCAGTCGAAGGCCCACGCCGCGGGGCCGACCACCAGGGAGGCGTCCGTGACGCGCCCGCAGATCACCACGTCGGCACCGGCGCGCAGCGCCCGCGTGATCCCCCACGCGCCGAGGTAGGCGTTGGCGGTGACGGGCCGCACGCCCGCGTCGGCGAGGGTGCGGCCGGTGGCGAGGTGCGCGAAGTGGTGGCCCTGGGCCTGGAGTTCGGGCAGCCGCTCGACGAGGTCGTCGCCCTCGACGTACGCCACCGAGGGGCTCAGCCCGGCGAGGGCCGCCAGTTCGCCGAGTTTGGCGGCGAGCCCGGCGGGGTTGAGGCCGCCGGCGTTGACGACGACCTTGATGCCGCGCTCCAGGCACGTGCCGAGCACGTCGCCCATCTGGGCGAGGAACGAGACCGCGTACCCCGCGCCGGGGTCCCGTTGCCGGGCCTTCCACAGCAGCAGCATGGTGAGTTCGGCGAGGTAGTCGCCGGTCAGCACGTCGATGGGGCCGCCCTCGACCATCTCGCGGGCGGCCGAGAGCCGGTCCCCGTAGAAGCCGGAGCAGTTGGCGATCCGCAGGGTGTCTCGTCGCTGGGTCATGTCCCTCGCCGTCGGCGGTGTCGGTCTTCAGATGTGGTGGTGCGGCGGTGCCGAGGTGCGGCACTGTCCGGGGTCAGGCCGCGGTCGCGCGCAGCGACGCCACGTGGCGGCGGATCTCCTCCGGCGAGAGGTAGATGTCGGTGACCTCGAAGTCCTTGAGGGCGGCCGGCCTGCGCGCCTGGAACCCGGTGCGCACGAAGTCGTCGCCGGCGACGGCGTTGAGGAACCAGCCCGCCGCCGCCCGGAAGCGGGCGGGGAAGGTGCGCAGCGCGCCGAGGTGGTAGCCGCGGGCCACGATCTGCGCGGGCAGCCCGCTGAGCGGGATGCCGAGCGGCTTGGACACCGCCTCGACGCCCCCGAGGTCCACGACCAGACCCAGGTCCTTGTGCCGGTACTCCTCCAGCCGGCGGCCGCGCAGGGCGGCGACCACGTTCTCGGCGACGGCCTTGCCCTGCCGCATGGCGTGCTGGGCGGTGGGCGGGCACACGGCGCCGCCGCCGGTCGCGAGGTCCGGCACCGCCGCGGAGTCGCCGAGCGCGAACACCCCGTCGGCGCCGGGGATGCGCATCTCGGCGTCGGTGACGAGACGGCCCTTGACGGTCTCGGTGCCGAGCGTGGTCACCAGCGGGCTGGAGACGACCCCGGCGGTCCAGATCAGGGTCCGGCAGGGCAGCTTGCGGCCGTCGGTGAAGGTCACGGTGTCGGGGGTGACCTCGGCGACGGACACGCCGAGCGACACGTCGACGCCGCGCTCCCGCATGATCTGCAGCGCCTTCAGGCCGAGCTTCTCGCCGAGCTCGGGCATCAGACGGGGCGCGATGTCGATCAGGTGCCACTTGATGAGCGCCGGGTCCAGGCGCGGGTAGCGCTTGGCGGCGGCCGTGGTCAGCCGCTGCAGGACGGCGGCGGTCTCGGTGCCCGCGTAGCCGCCGCCCACGACCACGAACTGCAGCCGGGACTCGCGCTCGGCCCGGTCGGTGGTGGCGGAGGCCAGGTCCAGCTGCGCGATGACGTGGTCGCGGATGTACGCCGCCTCGGCGAGGGTCTTCATGCCGCGGCCGTACTCGGTGAGTCCGGGGATGTCGAAGGTGCGGGTGACGCTGCCGGGCGCCAGGACGAGGTAGTCGTACTCCTCCACCTGCTCCTCGTCGGTGATCTTCCTGACGACCACCGCCTTGGCCGCCGGGTCCACGCCGATCGCCCGACCGGGTATCACCGCGGTGCGGTGCAGCATGCGGCGCAGCGGGACCGCGACGGCCTGCGGGGTGAGCACACCTGCGGCGACGTGCGGCAGCAGGGGCAGATAGAGCTGGTGGCTCCAGGGCGTCACCAGGCTGATGTCGGCCTCGTCCGGCGCCAGCCGGCGCTCCAGGCGGTGCGCGCACTCCATGCCCGCGAAGCCACCGCCGACGACCAGGATCCTGGGTCGGTTCATCACTCGCCTCCCGTGGGACCGTTCGGGCCCGATTCCCTACCCGCGGCGTGTGCGGATACGCCTCCGGCCACGCTCGCACAGGCCCCGTCGCGACGCGAACGGAACACCTGGGCGCGCGAGCGGCACGCTACCGGCGGTGCCCCGCCGGGCAGAAGGGCCGGGACCCGGGCCGGGCGGCGGCACACGGCGGGCGGCGGCGGTCAGCGCGCGGTGCGGCGCCGGGCGAGCAGCCGGTGGTAGGCCTCCAGTCCGTCGGGGACCCACGCGCGGCGCGGGAGCGCGTCCTCCAGCTCCCGCTCGGTGAGGAAGGCGTGCCAGGCCACCTCCTCCACCTGCGGCGCGACCGGCAGGTCGCAGCGCACCTCGTACACCCGGGACCACCAGGTGTGGCCGGCGGCCGCACCGGTCCCCTCGTACAGGAAGCCGAACAGCGGGGTGGGCTGCGGCAGCCCGCTGACGCCGAGTTCCTCCTCGGCCTCGCGCAGGGCGGCGTCGTCGTACGTCTCGCCCGCGCCGACCACACCGCCGACGAACATGTCGTACAGGGAGGGGAAGACCAGCTTCCCGGCGGTCCTGCGGTGCACGAAGATCCGGCCGCCGGCGTCCCTGGCCAGGATGAACACGCACCGGTGCCGCAGTCCGCGGGCGGTCGCCTCGCCGCGGCGGGCCTGCCCGACGACCCGGTCCTGCTCGTCCACGATGTCCAGCAGCTCGTCCGCCGAGCGCGCCGCCCCGTCCGTGTCGTCCGTGTCGTCCATGCCGCGCCTCCGCCGTCCGGTCGCCGGTGATCTCCGTACGGTGCCACGACCGCGGACGTCACGCACCCCTCCCCTGGGCGGCAGCCCGTGGACGCCGGGGGTTGTCCCGGCGTGGGTAGGGTGAACCGTGTGATCGACGCTGTCCGGAACACCGCACGGGCGGTCGGCCTGTGGTTCGCCCCGGAACGGATGCGGACGGAGGGCACGACCCCCGACTACCGCTTCTCGCTGGCGAACGAGCGGACGTTCCTGGCCTGGCTGCGCACGGCGCTGGCGCTGGTGGGCGGCGGCTTCGCCGTGGACCAGTTCCTGCGGGACCTGCAGCGTCCGGTCCGGGTGACGCTGGCGGTCGTTCTGGTCGTGGGCGGGGCGATGTGCGCGGTCCGGGCGGTCAACCACTGGGTGCGCTGCGAGCGGGCGATGCGGCGCGGGGAGGACCTGCCGGTCTCGCGGTTCCCGGCGCTGCTGGCGGTGGTGGTGGCCGCGATGGCGGTGACGCTGCTGCTCACCGCCGTGCTGGGGCGGGCCGGCTGATGGACGCCGGCCGGACCCCGTCGCGTGATCCCGGGCTGCAGCCGGAACGGACCCGGCTGGCGTGGCGGCGCACGACCCTCGCCTTCGCGGTGGCGGCGCTGCTGGCCGGGCGCGAGTCGTTGCTGCACGGGGTGTCGGCGGGCGCGATCTGCGAGGTGGCGGTGTGCGCGCTGGTGTGGCTGGCGTTCACGGCGGTCGCGCAGCGCAGGATCGCCGTGCTGGACGACGCCCGGCCGCCGGTGCTGAGCGTGCCGTGGGCGGCCTGGGCCGGGCTGTGCGTCCTGGTGCTGGTCCTCCTCGGGTCGGCGCTGCTGTTCCTGTGAGCCCGGGCCGCCGCGCCCGCGGGAACTTGGGCACGTCAAGCAAATGGTTCACAATGTCAAGTACCTGAGTACACTCGCAGCATGAGCGCCCGGAACGCCCCGACCGCCCCGGCTTCGCCGGCCGTCGCCCCGCCCTCCAAGATCCAGCTGCTGGAGCTGCTCGCGGCCATCGGTACCGCCCAGTGGCAGGACTTCGCGGCCGCGGCGGCGCGGCACGGGCTGACGTCCATGCAGGCCAAGGTGCTCGCCCAGTTGCACGGCCCGGTCCCGATGCGCGGTCTCGCGGAGCGGCTGGTGTGCGACGCGTCCAACATCACCGGCATCGTCGACCGTCTGGAGGCCCACGGCTTTGTGCGCCGCGAGGTGAGCCCGGCCGACCGCCGGGTGAAGAACGTGGTCGCCACCGATCTGGGCCGCGAGACGATGCGCCGCGTGCGCGACGAGATGCAGGCCACCCACGGCGCCCTCGACGTGCTCGACGCCGGGGAGCGGGAGGCGCTCTACGGCCTGCTGGAGCGGCTGCGCCCGGTCATGGAGGACCGCGCCCGCGGCTGACGCCGCAACGGCGCGACGAGCGCCCGGACGTTCCGGTCGGCGAAGCCGGGCTCGGCGCCGATGACACGGATCAGGTGCTCGCGCACGGCGCGGCCGCGGCCCGCCCGGACCAGGGCGAGCGACTCGGCCAGGGCCGCCGGCAGCCCCGGGCGGTGCCAGGGCTCGCCGGCCCAGTCGTCGAACCACCGGCGGGGCGGGAACGAGGGTTGCAGTTTGTCCTGGTGGTTGCCCAGGTAGGCCCACACCCGGGCGTCCAGTGACACGCTCACGACGTGCCCGGCCGGCAGGGCGCGGGCCCAGTCTCCCTCGGTGTGCTGCCGCCAGCGCCAGGTGTTCGGGCTGGTCCGCTCCCGGATCGTCACCCCGACGAAGCGCAGTTTGCGGCGGATCACCGGCCAGGGCTCGCGGCTCTCTGCCGCCCAGCCGGCCAGCGCGCCGTGCAGCACGTCGTACGTCGTGCCCCCGTCCACCACGTCGACCAGCGCGACCGGCCGGGTGCGGCGGGCCAGGTCGTACGGGGCGAGCCCGGCGGCCGCCAGGTGCTCCCGCAGCCGGCGGGTGTGCGCCGCGTCAAGCCCCGCGCCGGCCGCCCGCAGCGACAGCGGCAGACGCAGCAGCCGCCCGTCCCACGAGGAACCCTCGAAGGCACCGCTGAGCAGGTCGTACATGCTGTCCAGGGAACGCCCCACGAAGCACGGATCGGCCCCGCCGGAGCGGGCGAGCACCTTGCCCGCGCAGGTCGTCAGCTCGGGCAGGAACCAGAGCCGGGGCGGCTCGCCCCCTTCGGCGAGCGCGCCGAGGCGGTCGGGGCGACGCCCGCCGCCGGCCCGCGACAGCGTCCAGCGGTAGGGCTGCGGCGGGGCGGGGCGCGCGCCGGGCGGGGAGGTCATGGCCACCAGTCGACCATTCCGGGGCCCGGCCGGTCATCCGGTTTCCAGTCGTCCGTCACCAGGGATTCCGCTGCCGGCGCGTTCGACCCTAGATTCGCCCCTGACACGTCAATTCCCCTGAGGGGAGGGCCTTGTGACGACCCGTTACCGGTTCCGCGACAGACGGCGGCGGTGCGAGGCATGTTCCTGATCACCGGGATCCCGGCTTCGGGCAAGTCCACCGTGGCGCAGGCACTGGCCGAGCGGCTGCCGAGGTCGGCGCACATCCGCGGGAACGTCTTCCGCCGGATGATCGTGGGCGGCCGCGCCGAGCCCGCCCCCGGCCACCCCGGCCACCCCGGCGACGAACACGACGACGGCCCGGACGAGGAGGCGCTGCGGCAGATGCGGCTGCGGTACGCGCTGGCCGCGGCGAGCGCCGACGCGTACGCCGCCGCCGGCTTCACGCCCGTGCTGCAGGACGTGATCCTCGGCGACGAACTGCCGCGCACCATCGCGCTGCTGCGCACCAGGCCGCTGCACGTCGTCGTCCTCGTCCCGCCGCCCCGGGCGGTCGCCGCGCGGGAGGCAGCCCGCGCCAAGCGGGCCTACGACGCCGTCGTCACACCCGCCCGGCTCGACCGCGCGCTGCGCTCGGGCACCCCCCGGATCGGACTGTGGCTGGACACCGGCGAGCAGACCCCGCAGGAGACCGTCGACACGATCCTGCGCCACGCCGGGCCCACGGGCTGAGCCGACTCGGTCCCGGCGGCCGGGCGGTGTCAGGGCGCCAGGATGTCCAGTTCGCGCATGGCGCCCACGCAGATCTCCCGCATGAGCCGCTCGGCGGTCTCGCCGTCCCGGGAGCGGACGGCCTCGGCGACCCGGACGTGGAGGGTGACCGCCTCCGGGTCGGGGGCGCTGAACATCAGGTGGTGCTCGGTGCGGCCGGTCAGGACCTCGGCGACCACGTCGCCGAGCCGGGCGAACATCTCGTTGCCCGACGCCTGGAGCATCACGCGGTGGAACGCGACGTCGTGGACCAGGTAGGCGTCCAGGTCCGCCGCCCGTCCGGCCGCAGCCATCTCGGCCGCGAGCACGGTCAGTTCGCGGCACTGGGCCGGCGTGGCCGCCGCCGCCGCGAGGGCGGCGGCGACCGGCTCGACGGCGGTGCGCAGCATCGTCAGCGAGCGCAACTGGCGGGGCCGGTCGGCGCCGGCCAGGCGCCAGCGGATGACGGCGGGGTCGAAGACGTTCCACTCCTCGGTGCGGCGCACCGTGATGCCGACCCGGCGCCGGGACTCGACCAGGTGCATGGCCTCCAGCACGCGGACGGCCTCGCGGACGACGGTGCGGGAGACGCCGAAGTCGCGCGCGATCTCGTCGATGCGCAGCACCGTGCCGGGCGGGTGGACGCCGGAGGCGATGGCGGGGCCGAGTTCCGCCAGGACCCGGGCGTGCAGGCCGCCGTTCTCTCCCTGCCGATCCATGGCGACAGCCTATGCGGGATTGATTCGTATGACGATTTGATTTCGACCCCTTGAATAAGTAGTACCTATGCCGTTTCCTGAGGGCCGTCACCCGGACGAGGAGGTACCAGCGATGACGGACAACGGCCCGGACGGCCCGCGGCTGCCCCTGGTGGTGGTCATGGGGGTCTCCGGATCGGGCAAGTCCACCGTCGGCGGACTGCTCGCCGGGCGGCTCGGCGTCCCGTACGCCGAGGCCGACGACTTCCACCCGCCCGCCAACATCGCCAAGATGTCGGCCGGGCACCCGCTGAACGACGAGGACCGCGCCCCCTGGCTGGACGCGATCGCGGCCTGGATCACCGAACGCGGCGAGCGCGGCGGCGTGGTCAGCTGCTCCGCACTGCGCCGCCGCTACCGCGACCGGCTCCGCAGGGACACGCCCGGCCTGTTCTTCCTCCACCTCGACGGCCCCGAGGAGCTGATCGCCGGCCGTCTCGCGGCGCGGATGCAGCACTTCATGCCGGCCGGGCTGCTGCACTCGCAGTTCGAGGCGCTGGAACCGCTCGACCCGGACGAGGCCGGAGCGGTCGTCACGATCGACGGCGGGCCGCAGCAGATCACCGAGCGCGCCTTGGCGGCTCTCCCCCACTGAGCCCCCCGGAGCGCGCCCCGCACCCTCCGACACCCTCCCCCCACTGACAACGGAGTACCCACGTGTCTGCACTCAGCGCCGAGTTGCTGGCCGCGACGCCGGCGGCGACGGAGCCGATCACCAGCGCCGGCGACACCCGGCTCGCCGTCGCCGCGCTCGTCGGCATAGCGGTGATCGTCCTGCTGATCACCCGCTGGAAGATGCACGCCTTCCTCGCCCTGACCATCGGCACCGGTGTGCTCGGCGCCGTCGCCGGAGCGCCGCTGGCCAAGACGATCACCAGCTTCACCACCGGGCTCGGCACCACCGTCGCGGGCGTCGGCGTGCTCATCGCGCTCGGCGCGATCCTCGGCAAGCTGCTCGCCGACTCCGGCGGCGCGGACCAGATCGTCGACACGATCCTGGCGAGGACCAGCGAGCGCCGGCTGCCCTGGGCGATGGCCCTGATCGCCGGACTGATCGGCCTGCCACTGTTCTTCGAGGTCGGCATCGTGCTGCTGATCCCGGTCGTACTGCTGGTGGCCCGCCGCGGCAACCACTCCCTGATGCGGATCGGCATCCCGGCGCTGGCCGGCCTGTCGGTCATGCACGGTCTCGTCCCGCCGCACCCCGGCCCGCTCGCCGCGATCGACGCCATCCACGCCGACCTCGGCACCACCCTCGCGCTCGGCGTCCTCGTCGCCCTGCCGACCGTCGCGATAGCCGGACCGCTCTTCGGCCGTTTCGTGGACCGCTGGGTGCAGGTCACCCCGCCCGAGCACCTCACCCCCACCCGCGCCTCGGACGAGCTGGAGAAGCGGCCCGGCTTCGCCCCCACCGTGGCCACCATGCTGCTGCCGGTCGTGCTCATGCTCGGCAAGGCACTGGTGGACGTCCTGGTCGACGACCAGGGCAGCCTGGTCTTCCGCATCTTCGACGTCATCGGCTCGCCGCTGATCGCCCTGCTGGCGGCCGTCGTGCTCGGCATGTTCACCCTCGGCCGGGCGGCCGGCTTCACCAAGGAGCGGATCTCCACCACCGTCGAGAAGTCCCTCGGCCCGATCGCGGGCATCCTGCTGATCGTCGGCGCGGGCGGCGGCTTCAAGCAGACCCTCGTCGACGCCGGCATCGGCGACATGATCCTCGCCTGGTCCGACGGCTGGCACATCTCGCCGCTGCTGCTGGCCTGGCTGATCGCCGTCCTGATCCGGGTGGCCACCGGCTCCGCGACCGTGGCGACGATCTCCGCCGCGGGCCTGGTCGCGCCGCTCGCCGAGGGCATGACCTCCACCCACGCCGCGCTGCTGGTACTGGCCGTGGGCGCCGGGTCGCTGTTCTTCTCGCACGTCAACGACGCCGGGTTCTGGCTGGTCAAGGAGTACTTCGGGATGAGCGTCCCGAAGACCCTCAAGTCCTGGTCGGCGATGGAGACCCTCATCTCGGTGGTCGCGATCGTCTTCGTCCTGCTGCTCTCGCTGATCCTGTAGCCGGTCCGTCGAGGGCGGACCCCACCCCGCCTGGCCTGCGCCCTTCCCTGTTAGGTTCTTCGGGGTCCACCAGGGAAGGGCGCAGCCATGCCGTCACCGTCGTACACCGAAGCTCCGTACACCTCCCGGCTCGCGCCGGGCGTCCACGCCTACGTCCAGCCGGACGGCGGCTGGTGCCTCAACAACGCCGGGTTCGTCAGCGACGGCCGCACGACCCTGCTGGTGGACACCGCCGCCACCGAGCGGCGCGCCCTGCTGCTGCGCGACGCGCTGACCGCCGCCGGGGTGCCGCAGCCCTCGTACGTGGTCAACACGCACCACCACGGCGACCACACCAACGGCAACAGCGTCTTCGCCTCCGGCGCCCGGATCGTCGGCCACACGGCGTGCGTCAAGGAGCAGCTGGCCGCGGGGCACCAGCTGCACGCCATCTGGCCGGACGTGGACTACGGCGAGGTGCCCGTCGTCCCCGCCACGGTCACCTACGAGGAGCAGCTGACCCTGCACGTCGGCGACGAGGAGGTGCGGCTGCTGCACCCCGGGGTCGCCCACACGCTCGGCGACACCGTGGTGTGGCTGCCCGGGTCACGGGTGGTCTTCACCGGCGACCTGGTGTTCAACGGCGGCGCGCCCTTCGTCCTGATGGGCTCCGTGGCGGGCTCGCTGGACGCGCTGGAGATGCTGCGCTCGCTGGACGCCGAGGTGGTCGTGCCGGGCCACGGGCAGGTCTGCGACCCGTCGGCGTACGACACGACGGAGCGCTACCTGCGCTTCGTGACCGAGCTCGCGGCGGACGGCCACAAGGCCGGGCGGGAACCGCTGGAGGTCGCCAGGACCGCCGACGCCGGGGAGTTCGCGGCACTGCGCGAGCCGGAGCGGCTGGTCGCCAATCTGCACCGCGCGTACGCGGAGCTGGACGGGCTGCCGCCCGGCTCGCCGCTGGACCTGGCGCGGATCATCACCGACATGGCGGTGCTGAACGGCGGCCGGGTCCCGGAGTGCCTGGCCTGAGGCCCGCCTTCACCAGCGCGGCACCGCGGGGGTGACCCAGCCGGGCTCGGCGCGGCGCATGGCCTTGGCGTCGTCACGGTCGCGCAGGCCGCCGTCGTCGTCGAGCCAGCGGCGGTGCAGGGTCTCCAGGGCCGTCCGGTCCAGCTCCACGCCGAGGCCGGGGGCGTCGGACACGGCCAGCCGGCCGCCGCGGAACTCGTGGCGGCGGGTGATGACGTCCTCGGTCTGCCACGGGTAGTGCGAGTCGCAGGCGTGGTGCAGGTTCGGCACCGTGGCGGCGACGTGGGTCATCGCGGCGAGGCTGATGCCGAGGTGGGTGTTGGAGTGCATGGACACCCCCACCCCGAAGGTGCGGCAGAGCGCGGCAAGTTCACGGGTGTTGCGCAGCCCGCCCCAGTAGTGGTGGTCGGAGAGCACGACCTGGACGGCCTCCTGGGCGAACGCCTCGGGGATCTCCTCGAACGTGGTGACGCACATGTTGGTGGCCAGCGGCAGGTCGGTGCGCGCCGCGACCTCGGCCATGCGGGCGGTGGAGGAGGTGGGGTCCTCCAGGTACTCCAGGACGTCGCCGAGCTCGTCCGCGACGCGCAGCGAGGTCTCCACGGACCAGGCGCCGTTGGGGTCCAGGCGCAGCGGCATGCCGGGGAAGGCCGCGGCCAGCGCCCGCACCGCGGCGATCTCCTCCTCGGGCGGGAAGACGCCGCCCTTGAGCTTGAACGAGGCGAAGCCGTACTCGCGGACGAAGCGCCGGGCCTGCGCCACGACACCCTCCGGGTCGAGCGCCGCGCCCCAGTCGTCCTTGAGGCCCTGCCCGTCCGGGTGCTCCGCCCAGCGGTAGAAGAGGTAGGCGCTGTAGTCGACGGTGTCGCGCACCTTGCCGCCGAGCAGCGCGTGCACCGGGAGCCCGAGCGCCTTGCCGAGCGCGTCGAGGCACGCCACCTCGAAGCCGGAGACGACCGACAGCAGCACCTTGTCGGCGGTCTGGACGCCGCGCAGCCCGCCGGCGTCCACGGCGTCCGAGGTCTCCTGGGGCGGTGCGCACACCAGGTTGGCGAGCGGCACCAGGTTGTTCAGGTCGCTGACCTCGCAACCGGGCAGCGCGTCGGCGAGCTGCCGGGCCGGCTCCAGGTAGCGGGCGTCGCCGTAGGTCTCGCCGACGCCGGTGATCCCGGTCTCGGTGGTCACCTCGATGATCAACCGGGGCGTGAACGGCTGGTGAACACCTTGGGTGTTGAGGAGCGGCGGGTCGGAGATCAGGACGGGGGTGAGTCGTACGTCCGTGATCGTCAGGTCCCTGCGGTGTGTCATCAACGCCCACCCTCGTTGTTCACATACATGATTGAGATGCGTCTATCAGAATCGGACCCTAGGTCCCCTCCCCAAACTCGTCAAGAACGCACAGGTCCGGACACGGATCGCACCCCGGCGACGCCGACCGGGCGGCAGCCACGCCGGCACGGGCGGCGACGACACCGCCCACCGCGGCGGGGGGCGGTGCCCATGCCGCCGGCCCGGCCGCGGCGTCCCAGAGGGCGAAGCGCACGGCGCCGGGTGCGGACCCCGCCGTTGGCCCGAGCCCCGCACACCGGCGGCATGCCGGACGGGGGCCTCCGGGAAGCGGCTCGCGACGCGCGGGCCACCGGGCACGTCGGCGACCGCGTCCAGACCTGGGCCGGCGCCGGGGCGAGGTCGGGGCCGGGTCCCCCTCGGCGAGCCGCGCGCCCCGCGGGGCGACTCCCCCGCGCCGATGCGGCGCGGCACGCGGTGCGGGTCGGCCGCGTGGGCGTCGGCGAACGCGCGGGGAAAGGCGTCCCGGTCGACGGCGCAGCCGAAAGCGTCATCGCGGCCGGGCCGCAGAGGCAGTCGGGCGCGGTGGGCGGGATCATGGCCGCACGTCCCGCGGCGCCGCCGGGCGCGGGCACCTCGGTGCGCGCGGCCGCCGGTTCACGCGGTGGACTGGACGACATACCGACTGGTCGGCATGATGTCGGGGACAGGTTCGGCAGTGGCGAGGAGCATGATGAGCGGTACGGAGAACCCACCGGGGCTCGACCTGGACCGGCTGCGGCGGTACCTGGACGCGCAGCGGCCCGGCCTGCTGCACGGCGCGCTCGACGGCGAGCTGATCGAGGGCGGGCGGTCCAACCTGACCTACGCCGTGACCGACGGCATCGCGCGCTGGGTGGTCCGGCGGCCGCCGCTGGGACACGTCCTGGCGACCGCGCACGACATGGGCCGCGAGCACCGGGTGATCAGCGCCCTGCGCGACACCTCCGTGCCCGTCCCCGGCGCCGTGCTCCTGTGCGAGGACCCCGAGGTCCTGGGCGCGCCCTTCTATGTCATGGACTTCGTGGAGGGCACGCCCTACCGGACCGAGAAGCAGCTCACCGAACTCGGCCCCGCGCGCACCCGCGCCATCGTCCTCGACCTGGTGGACACGCTGGTCGCGCTGCACGCCGTCGACCCCGTCACGGCCGGGCTCGCCGGCTTCGGCCGTCCCGACGGGTTCCTGGAGCGCCAGCTGCGCCGCTGGGGCAAGCAGCTCGACGCCTCGCGCAGCCGCGACCTGCCGGGCATCGACGAGCTCGCGGCCGCCCTGGGCACGCGGCTGCCCGCCTCCGGCCCCGCGGCGGTCGTGCACGGCGACTACCGGCTCGACAACGTGCTGGTCGGCTCCGACGACACCATCAGGGCCGTCCTGGACTGGGAGATGTCCACGCTCGGCGACCCGCTGACCGACCTCGGCCTGCTGCTCATGTACGGCGAGCTGCGCCCGACCCCCGGCACGCCGGTGTCCGTCACCGGCGGCGCCCCGGGTCACCCCTCGGCCGCCGAGCTGGTCGAGCGCTACGCCGCCGGATCGGGACGCGACGTGTCGGCGGTGGCCTGGTACACGGCCTTCGCGTACTTCAAGCTCGCGGTCATCCTCGAGGGCATCCACTACCGCTTCACCCTCGGCCAGACCGTCGGCGCCGGCTTCGACCGGATCGGCGCCGTCGTCCCGGCCTTCATCGACAACGGCCTGCGCACACTTGAGGAAGGCTGACCATGGACTTCGCGTACGACGCCAGGACCGAGGAACTGCGCGGGCGGCTGCTCGCCTTCATGGACGAGCACGTGTACCCCGCCGAGCCGGTCTTCCACCGGCAGCGCGAGGCGGCCGAGGGCGACGCGGTCTGGTCGGCGCCGCCGGTCGTGGAGGAACTGAAGGCGACGGCGCGGGAGCTGGGCCTGTGGAACCTCTTCCTGCCCGGTGAGCGCGGCGCGGGCCTGACCAACCTCCAGTACGCGCCCCTGGCCGAGATCACCGGCCGCAGCCCGCACCTCGCCCCGCCCGCCCTCAACTGCGCCGCCCCGGACACCGGGAACATGGAGGTGCTGAACGAGTTCGGCACCGACGAGCAGCGCAAGACCTGGCTGGAGCCGCTGCTCGCCGGGGAGATCCGCTCGGCCTTCGCGATGACCGAGCCGGACGTGGCCTCCTCGGACGCGACGAACATCGAGACCCGGATCGTGCGCGACGGCGGCGACTACGTCGTCAACGGCCGCAAGTGGTACATCTCCGGCGCGATGAACCCGAAGTGCGCGATCTTCATCGTCATGGGCAAGACCGATCCCACCGCGGACCGGCACCGCCAGCAGAGCATGATCCTCGTGCCGCGTGACACGCCCGGCCTCGAAGTCCGGCGCGGCATGCGGGTGTTCGGCTACGACGACGGGGACCACGGCGGCCACGCCGAGGTGGCCTTCCACGACGTTCGGGTGCCGGCGGAGAACCTGGTCGGCGAGGAGGGCGGCGGCTTCGCCATCGCCCAGGCCCGGCTGGGCCCCGGCCGCATCCACCACTGCATGCGGCTGATCGGCATGGCCGAGCGCGCGGTGGAGCTGATGTGCCGGCGTGCCACCGGGCGGGTCGCGTTCGGCAAGCCCCTGGCCGCGCAGGGCGTCGTCCAGGAGTGGATCGCCGAGGCCCGCGTGGAGATCGAGCAACTGCGGCTGCTGGTGCTGAAGACCGCGTGGCTGATGGACACGGTCGGCAACCGCGGGGCGCACACCGAGATCCAGTCCATCAAGATCGCCACTCCGGCGAAGGTCGGCCTGATCCTCGACCGCGCCATCCAGGTGCACGGGGCGGGCGGCGTCAGCCAGGACTTCCCGCTCGCCGAGCTGTACGCGGCGGCCCGCACGCTGCGTCTGGCCGACGGGCCGGACGAGGTCCACAAGCGGTCGCTCGCCCGGCGTGAACTGAAGCGGTACGCCCCCCGGGAGGGCTGAGCGTCACACGCTTGCGAAGGCGCCCCCGGGTCCCCCGCCCGGGGGCGCCTTCGTGTGCGGGAGCGGTGCGCGGCCGGCCCGGTCAGGCGGCCCGGCTGCCCACGCCCACCGCCTGCGCGTCCTTCCCGCCCCGCGTCTCGCCGTCCGCGACGAGGTGGACCGCCCCGGGGCCGGTGCCGGCGCGGCGGGTGGCCCGCAGCAGACGGGTCGCCGAGACCGCCGCGGCGGCCACGAGCAGCAGGTTGCGGGCGGTCAGCACGCCCACGGCCAGGACGGACCCGTCGAGCAGGTCGCGGAAGAGCAGCGGGAAGTCCAGGGTCGTCAGCACGGTCGCGGCGACCAGGAGGGCGGCGACCGGCCGCTGCGAGGTGCCGCGGTGCAGCAGGCAGACGGAGGCCAGGCCGATCAGCCAGATCAGGTACTGCGGGCTCAGGACGCGGCTGGTGACGACGAAGAGCAGCACCGCCGTCAGTGCTGCGTCCGGCAGCACCCAGGGCCCCCTGCGGTCGGCCCGCCGCCACCACCACAGCAGCCAGCAGAAGGCCAGGACCGTGCAGGCCTCGCTGGCCCAGACCGCCTCGCGGATCCAGGGGCCGACGAACTCCATGGAGCCGTCGCGCGGCATCCACCGCCCCGACCAGCCGAAGTGCCGGGCGACGTGGAACGGCAGCGCCGCCGTCGCCTCGACCTCGATGCCGCGTTCGCGCTGCGCGGCCAGGAAGTCGAAGGCCCCGGGCATGGCGACGGCGAAGCCGAGGGCGACGGCCGCCGCGGTCGCCGCCGCCGTGAGGACCGCGGTACGGGCCCGCGGGCCGGCCCGCAGTCCGCCGAGCAGGAGCAGCGGCCAGGCCTTGACCATGGCGCCGAGCCCGACGAGCATCCCGAAGGCGAGGTCGGCCCAGCGGCGCCGGGTGCCCGCCGCGATGAGGGCGCCCATGGCCGTGGCGGTCACGAAGACGTCGAAGCGGCTCCAGGGCAGCGTGATCAGCAGCGGCAGGCCGCCGATCCACATCCACGCGGCCGCCGTGCCGGGCCCCTTGCGGAGCAGGACGGCGGTCACGACGGCGTCGCACAGCGCGCAGCAGACGATGAACGCGTGGCCGTAGTCCAGCAGCGGCACCAGGCCCGGGGCGAGCAGCGGGAGCGCGGCACCGGGCGGGTACTGCCAGGTGACGTCGGCGACGGGGAAGACACCGGTGCGCAGCACCGCGTACCAGCCCGTGTACACCTCCGAGACCGACGGGTCGAGGTCTCCGAGACCGCTGAACGGGCCGAGGCGCAGCGACGCCCCCACGAGCAGCAGCCGGGTCACCGCCCAGGCCGTCCACTGCCCGCGTGCGTCAAGGCACCACCGCATCGTTCGTTTCTCCCCCTGTTCGGCGGTCCGGCCTTTGGAGAAGAGACGATCCAGGCGGCGCACAGGTTGCTCGCGGGTGATCAGCTGTTGACGACCACCAGTCGTCCCGTCGTCCTGCCGTCCGCGACGCGCTGCACGGCGTCGGCGGCGCCGGTGAGCGGGACCCGCTCGCTCACCAGGGGTTTGATCGCGCCCTCCGCGGCCAGCCGGGTCAGCTCGTCGTGGCAGCGCCGGACCGCGGCCGGGTCGTGGGCGTTGTAAAGGCCCCAATGGAGGCCGAGGACGGCGTAGTTCTTCACGAGGGCGTGATTGAGCCCGGGACTGGGGATGGTGCCGCTGGTGAAACCGACGACGACGATACGGCCCTCGAAGGCGATGCACTTGGTGGACCGGGTGTAGGCGTCGCCGCCGACCGGGTCGTAGACCACGTCGGCGCCGCGCCCGCCGGTGGCCTCCTTGACGACGGAAACGAAGTCCTCGCTGTGCCGGTCGACGACGACGTCGGCACCGAGCTCCCGGGCGGCCTTGGCCTTCTCCGGGCCGCCGACGACGCCGATGACCGTGGCGCCCGCCGCCTTGCCGAGCTGGACCGCGGCGCTGCCCACACCGCCCGCCGCGGCGTGCACGAGCAGGGTCTCGCCCGCTCGCAGGCCGGCGCGCCGGTGCAGGCCGAACCAGCCGGTCTGGTAGCCGATGTGAAGAGCGGCGGCCTCCGCGTCGTCCAGCGCCTGCGGCGCGGGCAGCACACCGGCGGCCGGGACGACGGCCCGCTCGGCGAAGGCGCCGCCGGGCAGCGCCGCGGGGGTGATGACGCGGTCGCCGGCGCGGTGTCCCTCGACGCCCTCGCCGACGGCGGTGATCTCGCCGCAGAACTCGACACCGGGGGTGAACGGCAGCGGTGGCCGGACCTGGTAGTGGCCGCGGCACAGCAGCGCGTCGGGGAAGTTGACCGCGGCCGCGCGCACCGTGAGCAGCAGCTCGCCGGGGCCGGGCTGCGGGTCGGGGAGGTCCTCGAGGCGCATCGCCTCGCGCGGTTCCCCGTTCTCGTGCACTCGCCATGCCTTCATGCGGTCCGCTCCCGGCTCCTGTTCAGGGCTGCCGCACGGAGTGCAGCAGCATGTCGGCGAAATCGGCGGCGACCTGGCCGGCGGACAGCGGTCCGTCCTCGCGGTACCAGGTGCCGAGGTGGTGCACCGCGCCGAAGAAGAAGTCCACGACGAGGTCGGGCCGGGCCTCCGCCCGGAACACCCCCTCGCGCTGTCCCTCCTCCACCAGCGCGCGGAACTTCTCGTGATAGCGGCGGCGGTCGGCCCGCACCGCCTTCTGCTTCTCCGGGCTCAGCTGGTGGATGGACCGGAAGAAGATCTTGGTGTCGTCGAGGTTCTGGATGCTGGTGACGACGACGTCCGCCGCGGCCTCGACCAGGCGCCGCTGCACGGGCTCGTCCTTGTCCGCGATCGACTCCAGGCGCTCCATCTGCAGCCGCAGCACCCGGCCGTAGATCTCGTGCAGGAGGTCGTCCTTGCTGCCGAAGTAGTGGTACAGCGCGCCCTTGGTCACTCCGGCGGCCTCGACGATCTCCTGCACCGAGGTCCGGTCGTACCCGCGCTCGGCGAACAGCCGGGTGGCCTCGGCGAGCAGCCGCTGCGGGACAGCGGTGGCGGCCGCCTTCGGTGGTGTCGTACTCCGTGCCATGGCCTGCCCTCTCTCCGTACGGTGCGCGGGACAGCGTACCGAGCGGTATGTCGTCAGTCCGCTCGTGCCCGCAACTCCCGGCGCAGGATCTTGCCCGTGGCGGTCTTGGGCAGCTCGGGCAGGACCTCGATCGCGCGGGGGTACTTGTACGCCGCGAGCCGGTCCTTGCAGTGGGCGATCAGCTCCCCGGGGGACGCGGCGGCGTCCGGGCGCAGGCTGACGTACGCCTTCACGGACTCGCCGCGGTAGGCGTCGGGGACGCCCACGACGGCGGCCTCGCGCACCGCGGGGTGCGTGTAGAGGACGTCCTCGACCTCGCGGGGCCACACCTTGAAGCCGGAGGCGTTGATCATGTCCTTCTTGCGGTCGACGACGTAGACCCAGCCGTCCTCGTCCATGAAGCCGATGTCGCCGGTGCGCAGCTCGCCGCCGGGCAGGGCCGCCGCGGAGGCCTCCGGCAGCCGCCAGTACCCGGGGACGACCATCGGACCGCGCACCACGATCTCGCCGTGCCCACCGAAGGGCAGGTCCGCGCCCTGTTCGTCGACGATCCGCACGAGGGTGTCGGGACCGGGGACGCCCACCGAGAGCGTGCCGGAGACCGGGTCCACCGGGGCCTCCAGATGGGGCGGGGTGCTGGTGGCCGGGGCGGTGCACTCGGTGAGGCCGTAGCCGTTGCGGAGGTAGTGCCCGAAACGCTCCCGGAAGGCCTCCACCAGGGCGGGCGGCAGCGGCGCGCCGCCGGAGTACAGCAGCTGGAAGGAGGCGAAGTCCTCCGGCACGGCCTCCGGGTGGGCCATCAGCGCCATGTAGGCGGTGGACGGCCCGACCATGTAGGCGGGACGGTGCTCGCGGAGCGCGTCCAGGACGACGCCCGTCTCGAAGCGGTAGGCGAGGGCGACCGTCGCACCTGCGGCGATGCCGGCGGCGAGCTGGCAGACCATGCCGGTGATGTGGAACAGCGGCGCCAGCGCGAAGATCGTCGCCCCCTCGGGGAGCACGCTGTGGGCGCGCTGCCGGTCGGCGTTGAAGCTGATGTTGCCGTGGGTGTTCATCGCGCCCTTGGGCACGCCGCTGGTGCCCGAGGTGTAGCTGATCAGCGCGACGTCCCCGCCGGTGAGCCCGGGGCCGGCCAGGGCGGGACCCACCGTGCCGGCGTGGGCGGCGGCGAGCAGGTCCTCGGCGTCCTCCGCGCCCCCGGTACTCCCGGCACCGGTCCGCCGCTTTGGCAGAACCCGCTGGTCGTCGCGGGTCTGCAGGTCGAGCTCGCTGGTGGTCAGCGGGATGCGGACCGGGGAGTCCGCGGCCGTCTTGCGGATGTAGGCGTCCCAGGCGCGCTCGGAGCACACCAGCGCGGCCACGTCGGCGTCGCGCAGGATGTGGCCGAGCTCGTGCTCCTTGTACATCGGGTTGACCGGGACGACGCTGCCGCCGGCCTTCCAGGCGGCGAGCAGGGCGACCGCGAACTGCGGGATGTTCTGCAGCACGATCGCGAGCCGGTCGCCGGTCGTGAAGCCGCGTCCGATGAGGTGGCGGGCGAGCCCGTCGGAGAGCTCGTCGAGCTCGCGGTAGGAGATCCGGGCGTCGAAGTAGGCGAGCGCGGTGCGGTCCGGCACCCGCTCCACGGTGGCGCGGAAGGTGTGCAGGAGGGTCGGCGGCGGGTCGGGGAGGGTGCGCAGCTCCTGCCTGAAGTGCTTGAGCCAGGGCTTGCTCTCGTACGAGGTCATGCCGCTCCCCCCTCCTCCAGCTTCCGCTGCATCCGGTTCATGGCGTCGATCCAGTGGTCGGTGTCGCCGGCCCGGGCCGCGTAGTACCCGGCGGCCTCGGGGTGCGGCAGGATCAGGAAGCGCTCGTCGGCGATGCCCTGGAGCACGGCCTCCACGACGTCCTCCGGTTCGATGGCGCCGGGGGCGAGGACGAGTTCGCCGGCGTGGCCGGCCGCGCGCAGCATGTCGGTGCGCACGCCCTGCGGGCAGACGGCGTGGACGCGGACGCCGCGGTGGCGGTAGGTGACGGCCAGCCACTCGGCGAAGGCGAGGGCCGCGTGCTTGGTGACGGAGTACGGGGCGTCGCCGACCATGGTCAGCAGTCCGGCGGCGGAGACGGTGGCCACGAAGCGGCCCTCACCGCGCTCCAGCCACTCCGGGAGCAGTTCGCGCGCCGCCCGGACGTGCGCCATGACGTTGACGTCCCACACGTGCTGCCAGACCTCGTCGTCGGCCTCGGGGCCGGCCATGGAGCCGATACCGGCGTTGGCGCAGAACAGGTCGATGCGGCCGCCCAGCGCCTCGCGGGCCGGCCCGACCACGCCCGAGGCGTCACCGGGCAGGCAGATGCCGCCGATCTCCTCGGCGACGGCCTCGGCGGCGGCCTTGTTCAGGTCGTTGACGACGACACGGGCGCCCTCCGCGGCGAATCGGCGGGCCAGCGCCGCACCGATCCCGCCCCCCGCACCGGTGACGACCACCCGGGCATCGCGCAGCGCTTCCATCGCGTCTCCTTCGACTCGTACGGCTCCCTTCGCATACTAAGCGGTCGGTCAGAGAGAGGGAAGGTCATGCCGCCCGGACACGGGCCGGGGCCCGGCCGAAACGGCCGGGCCCCGGATCGCGGCACGGGCGGTCGCACCGGGTCAGCGGTGCGCGGCGAACTCCACGACCTGCTGGTAGGTCGGGCGGTTCTGCCAGCTGATCTTGCCGTGCTTGATGCCGCCGAGCGGCCGCTGGATCACGGTGTCGGCGCACCACTGGTCGCCTGCCGAGCAGTTCTCGTCGCCCGGGTAGACCTGGGCGGCGGTCGCCGCCGCGGCCTGCTTCAGGGTGGTGATCAGAATGTCCCGGCAGGCGCTGAGCGAGCCGCCGCCGCAGTAGCTCCTGGCCAACCCGCCCTGGACGGGCTCACCGAGGACCTGGCGGATGTCCTTGTCGACATAGGACCACCAGCCGTACTGGAAGGCGCTCCCGGCGTGCGCGCCGGTCGGGCCGTGCCCGGCCGAGGGCGACTCGTCGACGGTCAGGTTGGCGGTGAGCGCCGCGTACAGCCCGCTGCCGAGGCCCGGTTCGAACTCGGCCTTGACCAGCAGCGGCCACCACGCGTCCAGGATGCGCACCGCGTCGGCATTGGCGTAGGTGTGCGAACCCGCCGAGGTCTCCTTGCGCTTGGCGCCCGCGGTGACCCAGTCGCCGAGCTTCGTGACGGCCGCGGCGGCCGCCGGGTCGGAGACGGCGCTGCTGCGGATCACCTTCAGCAGGTTCGGCAGCACGTCCTCGCCGCGCAGATCCGTCAGCGCCGCGTCGGCCATCGCCCGGGTGAGCTGCGCCCTGGTGACCCCGCCCGCGGCGACGAGCTGCTTGACCCGGTCGTCGAGCAGGTCCCCGCGGTGCACCGAGCCGTTGCCGAACCCGGCCGCGTCGTACCCCTTGGCCTGCCGGTTGTTCCAGGAGACGTAGTAGTCCTGGTCGACGGACTGCGGGTGCTGGGCGGTCGGTGTGTAGTCGGCGGTGTTGTGCGCGGGGTCGAAGCCCTGCCACTCGTACGCGCTCTCGGCGCGGACCGGGAAGGTCCCGTCGACGCCGGTCTGCCGGACGGGGTTGTCGCCGCTGTTGTAGTACGCCGTGTGCTGGGAGTCGGCGTAGAACCAGTTGAAGGTGTAGTTGATGTGCTGCACGGCCTCCTCGAAGGAGGCGGGACCGGTGACCGCGGACGGGTCGTTGAGCATCTGGAAGCCGACCACCGAGTCGGCCTCGTGCATGTAGGAGCTGCGCAGGCTGGTGAACGCCACCTTCTTGCCGCCGACGGTCCCGCGGTACTCCACGGTCCCGTACTTGGTCCGGTAGACCTGCATCCGGTACGAGCCGGCGGCCGTGCCGTCGGCGGTGGTCGGCGTCCAGGAGTTGCTGCGCTCCAGCTTCTCCATGGGCGTGCAGGTGCCGTGGTAGAGGTAGTGGACGTCGTCCTGGCACAGCTCGACGGCGTAGGTGTCGGTGATGTCCTGGGCGGAGGTCGTCGCGCTCCAGGCGAAGTCCGGGCCGCGGCCCAGCTCCACGTACATGCTCAGACCCGCGAAGGAGGCGCCGCGGGCGCTGATCCCGGGCCCCTGGATCTCCTGCAGCATGAGCAGCTGCGGCGCGAAGTAGCCGGTCTGCGGGCCGAAGACGGCGACCGGGTGGCCGCTCGCGGTGTGCGCGCCGCTCACCAGCAGGGCGTTGGACATGCCCCTGGTGTTGGCCGACAGGGCCGTATTCGCCGCACTCCTGGACGCGGCGGCGGCCTTGGCGGTCGCGCCGGTGCCGGTGCGGTCGTAGACCAGCGGTTCCTCGGTGACCGAGCCGGCGTCGGGCATCGCCGTGCCGCGCGGGGTGTCGGGGCGCACGGCGTACGGGAAGCTCTCCCCGTTGTGGACGGTGAGCACCGCCTCGGGGTCGTCACGCTCGCGGAAGGACTCCCACACCTTGGTGCCCTCGGTGACGCCGTACTTCTCCTGGGCCGCCAGCAGCGACAGCGCGTTGGTCACCTCGCCGCCCCCGCCCGTGCCGAAGAGGGCGCCGATCACGGAGGCGAGCGCCACCAGGTCGGTGGGCTTGAACTTCTCTATGGTGCCGGCGTTGGTGATCGCGTCCTTGTGACCGGTCAGCACGTACTCGCCGGGGAAGTAGCGGCCGCTGTCGGATGCGGCGATGTAGGCGTTGACGCCGTCCACGTACGCGCTGACGTCCGCGTACGCCTGCTGGCCGCGCGCGCCGTTGTGGGAGGCGATCCAGTCGATCTGGGCCTGCAGATCGGCCTCGGTGTACGGGGCCGCGCGCCAGAACTGCTGCTCCAGGCCCTGGTTGGCCAGGGCGCCGCCGGCGAACGAGGTCAACTGCCCCCGGCCCACGTGCCGGAAGAGGTCCATCATCCACAGGCGGTCCTGCGCCGCGGCGTACCCCGCGCCGAACTCCGTGCCGTAGCGGGTCGTCCCGGAGATGTGCGGGACACCGGTCTTCTTGTCGCGCGTGATCGTCACGTCGCTGCGGGGCGAGACGGTGGACGCCACCTGGCCGGCGGGGACGCCGAAGGACGCGTCGTTGAAGAAGGTGTTGATCGTGGCGTTCGTCAGGCCCTGGTACCCGGTGGCCAGATTGGCGTACGGCCCGAGCTGGTCCTCCGCGTGGTCGGGCTGGGTGCCGAAGATCTGGTTGAGCAGGATCTGGGCGAGAGTGGCGTTGCCGTTCTCCCCCGGCGGCAGGATGTCGGAACACTGCCCCTGGCAGTAGTCGTTGGGCGTGGCGGCGGCCGCGGGGGCCGCCCATGGGAGCGGCGCGAGCAGGCTCGCGCCCAGTACGAGCACCGCCGCGGCGGCACCCGCTCTCAGTCTTGACCTGAACCTGTCAATCTGCACACGCATGACCGCTCCTCCCGAAGGCCGGTGTGACGCAGATTACTTCGAAGTTGACCCACGAGTAAGATGAACATGCGTCACGTTTTGAGCACACGAGATCGGCCGGAACTCACCGCACCGGGGATGGATCCGGATCGCCGTCCGTTACGTCCATTGGACAGCGATGCGAACCCGATGACGGAGGTGGCATGCCATGGCCGGATTCCGAAGTCTCGCGAGACAGGTGCGCGACCCGCGGTGGTCCCCCACCCAGCGCCGCACCTACCTGCGGCGATGCCTGGAGCGCTTCGCTCCGTACGGGCACCGCGCGACCTGGGACCACCTGTGCGCCCGCGCCGGGTTCGCCCCCCAGGACCGCGAACCCGACCCGGCCCGCCTGCTGTCCGCACTCGCGGAGCTGGAGGAGGCGCGGGCCGTCTGGCTCGCGTACGAACGGGAGTTCGCCGCCCGCCGCAAGGAGGAGAAGTTCTCCGGCATCCGGCAGCCCGGCGCGCTCGACGACTGGCACCGGCGCACCTGGGGCGGCAACGGGGTCGCCTGGTGCGACGATCCGCTCACGCACCCCTCCGACCGGCTCGCGGACGTCCTGCGCCGCATCATCACGGCGATCGACGCGGGGGCGGGGCGCGCCTGCCCGGTCTGCGCGCAGGAGCGGCTCCTGTGGCGCGACCGTCTCAACCACTATCCCGGCGCGGGACCGGTGTGCGCGCACTGCGGGATCGTGGTGCCGCTTCCCGTCCTGACGGGGGCGGCGGTGGCCGCGGCACGGGGGGAGTTGCTTGCCGCCGCGGGCTGACCCGACGCTGCGCTGGCTGTCCGGGTGGGTTTTCCCCGCCCGCCCTCCCGTGTGCCCTGTGAAGTCAGTGACCCCGGCGCGCGTTTCGTGGGGGCCGGGTGCGGGGCCTCCGGGGCCGGCCATTCTGGACAGCACATTTAGGTGCCTCAAGCACCCTCAACTGATCACCCCGGGTCATGCACCCAAATATGCTCCACAGTCCAGAACACCCACCCCTACGACCCCGCCCCCTCCGTTTCGTATCGCGCCTGATCCCCGGTGGGGGGTAGAAGCGGCACCGTGCCTGGGGCCGCCCGTTGGCGCGCCGCACGCCAGCCGCCCAGGCAACCGCCACCTCGCCCCCGCACCGGCAGTGGCGTTCGGCACGGCCTCGGACGAGACAATCTGGTCGAGCCACTTGCAGGCGCCGCCAGCGCACAGGACCGGACGACCTCACCGCCCGCAGCCGCGTCTACCCCCTGCTCCCTGTGGAACCCGCCGCCGCGCAGGACCCCATGAGACCCGCGATCCGCCCCTCGCAGACACACCGCACGCCAGCCGCCGAGTGGAGTTCGACGCGGCCGGCAAGACGACCCGGCCGAGCCACTCGCAGGCGCCGCCGAGCGCACAGGACCGGACGACCTCACCGCCCGCAGCCGCGTCTACCCCCTGCTCCCTGTGGAACCCGCCGCCCGGGAAACCCCATGGGACGCGCCCTCACAGCCGGTCGGCCCGTGTCCAGGCAACCGGGGGCACCCGGACCGCCTCCATACCCCCCACCGGGGATCAGGCGCGACAACCTACGGAGGGGGCGGGGCCGTAGGGGTGGGTGTTCTGGACTGTGGAGCATATTTGGGTGCACAACCCGGGACGAGATGAGCAGGTACCCGAGGCACCTAAATGTGCTGTCCAGAATGGCCAGCCCCGGAGGCCCCGCACCCGGCCCAAGAACCACGCGCGCCGGGGTGCGTGACTTCATGGGGCACACGGGAGGGCGGGCGGGGAAAAAACCCACCCGGACAGCCAGCGCAGCGCAGGGGCTGACACCTACCGGAGGGTAATGCGACGATGCCGTCGCAGGTCCAATCGACGTGGGACGGGACGGTACCGGCATGGCCGAGCTGCACGATCTGACCGCACGGGAGCAGGGCGCCGCGATCCGGGCCGGGGAGGTGTCCCCGGTCGAGCTCACCGACCACTACCTGGCCCGCGTCGACCGCCTCAACGACACCGTCGGCGCCTACATCACGGTCACCCCGGAAATCGCCCGCAAGCAGGCCGCCGACGCCGAGTCGGAGACGCTGGCGGCCCGCCGCGAGGGCCGCCACGAGGAGTTGTCGCCGCTGCACGGCGTGCCCGTCCCCGTGAAGGACCTCAACTTCGTCGCGGGCGTGCGCTGCACGCTCGGCTCGCGGGCCTACGCCGACCACGTACCGGACGTCGACGACCACGTCGCGGCGAAACTGCGCGCCGCCGGCACGGTCCTGCTGGGCAAGACCAACACCCCCGAGTTCGGACTGCCCTGCTACACCGAGAACCGGCTGGCCCCGCCCGCCCGCACCCCGTGGGACCTGGAGCGGTCCGCCGGCGGCTCCAGCGGCGGCGCGGCGGCCGCCGTCTCCGCGGGGCTGGCGCCGGTCGCCCAGGGCAGCGACGGCGGCGGTTCCATCCGCATCCCCGCCTCCGTCTGCGGTCTGTTCGGCATCAAGCCGAGCCGCGGCCGGGTCAGCGCGGGGCCGGTGCAGCACGACGTCAGCGGGCTGAGCACGAGCGGACCGCTCGCCCGCACCGTCGCGGACGCCGCGACGCTGCTGGACGTGCTGGCGGGTGGGATGCCGGGCGACCCGTACGGCGCGCCGTCGCTGCCGCCCGGCGAGACGTTCGCCTCCTACGCCGCGCGGGAGCCCGGCCCGCTGCGGGTGGTGGGGCTGCCCCAGCCGCCGGTTCCGGGTGCCGAACTGCACCCGGACTGCCGTGCGGCGTACGACGGCACGGCGGAACTGCTGCGCGAGCTCGGCCACCAGGTCGACGAGGTGGATCTGCCCGTCGACGGCGCGATCCTGGACGCCTTCACCCGCGTGTGGGGCGTGATGGCCACCGTCTACCCGGTCGCGCCGGAGCAGGAGGAACTGCTGATGCCGCTGACCCGGCACCTGCGCGCCGAGGGCGCCAAGGTCTCGGGGCCGGACTTCGCGGCGTCGCTGTACGCGTTCCGCGCACTGGGGCAGTTGATCGCGGACGCGCTGCTGTCCTCGTACGACCTGGTGCTGACCCCGACGCTGGCGCAGCCGCCGGCGCCGGTGGGCCCCACGGGACTGCGTCACGACGGCGACCCGGCCGCGGAGTTCGCGGGGCTCGCGGCCTTCACGCCGTTCACGCCGATCTTCAACGCCACGGGCCAGCCGGCGGTGAACGTGCCGCTGCACTGGACCGAGGGGGGCCTGCCGATCGGTGTGATGTTCGGCGGCCGCTACGGGGACGAGGCCACGCTCATCTCGCTGTCGGCGCAGCTGGAGGCGGCCCGTCCGTGGGCCGCGCGCAGGCCCGCGCTCTGGTAGTCGCCGCGGCGGGGCGCGGCGGCTGCCCGGCGAGCAGCCGCCGCGCGCCCGGCCCCTGGTCGCCGAGTACGTCGCCGGGGTTGGACAGGGCGCAGCGGTCCAGGGAGAGGCAGCCGCAGCCGATGCAGTCGTCGAGGCTGTCGCGCAGCCGGGTCAGCTGCTCGATGCGGGCGTCGAGTTCGGACCGCCAGCCCGCGGACAGCCGTGCCCAGTCGGCCCGGTCGGGGGTGCGTCCCGCGGGCAGGCCGTCCAGGGCCTCGCGGATCGCCGCGAGGGGCATGCCGACCCGCTGGGAGGCCCGGATGAAGGCGACCCGGCGCAGCGCGTCGCGGGTGTAGCGGCGCTGGTTGCCGGCGGTGCGCCGGCTGCGGATCAGTCCTTTGGACTCGTAGAAGTGCAGTGCCGAGACCGCCGCGCCGCTGCGTGCGCTGAGCTGGCCGACGGTCAGTTCGCGTTGTTCGGTGGGGAGGGCGGCCATGCCCCGACTCTACGAGAGCGTCGTGAGTTTCTTGCGGCGCGGGACGCTCGCCCGCCACAGCCGGGCGCAGGACATCGCGGCCGCGCCGACGAGCAGGGCGTTGCGGATCGCGACGACGCTGGTGCCCTGCCAGGAGTTGCTGACGACCTCCTCGAAGAACAGCGGGTAGTCGACCGTGGTGACGGCGGTGGCGAGCAGCAGCAGGACGGTCACCGGGCGCTGCGTCGTCTGCCGCATCGTCAGGCAGACGGCGGCGAGCCCGATCAGCCAGATCAGGTACTGCGGGCTGATGACACGGCTGGTCACGGTGAAGAGCAGCACGGCGGTCATGGCGGCGTCGTAGGGGGTGGCCGGCGTCCAGCGGGCCGCCCTCAGCCGCCACACCAGCAGCCACACCAGGGCCGCGCCGGTGAGCGCGAGCGAGGCGGTGGCCACCCAGGTGACGTACGGGCCGATGAACTCCATGGAGCCGTAGTGCGCCCGCACCCGGCCGGGCCAGCCGAGCAGTGCCGCGACGTGCAGAAAGGTGCCGCCGAGCGATTCGACCTCGACCCCGCGGTGGTGCTGGGCGGCGACGAAGCCGGTGGCGCCGCGGAAGAAGACGGTCAGCACCGCGAGCAGGGCGGCCGCCGAGACGCCCACCGCGGTCCACGCCTGGCGGGTCGTGCGGCCCCGCGGGGTGCCGAGCACGGTGAGCGCGGGCCAGAGCTTGATCATGGCGGCGAGCCCGACGAGGGCGCCGCCCAGCCGGGGCCGCACGGGCACCGCGAGCAGCGCGCACACGGCGACGGCGGTGACCAGGAGGTCGTAGCGGGAGTAGGGCAGGTGCATCAGCAGGGGCAGCCCCAGCACCCACATCCAGGCCCCCGCGATGCTGCGGCCGGGCCGGTTCCACCCGGCCCGCAGGAGGGCGGCCAGCACGAGGGCGTCACCGAGGAGCGAGAGCAGGACGAAGCCCTGCAGGTAGCTCAGGCCCGGCAGCAGCGCGGGCGTCAGCATCACCAGGGCGGCGCCGGGCGGGTACTGCCATGTGACGTCGCGCACCGGGTACGTTCCGCGTTCGAAGCCGTGACTCCAGTGCTGGTAGAGGTAGTAGACCTCGCGCGCGATGTCCCCGTGCCCGGCCCGCAGCAGCGCGAGCATGACCACCCGGCTGGAGAGCCAGTACGCGCCGAGCGCGACCCAGGCCTGCGGCCAGGTGGACGGCCGCAGCAGGACGCGGCGTTCACCGGGGACGGACGGCCCGCTGCCGTACCGGACCTCCGTTGTGTCCCAGTCGTGCGGGCTGGTCTCCGTCCGGGCCTCGGCCACTGCCGCCTCCTCCACCGCCACAACGCCACATTCGGGGCATATGGCTATGCAAGATAGCCACAAACCGGACGGAGGCTTCGTGATACGCGCCGGAGGGCGGGGCGTTGACAGGGATCGGCCCGTCGCAGCATGCTGAGCAAGCGCTTGGACAGTACGGGAGGCATGACATGGGACAGCCCAGGATCTTCACGTCGGTGGACGAACTGAAGGCCGCCGTCGGCGAGGAACTCGGCACGACCGACTGGCTGGAGATCGACCAGAAGCGGATCGACCTCTTCGCGGACGCCACCGGCGACCACCAGTGGATCCACGTGGATCCGGAGAAGGCGGCGCAGGGCCCCTTCGGCACCACCATCGCGCACGGCTACCTGACGCTGTCGCTGATCCCCTCCTTCACCCCCGAACTGATGCGCGTCGAGGGCGTGAAGATGGGCGTCAACTACGGCGTCAACAAGGTGCGCTTCCCCTCACCCGTACCGGTGGGTTCGCGACTGCGTGCCACGGGCCAGGTGGCCGAGGTCACCGAAGTGCCCGGCGGAGCACAGCTCGTCGCCCGCATCACCCTTGAGCGCGAGGGCGGCGACAAGCCGGTCTGCGTCGCCGAGACGGTCGTGCGCTTCTACCTCTGAGGCCTCACTCCCGGCCGGAGCCGGCCGGGCCGTACCCGACCATGCGCAGGGCGAGATCGGCGTAGAGCGCGCCGATCCCGTCCGGCGTGCGGCGCCCGCCCGGGTTGAACCAGCGGGCCACGTCGATGCAGAGCGACAGCAGCGCGACGGTCGTGCCGGAGACGTCGGGGACGTCGAACTCCCCCGTCCGCACTCCGTCGCGCAGGATCGAGCGGACCGCCGCCTCGCTCTGCCGGCGCAGTTCCACGATCTCGGTGTAGTGCTCGGGGCCGAGCGCGCCCAACTCGTACTGCACGACCCGTCCGGTGGTGTGGTGCTCGGCGTGCCAGCGGACGAACGCGCGCACGGCGTCGGCCAGGCGCCCGGCCGGGGAGCCCTCGCCGCCGGCGGCGTCCTGGAGCAGCCCGAGGGAGAGCCGGTGGCCGACCACGCTGATCTGGTAGAGCAGCTCTTCCTTGGTCTTGTAGTGGATGTAGAGCGCCGCCGGGCTCATGCCGGCGCGGCCGGCGATGTCGCGGGTGGTCGTCGCGTGGTAGCCGCGCTCCGCGAACGCCTCGACCGCGGCGATGACCAGCCGCCGGGCGGCATCAGGGGTGATGCCGGTCCATGCCTCGGTCCGCTCCGACCGCTCCGCCTCCACGTCCATGGCGGATACCCTACATGCCCACTGAGCAAGCGCTTAGATTCCGAGCGGTCGGTCGAACGGGGACGGGCGGCGGCCGGGCCCGGTCAGAACGCCGAGACCCCGGTCAGGTCACGGCCGATGAGCAGCTTCTGGATCTGGCTCGTGCCCTCGTACAGGGTCATCACACGGGCGTCGCGCAGCAGCTTGCCGACCGGGTACTCGTCGATGTAGCCGTAGCCGCCGAACACCTGCAGCGCGTTGTTGGCGCAGCGCACGGCCGCCTCGCTGGCGAAGAGCTTGGCCTTGGACGACTCCGCCGCGAACGGCTGCCCGCGGTCGATGAGGTCGGCGACGCGCCAGGTCAGCAGGCGGGCGGCGTCCACGTCGAGGGCGATGTCGGCGATCAGCTCCTGCACCAGCTGGTGGGCGGCGATGGGCCGGCCGAACTGCTCGCGCTCCTTGGCATAGCCCACGGCGGCGTCCAGGGCCGCCTGGGCGATGCCCACGCAGCCGGCGGCCACCGACATCCGGCCCTTGGCCAGTGCCGACATCGCCACCGAGAAGCCCTTGCCCTCGGGCGCGATCATCGAGGAGTCCGGTACGCGCACGTCCTCGAGCACCAGCTCGGCGGTCGCCTGGCCGCGCAGGCCGAGCTTGCCGTGGATCTCGCGGCGGGTGAGGCCAGGGGTGTCGGTGGGCACGAGGAAGGCGCTGACGCCCTTGTGACCGGGGGTGTCATTGGTGCGGGCGAAGAGCAGGACGACGTCGGCCCAGGTGCCGTTCGTGATGAACATCTTGGTGCCGTTGATCACCCAGTCGCCGCCGTCCCGGGTCGCCCGGGTGGTGAGGTGGGCGGCGTCCGAGCCGGTGCCGGGTTCGGTGAGGCCGAAGCAGCCGACGGCCTCGCCGGAGGTCAGCCGGGGCAGCCAGGCGCGCTTCTGCTCCTCGGTGCCCCAGTGGGCGACGGACTTCGCGACGAGGCCGAGCGAGACCGAGACGATGCCGCGCACGGACGAGTCCCCGCGGCCCAGCTCCTCGGTGACCAGGCAGTACGCGAGGTGGTCGCCGCCCGAGCCGCCGTACTCCTCCGGGACGGTGAGGCCGAGGAAGCCCACCGCGCCCAGTTTCTTCACGATGCCGCGGTCCACGCTCTCGGCGCGGTCCCAGGCCGTCGCGTGCGGCGCGATCTCGCGCTCGGTGAAGTCTGCGGCCAGGCGGCGGACCGCGGCCTGCTCCTCGGACAGCTCAAGGTTCACGACGCACCCCGGTGTTGATCCACTCGTTAATTAGCAGTGCTAGTTTCCTGCTCGCAGCCTCTACTATGTGGCGCATGGCCCGTCCCCGCAAGCCCCTGCTCAGCCGCGAGCGCATCGTCGCCGCGGCGCTCGCGCTGGTGGACGCGGAGGGGCTGGCGGCCGTCTCCACCCGGCGGCTCGCCGCGGAGCTCGGGGTCAGCGGGCCGAGCCTGTACAACCACTTCACGACGAAGGACGGGATCCTGGACGCGGTCGCCGACGCCGTCGTCGCCGAGGTGGACCTCGCCATGTTCGAGGACGGCCGCGACTGGCGTGACGCGCTGGTGGACTGGGCGCGGTCCTACCGCGCCGCCCTCGCCGCGCACCCCCACATCGTGCCGTTCCTCGCCCAGGGACCCGGCCGTCGCCCCGCGGGCCTGCGCATGGCCGACGCGGTCTTCGGCGGCATGATGGCGGCGGGCTGGCCGCCGGCCCACGCGACCCGGGTGGGCGCGCTCATGCGGTACTTCGTGGCGGGGTCGGCGCTGGGCTCGTTCGCGCGGGGGTTCGTCGACGACGCGTCCGCGTACGACCCGGCGGACTACCCGCACCTGGGGCAGGCGCACCTGCTGGCGGAACATCAGCAGCGGGTGGACGAGGGCGCGTTCGAGACCGGGCTGCGGGCCCTGGTGGACGGGCTGGCGGTGCAGTTCGCGGCGCTGCCGCGCTGAGCGGCCGGGGCCCGTTGTCGGTGGCCGGTGCGACGATCGGCCCATGACGGACACGGCCTTCGACTGGCGGTCCTTCCTCGTGCGCTGGAGCGAGGAGTGGGCCGACGCCCAGGACCCGGACGACTCCCTCTCCGAGGACGACGCGGCGGCGGTGCGCGACCGCTGGCTGGGCTTCGCCCCGGCGGACGCGGAGCGCATCGCTCTGGCGGAGGAGCGGCTGGGGCGCCGACTGCCGCCGTCCTACCGGGCGTTCCTCGAGGTGAGCGACGGGTGGCGGCACGCGGGCAGGACTGTCCCACGGCTCGTCGGCGCCGAGGGGACGCGGTGGTTCGAGGACGTCAGCGGGTTCGCGGACATCCACAGGGTCGATCCGGACGAGGTTCCGTCACCGCAGGACGTGGTCCGCGCCGGCATGTGGGGGCGGGCCCTGCACGTGAACGACACGTCCGACGCCGTCCACGTGCTCATGGACCCGGGCGACACGGACGAGGACGGGGAATGGGCAGTCTCCTGCTTCGACGTCTGGTCGGGACATCCGCCCACGCGGTACGCGTCGTTCCGGGATTTCATGGAGGGCGGGTACCGGGCGTTCCACCGGTCGTCCATGATCCACAGCGCCCGTGGCGGAGGGGAGTTCGCCAACTCGACGACGCGGGCGCTGGACGCCGCGGTGGAGGACGCCCGGCGCGACGCACTGGGCGGACGGTACGAGCGGGCCGAGACGGCGCTCAGGGAGGCGGAGGAGTACGGACGGCCGGGCGCGGAGCCGCTGCGCGCCCAGATACGGCGGCTGCTGGTCGGAGGCCGGACGACCGGTCTCGGCGGGCCCGCGCTCGACCCCGTGTACGCGCACGACCTGTTGGCGCTCCTGGCCGCCGAGCACGTACAGGACCGACGTGACGACGCCTCGTGGGAGTCGGTCGTGCGGGATGCCTCCGGCGAGGTCCGCGCCCTGGGCCAGGAGTTGCTGCGGAGCATGCGGGAGGAGACCTTCCGCTACACGGCGCCGGGCGCCTTCGGGGAGGCCGTCGACCGGGCGTGGGAGCAGGCGCGCTGGGGTGGCACCGACGAGGCATGGCGCACCCTGCGCGCCGCGCTGCCGGACTGGGAGCCGGCGGGTCCGGCTCTGCTCGCTCCGCTGGGTCTGCTCGCGGACCCGGTCCTCGGGCCGCTGATCACGCCGGAGCGCGGAGAGGAACTGCTGGCCACCCCGCGCGCCGGCGAGGCGGGAGTGAGGCCGCAACCCGCCGCCGACGCCGATCCGGCCGGCCTCCTCTGGCTCCCGTCCACCATGGGGAACCGACGCGGTTACCGCTTCGTCCTCGTGGAGGGCGCGCCCCCGGACGCGCTGCCCGGGCTGCTGGGGACGGAGGGGGACGACGGACTCCTCCGGGGCGCCTCCCGCACGAACCCGCCTTCCAAGGGCGCGACACGCATGGCCACCGGCAGCGCCGGCGGGGGCTGGTGCTTTGCCTTCGACGGGCTGCCGCCCGCCTTCGACGAGGCACGGTTCGTCTCGCCGGCGGCCGCCGCGTCCCGGGCCGGACGCGCCGTCGTGGTCTGGGGCTGCCCGGGAGGGGCCCACGGGTCGAGGTCGTCCGACCTCTTCCACCTGTCGGTCGCCGAGAAGGGCGAGGAGTCCTACGCGTTCACCGTGCACGGCACCGGGGTCCGGCGGAGCGGCAGTGTGCCGCCGGACCTCGATCCGGGTCGTCTCTTCTGCCCCGAGGACTTCCCGAGAGAGGGTGAACTGCGTGCCCTGGGGGCGATCGCCGCCGCGTTCGGGGTGACGCTGCCGCGCTTCGCCCTGACGCGGAGCCGCCTGCCGACCTTCACGACCCACGCGTGGACGCGGCCCCCGGGACCGGATGACGGGCAGGTGACCGTGACGGCCGGTCGAGGGTGAGCGGGCCTCAGAACACCACCAGGGCGCGGCCGCCGCGCCCCGCGAGCATCGCGTCGAAGGCGGCCGGGATGGCCTCCAGGGCGATGCGTTCGGTGACCATGGCGGAGAGGTCCAGGCGCCCGGCACGGATGTGGCCGGCGAGGACGGGCAGGTCGCGGGCGGGGTCGCTGTTGCCGTAGACGCAGCCCGACAGCGTGCGGCCGAAGTGGAAGAGCTCCAGGGCGGAGAAGGACACCACATCCCCCTTGCCGCCGATGCCGACGACCGTTGTGCGGCCGCCCCGCCGCGTGGAGGACCAGGCGGCGCGGATGGTGTCCGCGCGTCCAACGCACTCGATGGCGACGTCGGCGCCGTGGCCACCGGTCAGCGCGCGGACGCGTTTGGCGATGTCGTCACCGGCGACCAGGAACTCGGTGGCGCCGGCGGCCAGGGCGAGTTCCTCCTTGGCCGGGGAGACGTCGACGGCGAGGATCGTCCCCGCGCCCGCGATGCGGGCGGCCTGGAGCACGGCGAGGCCCACGCCGCCCACGCCGAAGACGACGACGGACTCGCCGGGACGGACGGCGGCGGAGTGGTGGACGGCGCCGTAGCCGGTGAGGACGGCGCAGCCCAGCAGCGCGGCCTCGGTGAGCGGGACGCCGTCGGGCAGCGGCAGCACCGCGGAGGCCGCGACCACGGTCTCCTCGGCGAAGGCCGCCGTGCCCAGGCCCGGGTAGAGCTCGTCGCCGCCGGAGGCGAGCTTGGCGTAGGGCGCGGCGGCGGCCGCGCCCGCGTTGGCGCAGAGCCAGGGCTCGCCGAGGCCGCAGTAGTGGCAGGCGCCGCAGGGGGGTGCCCAGTTGAGGACGACGGGGTCGCCGGGGGTGAGGCCAGTGACGCCCTCGCCGACCGAGACGACCGTGCCCGCGCCCTCGTGGCCGAGGACGGCGGGTACCGGCTGGCGCAGCGTGCCGTTGGACAGCGACAGATCGGAGTGGCATACACCGGCCGCCGCGAGGCGCACCCGGACCTGGCCGGGGCCGGGTTCGGGCAGCTCGATGTCGGCGATGGCCAGGGGCGCGTTGACGGCGGACAGGACGGCGGCGCGGACCACGGTGTTTTCTCCTGCGCTCAGGGGTTCGGGGGCGTCAGAACTGGAGGGACTTGGTCTGGAGGTACTCGGCCAGGCCGTGCGGGCCGAGTTCGCGGCCGACGCCGGACTGCTTGTAACCGCCGAAGGGGGCCAGCGGGTTGAAGCGACCGCCGTTGATGTCGACCTGGCCGGTCTCCATGCGCCGGGCGAAGGCGACGGCCTCGGCGTCGTCGCCGGCCCACACGGCACCCGCGAGGCCGTAGACGGTGCCGTTCGCGATGCGCAGGGCGTCGTCCTCGTCCTCGTACGCCAGGATCGACAGGACCGGGCCGAAGATCTCCTCCTGCGCGATGGTCATGCCGGGGGTGACGTCGGCGAAGATCGTGGGGCTGACCCAGTAGCCGAGCGCGCGGGGCGCCTCGGGGCCGCCGGCCACGAGCCGGGCGCCCTCGGCGATGCCCTGCTCGATGTAGCCGCGCACCCGGGCCTGCTGCTCGGCGTTGACGACGGGGCCGATGCGCTCGCCGGGGACGTACTTGGCGGCGGCGGCCGCGGCGAGGGCGACGGCCTCGTCGTAGCGCTCGCGATGGACGAGCATGCGGGTCCAGGCGCTGCAGGTCTGCCCGGTGTTGGACATGACGTTCGCGACGCCGACGTTGACGGCCTTGGCGAGGTCGGCGGTCGGGAGGATGACATTGGCGGACTTGCCGCCGAGCTCCAGCGCGACGCGCTTGACCGCGGCCCCGGCGGTGGCGGCGATCTGCTTGCCGACGGCCGTGGAGCCGGTGAACGACACCAGGTCGACGCCGGGGTGGGCGACGAGCGCCTGTCCCGCGACTGGGCCGAGACCGGTGACGAGGTTGAACACCCCGGCGGGCAGGCCCGCTTCGTGGACGGAGTCGGCGAAGAGCTGCGCGACCAGCGGCGTGTCCTCGGCGGGCTTCAGCACGACGGTGCAGCCGGCGGCGAGGGCGGGGGCGACCTTGGCGACGATCTGGTGCAGCGGGTAGTTCCAGGGCGTGATCGCGCCGACGACGCCGACCGGCTCGTGGAACACGGTGGAGTTGCCGATCCGCTCCTCGAACGCGTGCCCGGCGGCGAGTTCGGCGTACGAACCGGCGACCTTGATCGGGAGGTCGGCGTGGACGGCCTGGGCGAAGGCCAGGGGCGCGCCCAGTTC
Source organism: Streptomyces sp. MI02-7b (assembly GCF_033793585.1). Lineage (NCBI taxonomy): Bacteria > Bacillati > Actinomycetota > Actinomycetes > Kitasatosporales > Streptomycetaceae > Streptomyces > Streptomyces sp. MI02-7b. Next base: position 102,866 of record NZ_JARAWX010000013.1, on the reverse strand, counting down.
GGCGGCGACGGTCTCGGCGATCTCGTCGCGGCGCCCGGCGAGCACGTCGCGCAGCGCGGCGATGCGGGCGGCCCGGTCGGCGGGGGCGGTACCGGCCCAGCCGGGGAGGGCCGCGCGGGCGGCGCGCACCGCGGCGTCCACGTCGGCGTCGGTGCCGGCGGGCACGGTGGCGAACACCTGCTCGTCGGCCGGGTTGACGACGTCGATCGTCTCCGTGCCTGCGGCGGGCCGCCACTCGCCGTCGATGTACATCCCGTCGTGCGGCTTCATCCGTTGTCCTCCCGGGCGGCGCCTGTGCCGTGGCCCACCCAAACTAGCGCCGATAGTTTTCTGGTGCCAGGGCGGCACTCCGTGCAGTGGATCACGCGGGGGCGACCTGGACGGGGAAGCCGTTGAGAACGGCCGTGCCCGACAGCGGGTCGAGGAGACTGCCGTCGAGCAGTTGGTTGAGGTTGGCGCCGGGGGTACGGGTGGCGACCGTGAGCCGGGTGCCGTCCCGGTCGTGTCCCCAGCCGTGCGGGAGGCTCACCACGCCGGGCCGCATCGCGTCGGTGACCTCCACGGGCGCCTCGATCTCGCCGCCGTCGCCCTTGATCCGGGCGGGGGCCGCGTCGGTGAGCCCGAGGCGCGCGGCGTCCTGCGGGTGGACCTGGAGCGTGCAGCGGTTGGTGCCGCCGGTCAGCGCCGGGACGTTGTGCATCCAGCTGTTGTTGGAGCGCAGATGGCGGCGGCCGACGAGGACCAGGCCGTCGCCGGCGCGATCGGTGACCGACTCCAGCAGTCGGGGGACGTCCGCGGTGACGGCGGCGGGCGCCAGCTCGATCGTGCCGGAGGCGGTGCGCAGGATCTCCGGAACACGGGGGCGCAGCGGGCCGAGGTCGATGCCGTGCGGCCGTTCCAGCAGCCGCTGGAGCGTGAGTCCCCGCGCGTCGGCACCGAAGCCGTCGCCGTAGGGGCCCAGGCGCAGCATCATGTCGAGCCGCCGCTCGTAGCCCGTACGCCCGGTCAGTTGCGCGGCCAGTTCGCCGGGTTCCCGGCCGTGGACCGGCGAGTGCGGGTCGGCGGTCTCCTTGCCGAGGCGATGGGTGATCGCCTGTTCGTCGACGAGGGCGGGATCCGCGTCCGCCCCGAGGCCGCCGATGACGAGGGCGAGGCGGGCCAGGATCTCCGGCTCGTCCGGGCGCCCGTCCTCCACAGGCACCGGCGGCGGGCTGTAGCGGGCGTTGTTGCGCACGGAGAAATGGGTGAACGCGAAGTCGTAGTGCGCGCTGCGCGACGGCGGGGGCGGCGGCAGCACGACGTCCGCGTGCCGGGTGGTCTCGTTGAGGTACGGGTCCACGCTGACCATGAAGTCCAGCCCGGCCAGGGCCCGGTCGAGGCGTTCGCCGTCGGGGGCGGACAGGACGGGATTGCCGGCGATGGTGACCAGCGCGCGGACGCGGCCCTCCCCGGGGGTGTCGATCTCCTCGGCGAGCGCGGCGGCGGGCAGTTCGGAGGCGACCTCGGGGTGACCGGAGACCCTGCTGCGCCAGCGCCCGGTCGTGAAGCCGCGGCCGGGGCGGGGCGGGCGTGGCGCACGGGCGGTGGGCGGCAGCGGGAACATGGCCCCGCCGGGGCGGTCGAGGTTGCCGGTGAGGATGTTGAGCACGTCGATCAGCCAGCTGGCGACGGTCCCGAACCGGACGGCGGTGCTGCCCAGACGTCCGTAGACGGCGGCCGTCGGGGCGGCTGCGAGATCGCGGGCGAGGGTGCGGATCTGTGCGGCGGGGACGTCGCAGTGGGCGGCGACGCTCTCAGGGGCGAAGTCGCGTGCCAGTGCCCGGACCTCCTCGACCCCGGTGACGTGCTCGGCGAGGCGGCCGAGGTCGGTCAGCCGTTCCTCGAACAGCACGTGGACGAGGGCGAAGAGCAGGGCGGCGTCGGTGCCGGGGCGCGGGGCGAGGTGCCGGTCGGCGAGTTCGGCGGTGCGGGTGCGCTTGGGGTCGATGACGGTGAGCCTGCCGCCGCGCCGGCGCAGTGCCTTGAGCTTGCCGGGGAAGTCGGCGGCCGTGGCGAGACTGCCGTTGGAGACCATGGGGTTGCCGCCGATGACGACCAAGTGGTCGGTGCGGTCCAGGTCGGGGACCGGGACGGCCAGCGCGTCGCCGTACAGGTGACCGCAGGCGGCCTGCTTGGGCATCTGGTCCAGGGTGCTGGCCGAGAAGACGTTGCGGGTGCCGAGGGCGCGGACGACCGTCGGCGGGTAGAGACCGCCCGCGACGGTGTGCACGTTGGGGTTGCCGAGGTAGACGGCGGAGGCGGCCCGGCCGTGCTCGGCGAGCACCCGGCCGAGACCGGCGGCCACCGCCTCCCACGCCTCGGGCCAGGTGGCCTCCGCGAGCCGGCCGTCGCGCCGCACAAGGGGCGCGGTCAGCCGGTCGGGATCGCCGTCGACCTCGCCGAAGGAGGCGCCCTTGGGGCAGATGAAGCCCGCGCTGAAGACGTCGTCGCGGTCGCCGCGGGCGCGGGTGACGCGGTCGTCCTCGATCGTCAGCGTCAGGCCGCACGTGGCCTCGCACAGCGGACAGATACGCAGAGCGGTACGGCTGCTGGCCATCGGGCCCTCCCGGGTGACCGGAGACATCCTCGTCGGGCACACCATACCGACCGGTAGGCATGTCGGGTAGCGATCCCGCGGGCCCGGGCCTCCCAGGGGCGTTTCAGGCGTCCAGGACGCGGGCGAGGTAGGCCCGCAGCAGTTCCTTGGTCTCGGCGATGAGGACGGTGTCACCCTCCGGGTCGGTGCGGAAGGCCAGCTTCAGCAGCGCGTCGGCCGCCTCGACGCCCACCACGAAGGCGGTGCGCAGCCGTCGCTGGTCGCCCGTGGCGCCGAGCCGGCCCGCGAGCAGCGACCGCAGGCCGTCGGCGAGCAGGTGGTTGGCCTCGTCGTTGGCCGCGGCGCCCGGGACGGGACCGGCGAAGCTGACCAGGGCGAAGCCGGGGACCGTGCGGCGCATGGCGACGTAGTGGTCGACGACGACGTCGATCAGGCGGCGCCAGTCGCCGGCGCCCGCGCCGGCGGCGGAACCGGAACCGGGACCGGGGTCGACGGCGTCGAGGCGGGCGGTGACACCGGCGAGGTACTTCTCCAGGTTGCGGCGGGCCAGCGCGTCGGCCATCGCGCGCTTGTTGGAGAAGAAGCGGTAGACCGAACCGATCGGCACCCCGGCCCGGGCGGCCACGGCACGGGTGCTGAGCTCCTCGTATCCGCCCTCGTCGAGGACCGCCGCCGCCACGTCGAGGATGCGGGCGAGGCGTTCGGCGCTGCGCTGCTGGACGGGGACCCGCCGAAGACCGCTGCCACTGCTCTGCACGGGATTCATCATGCCGGTCGTACCGGTTTTCCACAGGTGCCCGGCGACCCCTTGCGGGCCGGATTCCTCTGCTTGACCATAGGAATCGTGACCAGCACTGAGATCAAGGACCTGGAGTACCTTCCGGGCTTCGGCAACGAGCACGTCAGCGAGGCCGTGCCGGGCGCCGTCCCGGTGGGCCGCAACTCCCCGCAGCGCGCGCCGCTCGGGTTGTACGCGGAGCAGTTGAGCGGCACCGCGTTCACCGAGCCGCGGCATCACAACCGCCGCTCGTGGCTGTACCGCATCCGCCCCTCGGCCGCGCATCCGCCCTTCCGGCGGATCGCGAACGGCGCCCTGCGCAGCGGTCCCTTCCAGGAGGCCGAGGCCGATCCCAACCGGCTGCGCTGGAGTCCGCTGCCGATACCGCAGGGCCCGGCGGACTTCGTGGACGGCCTGGTCACCGTCGGTGGGAACGGCGATGTGCTGCGCCGCGAGGGCATCGGCATCCACTGGTACGCCGCCAACCGCTCCATGGACGCCCGGGTGTTCTCGTCCTCCGACGGCGAGCTGCTGATCGTGCCGGAGCGCGGCGGCCTGCTGCTGCGCACCGAACTCGGCCTGCTGGCCGCGGAACCGGGGCATGTCGCGCTGATCCCGCGCGGGGTGCGCTTCCGCGTCGAGTTGCTGGACGCCGACGCGCGCGGCTACGTCTGCGAGAACTACGGGCAGCACTTCCGCCTCCCCGACCTCGGCCCCATCGGGGCGAACGGGCTCGCCCACGCCCGTGACTTCATGGCGCCGGTCGCCGCGTACGAGGACCGCGAGGAGCCGGTGGAGGTGGTCAACAAGTTCGGCGGCAACCTCTGGGCCGCCGAGTACGACCACTCGCCGCTGGACGTCGTGGGCTGGCACGGCAACCTGGTGCCGTACGTCTACGACCTGCACCGCTTCAATGTGCTGGGCTCGGTCAGCTGGGACCATCCCGACCCGTCGATCTACACGGTGCTGACCTCGCCCTCCGACACCCCCGGCCTGGCCAACGCCGACTTCGTGGTGTTCGCGCCGCGCTGGCTGGTCGGCGAGGACACCTTCCGGCCGCCGTACTTCCACCGCAATGTGATGAGCGAGTTCATGGGGCTCGTCGAGGGGGCGTACGACGCCAAGGCGGAGGGCTTCGTGCCCGGCGGCGCCTCGCTGCACAACATGATGTCGGCGCACGGCCCGGACCGGACGACCTTCGACAGGGCCAGCGACGCGGAGTTGAAGCCGCAGAAGGTCGACGACGGTCTGGCGTTCATGTTCGAGACCCGCTGGCCGGTCGTGCCCACGGCGCAGGCCCTGGGGGCGGAGCATCTGCAGCGGGGGTACGACGACGTGTGGCGGGGGCTTGAGCGACACTTCAGGCCATGACGACGAGCCCCGGCCTCTTCGCCCCCGACTCGCTGGTCCTGAACCGCAAGCTGCCCCTGTGGTACCAGGTCTCGCAGTCGCTGCGCGCCTCGATACTCGGCCGGCGCCCGGACGCCCCGCTGCGGCTGCCGACCGAGGACGTCCTGGCCGGGCACTACGGGGTGAGCGTGCTCACCATGCGGCAGGCACTCAAGGAACTGGAGGAGGAGGGGCTGATCAGCCGGCACCGCCGGCGCGGCACGTTCATCGAGCCCGCGGCGCGGCGCGGCGCCCCGGTACGGCTGCTGGGCTCGGTCGACGCGATCGTGGCCCAGCAGTCCGGGGAGCGCACGAGCGTGCTCGGGCACGGACCGGAGCCGGTGCCCGCGGAGTACGCCGAGTACTTCCCCGGGGTGGCCGAGACCATGGCGTACCGCAGGCTGCGGTGCGACGAGACGGGTGAGCCGACCAACTGGGCGGAGAACTTCGTGCTGCCCGAGCTGGCGGCCCGGATCGACCTCGCGGACCTGGCCCGCTGGCCGATGACGAAGGTGCTGCGCGACGCCCTGGGGGTGCGGATCAGCCGGATCACCGACACCGTGGAGGCCCGCCTGGCCGATCCGGACACCGCGCGCCTGCTGCGGGTGCCGCTGCTCAGCCCGATCCTGCACTGCACGGGGGTGACCTACGACGAGTCCGGACGCGCGGTCGACGTCGTGCGCATCCACTACCGCGGGGACCGCTTCTCCTTCACCGTCACGATGGAGGCACCCTGAGGGGCGTCAGTAGCATGCTCACGGTGAGCGATGAAGCGCCGACGCTGGCAGACCTGATGCCGTGGTCCACCGCGCCCCTGCGCCTGGGGCGCTCCTGGGTGCTGGCTCCCGAGGCCGCCACTCTCACCGCCCGCTGGGACCGGCTGCTGCGGGCCGAAGGGGCCGAGCGCGAGCGTCTGTTCCACCCGTCACGGGCGCGAACGACGCACACCGCCGTCGCCCAGCTGCCGGGCCACCCCGTGTCGACGGCGCGGCTGGACCGCGAGGACGGGCCGGGCGCCGAGCCCGTGCGGGTGCTCCACGGCCCGTACGACCAGCAGTGGCTGCTGCCGGACCAGCGGCTGATCGACGCCGCCCGTCCGGAGTTGTGGCGTGTCGCCGACGACACCCACCAGGTGTACGCGGTCGAGCTCGCCCGGCTGCCGCAGGTTCCGGGGCCGCCGCTGACCTTCTCGGCGCTGCTGCCGGACGGGCACTCCCCCGCCGGTCGGCCGGGCCGCGTCCGTCCGCTCTTCCGCCGTCCCGGCGGGGCCGACCCCAACCTGGCGCCGGGGCTGTCGGCCCACCTCGCGGCGCGGCTGGGCGTACCGGTCCCGGCGGAGGACGTGCTCGCCTGGATCGCGGCGACGGGCACCGGCGGCGGGCCGGTCGGGGTACCGCTGACCGCGGAACCGGAACTGTGGGCGCAGGGTGTCGCGCTCGGCCGCCGGCTGCTCTGGCTGCACACGCGCGGCGCCCGGTACGCCGACCCCGGGGCGGAGCGGCCGGCGGGCCATCCCCGGTTGCCGGGCGGCCGGCGGCCGTACGTGCGGGCCGCCCTCCCGGACGCACCGCAGGAGCCACCGGCCTGGGACGCGCAGGAGGAGGCGCTGGTGGTCGGGGACGGGCGGATCGCGCCGGTGCCGGAGGCCGCCTGGGAGTTCCACGCGGGCGGCACCCGGGTGCTGGAGACCTGGTTCGCCCTCCGTGCGGAGCCGGGGGAGGCGGGGACGCTGGACGCCGTGCGCCCCGCTTCCTGGCCGCGGGCCCGCACGACCGAACTACTGGAGCTGATCAGCGTCCTCGCGCTGCTCGCGGAGGAGCGGCCGCGCCGCCGGGCGCTGGCCGCGCGGGTGGCCGCGGGCCCCCGCATCGGCGCCGGGGAGTTGCGAGCCGCGCGCGTGCTGCCGGTCCCGGAGGCGGCACGGCGTCCCGCGTCCGTGCTGGATCACCACGAGGAGGGCCCGGACGGGCAGTTCGTCCTGCTGTGACCGGAACCGTGTCCCGCACCGCAACCCCAGGCAACCGTGATCGCATGACGATGTGACCACAAGTCGACATGACAACAGGCCCGGACGGAACACACCGACACGCCACATGATGCGGCGCGGTGCCGGGACGGTGTGTTCGCCCGAGCCTGTGCGCGTGCGGAAGCGTCAGGGACGCCGTCGGGTCAGCCGCGGCCCCCGAAGAGGGATCGCCGCAGCCGCCGCAGCGGCGCGAACAGCGACACACGGGCTCCACGGTTGGCGTTCGTCCGCACGTGGTCACGCGAGGTCAGCTCGCGCATCAACAGTGTGGCCTCCTCCGCCTCCCGCTGCGGCACGGCCGGACCGGCCAGCACCGAAAGATGGCGGTCGAGCCGCGCACTGGACGTGCTGCTCCCGCATGTGACGGCAGGCACTCGCGCCCTGCCTCGCATTGCTATCTGATCCATGACACTCCCCACCCATTCGAGGGCACCCGGCACCGGGCAGGGTAACCCTATCGTCCTGCCGCGTCACCTACGCATCCGCGTTACCGGATTCACCTGTCCGTCAAGGGTGTTGACAGTCATGTACCGATTCCGAGGGCCAGCAGGGGCAGTTGGGCCACGGGGTCGGCGGTGGGCTGCGGTGATCCGCCACTCGGCTCAATCGTGACGGTGAACGCGTACGAGCGGTCGTCCAGGCCGGCGGCGACGAGCGGCCCGGGCGTGTCGCCTGCGCCCGGATCGTCCGCGAACACCCCGATCGAGCGGAATGCCTCCGGGCGCTCGCTGACCAGCCACACCTGGTAGACCCGGCGCCCCTCCAGCCGCGGCAGGCCCTGCACGGTCACCACCGCGCGCCGCAGCGCCCGCGAGTAGACCGCCGTCACGCCCCGGCCGTGGTCGTCGTTGGTGTAGGCGGGCCGCGCGTCACCCGCGTTGAGCACCTCGATGACCGCACGCGTCCGCGTGCGCTCCCGGTCCAGCCGCTCCTCGGCGCGATGGAGCAGGACGCCCAGCACCGCGGACACGACCAGGGCCACGACGGCACCCGTCGCTGCCAGCCGGACCGCCGAGGGCCTGCGCCATCGCCGCAGGCGGTGGTACGCACCGGCACGCGCGCTCCATTCGCGCCAACGCACGCCGGGCCAGCGCCCGGAGTGCTCCAAGTGCTCCAAGTGCCCGGGGTACCCCCGGTGCGCTGGGTACTCCCGGTGCCCCGGGTGACCGGCCGCCTCCCCGCGGACCGTCCGCGTCCGCCCCTGCCCGCCACCCCCGAGCCGCACGGTGTCCCCGGCCAGTTCGCGCACCCGGTCCGCGCAGGCGTCGCACCGCAGCAGATGGGCCTCGAAGCGGCGCACCTCCCCCGGCCGCAGCGCGTCCAGGGTGTAGGACTCGGCCAGATCGTGCACGGAGCGTCTCATCTCGCTCCCCTGCTTCCCTCGGGGGCCGGGAGGGCCGGCTCCGCCTCAACTCCGCGACACCGATGCCCGGTTGCCCCATTATCACGTGACAAACCTGTGACGCAAATTCCTCCGGGGCCGCCAATCCGCCCCACCACCCGGTCCCGAACACCTCTCGCAGGACCTCTTCCAAGGGGGAGGGGCCGCACTCGCGAAGGACCGACGCGATGACCGCAGAACTCAGGAACAGGCTCACGGCCCGGATCGGGCGATCCCGTGCGATCGCCCTGATCACGGCGGGCACCCTGGCCGCGGGGGGGCTCGCCGCGGCGGGCGTCGCCGTGCTGGCACCGGACGCCGCGGAGGCCTCCAGCCACCGGGAGGCGCCGCTCATCTCGGGCCAGCCGCAGTACGACACCACGGACGTCTACGCGTTCGTCAGCCCCGACCGCCCGGACACCACCACGCTGGTGGCGAACTGGATCCCGTTCGAGGACCCCGCCGGCGGCCCGAACTTCTACACGTTCGCCGACGACGCCCAGTACGACATCCACATCGACAACGACGGCGACGCCCAGGGCGACTACCTCTACCGGTGGACGTTCCAGGACCACGTCCGCAACAAGAAGACGTTCCTCTACAACACCGGCCCGGTCACCAGCCTCGACGACCCGGACCTCAACGTCTTCCAGACCTACGACATCGACCTGTTCCGTCTGCACGACCAGCAGGTGGTCGGCCGCTACAAGGTCGCGAACGACATCCCGGTGGCACCGTCGAACGTCGGCAAGGCGTCGATGCCCGACTACAACGTCCTGCGCCGGCAGGCCGTCAGGGACCTGGGCCGGGGCACGACGGCCTTCGCCGGCCAGTCCGACGACCCCTTCTTCCTGGATCTGCGGGTCTTCGACCTCCTCTACGGGGGCAACCTGTCCGAGGTCGGTGACGACACCCTCAAGGGCTACAACGTCAACACGATCGCCCTCCAGGTCCCGACCGCCGCGATACGCCGGTCCGCGAAGCAGCCGGTCATCGGCATCTGGTCCACCACCCAGCGGCGCACCGCGGACGGGGACTGGGCACAGGTCTCGCGGCTCGGCATGCCGCTGGTCAACGAGGTGGTCAACCCCCTCAAGGACAAGGACAGGTTCAACGCCTCGTCGCCCTGGAACGACGCGCAGTTCCTCAGGAACGTCACCGAGCCCGAGCTGCCCAGGCTCATCGAGGGCATCTACAAGATCAAGGCGCCGGCCACCCCGCGCAACGACCTCGTCCAGGTCTTCCTCACCGGTGTGCCGGGGCTGAACCAGCCGCCGCACGTCCGCCCGTCGGAGATGCTGAGGCTCAACACGGCCGTGCCGCCCACCGCGCGGCCGAAGCGGCTCGGCGTCCTCGACGGCGACACCGCCGGCTTCCCGAACGGGCGCCGGCTGACCGACGACGTCGTCGACATCGCGCTGCAGGTGGTCGAGGGCGAACTGGTGGGCGCCAAGAACGACCTCGGTGACGCGGTCAACGCCAACGACCAGTCCTTCGGGGCGAGCTTCCCCTATGTCGCGCTGCCCCACTCCGGCTCGGACGGTCCGACGGCCAAGGCGGCCACGACCGACGGGGCCCGGACCGACGGGGTGACCCAGCTCAACGCCGGCGGCCTGATCCAGGGCCCCGGCGACGACGACAACACCGTCCTGATCGCCTCTGCCGCCTCCGGCGGCGCGGGTGTGCTGCTCATCGGCGCCGCGCTGGTCTGGTGGCGCATGCGCCGCCGCCCGGTCCGCGCGCGGGCGCACCGGGCCTGACCGCCGGTCCCGTTCCCGGCCGGGGCGTGGCTCCCCTCGCCCCGGCCGGGGCTCCCACCCCACCCGAAAGGCAGACAGCCATGGACGCACCGCCCCTGGGCCGGCTGCGCACCGCCGTCCTCCTCATCGCGCTGTCGCTGGGCCTCGCGCTGGCGCTCACCGCGGGTGCGCTGGTGCTCGGCGGCTCCTCCGGCCGGACCGGACCGGCCGGTGGACCGGCCGCGGTCGCCGCGCGCGCCGGCGACGCCCCGCTGGACCGGCTCGCGGCGGGAGACCTCGCGGGCGGCATCGCGGGACTGCAGGACCATCTGCGCGCGCAGCCGAAGGACTCCTCGGGGTGGGCCACCCTCGGGGCGGCCTACGTCGAGCAGGCCCGCACCTCCGGCGACCCCACCCGCTACCCGCAGGCCGCGGCGGCGCTCGCCCGCTCCCTGCGGATCACCCCGGACGGCAACGACGCGGCGCTCGCCGGGCAGGCCGCCCTGGCCGCCGCCCGGCACGACTTCGGCACCGCCCTGAGCGCCGCCGACCGCGCCCTGCGCACCAACCCCTACAACGAACGCGCCCTGGCGGTGCGGGTGGACGCCCTGGTCGAACTCGGCCGCTACGACGCCGCGCGGACCGCCGCCGAGCACGCCGACGCGCTGCGCCCCGGCGTCCCCGTCTTCACCCGCCTCGCGTACGTGCACGAGCTGCGCGGGGACGCCGCGGGCGCCCGCCGCATCCTGACCGGGGCCCTGGACTCCGCGAGCACCCCCGGTGACACCGCCTACGTGGCCACGGCACTGGGCCAGCTGGCCTGGAGCCAGGGGCGCTACGCGGACGCCCTGGGGCAGTACGCCACCGCCCTGCGCGCGTCCCCCGGCTACCTGCCGGCGATCGAGGGCCGCGGCCGCGCGTACGCCGCACGCGGCGACCGCGCCAGGGCCGTCCGCGACCTGGCCGACGTCGTGCGCCGCTACCCGCTTCCGGCCCAGCTCGCCGAGCTGGGCGAGCTGTACGAGGCGGCAGGCCGGCGGGACAAGGCCCGGGAGCAGTACGCGGTGGTCGGCACCTGGATCGCCCTCGCCAAGGCGAACGGCGTCGCGACGGACCTGGACGCGGCCCTGGTCGCCGCCGACCACGGCGACCCGCGCGAGGCGCTGCGCGCGGCCCGAGCGGAGTGGGCACGCCGGCACACCGTGCACACCGCCGACGCCCTCGCCTGGGCCCTGCACGCCAACGGCCGCGACCGGGAGGCCCTGCCGTACGCGGTGCGCTCCTCCGCGCCCGGTTACCGCAACGCGGCCTTCCTCTACCACCGCGGCGTCATCGAGGCCGCGCTCGGCAGGCGACCGGCCGCCCGCGCGTCGCTGGCCGCAGCGCTGCGCCTCAACCCCGGTTTCTCCCCGACCGGCGCCCCCGCCGCCCGCGCGGCCCTCGCTCGTATCGCTCGTATCGAAGGAGACCCGTCATGATCCGGCGCAGGACGGCCGCGGCGGCCGCCGTGGCGGCGGCCGCCGCCGCGCTCGCGCTCCTGCCCGCGGGGCAGGCGCAGGCGCACCCGCTCGGCAACTTCACCGTCAACCGCTACGACGGTCTTGTCGTCGCGCCCGGCGCGCTGCGTGTCGACCACGTCGAGGACCTCGCGGAGATCCCCGCCGCCCAAGCGGCCCCGGCGGTCGACCGGGACGGCGAAGGCACCCTGGCGAAGCCCGAGTTGGCGGCCTGGGCGCGGCAGCGCTGCCGCGCCGCGGCGGACGGCGCGCGGGCCGCGGCGGACGAGCGGAGCGTTCCCGTACGGGTGGACGCGGCGAGCGCCGCCGTACGGCCGGGGCAGGCCGGGCTGACGACGCTGCGCGTGGAGTGCCGGCTGACGGCGGCCCTGCCCCGCGAGGCGTCCTTCACGCTGACGTACCGTCCGGCCGACATCGGCACCGGGCCCGGCTGGCGGGAGATCACGGCACGCGGTGACCGTATGACGCCGGCCTCCGCCGACGTACCCGCCGCGTCGGTGTCGCGGCGCCTGACCGCCTACCCGGGGGACCTGCTGTCCTCCCCCGCGAACGAGCGGTCGGCGCGGCTGCGCGTGACGCCGGGCGGTCCGGCACTGGGCGACGCGGCGGACGCGGGCACGGCGGCACCGGGGGGCGGTGTGCTGCCGCGCGGTGCGGACCGCTGGACGCGGGCGCTCACCGGGCTGGTGTCCCGGCACGCGCTCACTCCGGGTTTCGCCGCGCTCGCCCTGCTCACGGCGCTGGCGCTGGGCGCGATGCACGCGCTCGCCCCGGGCCACGGCAAGACGCTGATGGCCGCGGCGGCAGCAGCGGGCGGTCGCCGGTCGCGGCGTGACATGGTCGCCCTCGGCGCGTCGGTGACGGTGACTCACACGCTCGGGGTCTTCGGGCTCGGGCTGCTGGTGACGACGGGGTCGGCGGCGGCGCCCTCGGTCATCGCCTGGCTCGGCATCGCGAGCGGCCTGCTGGTCGCTTTCGCGGGGGCGGCGCTGCTGCGCAGGGCGTGGCGGTTGCGAAGCCGCGCCCAGCACGGGCACAGCCACGACCACCCGCACGAGCACGGCCACGACCACGGCCACGCGCATGAGCACGAGCACGAGCACGAGCACGGCCACAGCCATGCGCACGCCCCCCACCGGCGCCTCCGCGCGCCCACCGCCGTCCTGACCGCCGAGCGCCCGGCCCCCGCGCCGCACGACTCTCGCCATCCTCACCCGCACCCGCACCCGCATGGCCACGAGGCCCGCCCCACCCTCCGCGGCACGATCCTGCTCGGCTTCGCGGGCGGCCTGGTCCCCAGCCCGTCCGCCGTCGTCGTGCTCGTCGGCGCCGCGGCGCTCGGCCAGGCGTGGTTCGGCTTCCTGCTGGTGCTGGCGTACGGCGCGGGTCTGGCCGCCACGCTCACGGCGGCCGGATTCGCCGTCGTGCGCCTGGGCCGACTGGCCGGCCGGGCGTCGCTGCGTCAAGGGCTGCTCCGTGGGCGGGCGTTGACGGCGGCCCGGCGCCTGGCGCCGCTGGCGACGGCGTCGGTGGTGCTGGTGCTCGGCTGCGGCCTGGTGCTCAGGGGCGCCGCGGCGACGCTCGGTTGACGTCGACGGGGAGGTTCCCGTCGAAAGGGTTCGTCCAGGGGGAAGTTCGGTCATGCTGGGCAGCGGGCGCCACGAAGGGGGGAACCGCCGATGACACGGGTCGTGGCGGAGCGCTACCGGTTGATCGGCGAACTCGGCCGCGGCGGCATGGGCGTGGTCTGGCTCGCCCGTGACGAGCTGCTCGGCCGCGAGGTGGCCGTCAAGGAGGTGAAGGCCCCGCCCGGGTTCGACGAGCGCGACACCGCGCGCCTCTACGCGCGGCTGGAGCAGGAGGGCCGCGCCGCCGCCCGGGTGGAGCACCCGAACGTCGTGAAGGTCTACGACGTGGCGATGGCGGACGGCAACCCGTGGATCGTCATGGAGCTGATCCGCGGCCTGACGCTGGCCGATGTCCTCGACGCCGAGGGGCCGATGGCCGTGCGCAGGGCGGCGGACATCGGGTCCAAGGTGCTGGCCGCCCTCCGCGTCGCGCACGCGGCCGGTGTGCTGCACCGCGACGTCAAGCCCGGCAACGTGCTCATCGGCAACGACGGACGCGTGGTGCTCACCGACTTCGGCATCGCGATGATCGAGGGCACCTCGGCGCTGACCCGCACCGGCGAGCTGGTCGGCTCGCCCGAGTACCTGGCGCCGGAGCGCGCGCTGGGCCGCCGCCCCGGCCCGGCGTCCGACCTGTGGTCGCTGGGCGTGCTGCTGTACGTCGCGGTGGAGGGCGGTTCGCCCTTCCGGCGCGACACGGCGCTGAGCACGATGCGCGCGGTCGTGGACGAGCCGTTGCCGCCGCCCGGGAGGGCGGGCCCGCTCGGCCCGGTGATCGCGGGACTGCTGCGGAAGGATCCCGCGGCCCGGCTCCCCGCCGCCGAGGCGGGGCGGCAGCTGGAGGCCCTGGCGTCCGGCCGCCCGGCGGGGCCGGGCCCGGTCGCCGCGGCCCACCCGCCCACCGAGGCAGCCCTGACGGTCACCGCGCCGCAGCCGGTCCGGGACCCGGACCGGGGGCGCACACCGGTGCGTACGACGCCCCTGCCGCCGCCCCCGCGTGACGAACCGCCGGCCGCCACCGCGACGGGGCGGCCCCGCCGGGCGCTCCTGGCGCTGGCGGCGGGGGTGCTCGCGCTGGCGCTGGGAGCGGGCGGCATGGCGTACGCGCTGCTGGACGACGACGGGGGCGGCGGGGCCGGTTCGGGGCCGACGGCCACGACGGGCGGTGTCAACGGCGCCGGCGTGACCTCCCCGGCCGTGACGACGGACGGCGGGACCTCCTCGCCGGCGGCCTCCTCCCCGGCCGCCGGCACGGGCTCCGCGTCGCCCACCGACGGCCACGGCCCGGGCTCGGACACGTCCTCCGGCACGTCGCACACGCCGGTCCGGGTGAACGTCCACGTCTCGGTGCACGCGGTGCGGGACAGCTACACGGGCGCCTGCCCGCCGCCGGAGGCCGAGGCGCCGGCCTTCTCGGCGGTCGTGACGGTGGACCGGACCCCAGCGACGGTCACCTACCGCTGGCGGACGGGGAGCGGCACCGGCGGGGATCCGGCGTGGCGCAGGCTCGACTTCCCGGCGGGCGGGGACACCAGCCGGACGGTCGAGCACATCGAGCCGTCGTACGAGCCGGACGCCACGCACGAGGACTGGATGGCCCTGGAGACCGGGAGTCCGGAGGCGGTGGAGTCGGAACACGTCCCGTTCACCGTCACCTGCCGGACGGCGTCCCCGTCCCCGTCCCCCTCCCCCACGGGCACACCCGCCTCTCCCTGACCGCGCGGAGGGGGCCGGGGGTCGCCCGGCCCCCTCCGAGTGCGTGCGCCGCGGATCAGGCGGCCGCGGAGAACACCGGGAGGTAGCCGCCGGACTGGCCGGAGGCGGTGGGGTGGTACGACTCGTGGACCGGGATGGTCAGGCTGTGCAGCCACGCGGTTCCGGCGCAGAGTTCATGGCCGGTGAAGGCGCCGCGGACGTCGGCGAAGGCGAAGCCGTGGTCGGCGGCGCGCTTGGCGGTGACGGTGTCGAGGAGGTCGGCGGCGTCGTTGATGGCCCTGCGCTTGGCGGTGGTGAGGCCGATGCAGGAGGTCCCGATCCGGTAGAAGCGGGGGTAGCCGACGACGACCACGCGGGCGGCGGGCGCCCGGGCGCCGATGGCCTCGTAGACCGTGTCCAGACGGTCCGGGAGCCGGTTCGCGATGTAGTCGCGCGCCCGGTCGATCCGGTTCAGGCAGG
The DNA here is from genome assembly GCF_033793585.1 of Streptomyces sp. MI02-7b. Classification (NCBI taxonomy): domain Bacteria; kingdom Bacillati; phylum Actinomycetota; class Actinomycetes; order Kitasatosporales; family Streptomycetaceae; genus Streptomyces; species Streptomyces sp. MI02-7b. The sequence continues at coordinate 87,637 of NZ_JARAWX010000013.1, read as the reverse complement.
CGCTGGAGGTGGTGAGCAGGCAGGTGGTCATGACGTCGACGAATCCGGCGTCGTTGCCGCCGACGGTGACGCTGACCAGGGTCGTGGCGTCGTTCAGCGCGCCGAGCTGACGATTGATCACATCGACGGTGGTCGCACCGGAACAGGCGGGGAAAGAGAACCCGGACGGAGTATGCGCCTTGGCCCACAGGCGCGGGTACGCCCGGCTGCTGCGGTAGCAGCCGCCGCTGGAGTCGTCGTACCTCCCTGAGCCGACGCCCGAGGCATAGGAGTCGCCGAGGGCCACGTACACGGGGCCTGAGGCCTGTGCCGGGCCGGCACCGGTCAGGGCGAGTGCGGCGGTGAGGACGAGCGCGGACGCGGCGGACACGCAACGGGGCAGTCTCATGCAACCTCACTTAGCAGCATCGCCGCCGCTTCCTCCGCACCGCGCGCCGGCTCGCGCGAGCGGTGTCCGCGCCGCGGCGGGCACCGCGACCCCCGCCGGAGGGCGCGCAGGTGACGGGCCGCCGGCCTGCCACCGCCCGCGCCCCCGTCGGCCCGCGTCGCCCTCCCCCACCGGCCCCCGGCCGCCGCGCCGAACAAACTCCCGCCCGCCGCCGGGCAGTTCGGGGGAAATCGTCCGCACCTGTCCGGCCCGCCACCCGCTCCGGGTACCACGGCCGCTTCTGTTCCCCGCTTCCTTGACGCCCACGCCCGAATTGAGCGACATTGAACACCTGCATCCGGCGTTTTGGGGGGCAAAGTCGCCAATGCAACCACCGCACACAGACAACGCGGCCGGTCACCCGATCGGCAAGGAATCACTTCCCCTGCTCGCGGGCGCCGCCGTGGGAGTCGGCGGGGTCGGCGCGGTGCTCGCGCTCGCGGACATCGCCTCGCCCGTCAGGGCGCCGTTCACCTTCTTCTTCCTGCTCGCCGCGCCCGCCGCGGCACTCGCCGCCGGGCTGCGCGGCCTCGACCCGCTCAGCCGGGCGGTCGTCGCCGTCGGCGGCACCGTCGTCATCGACCTGCTCGTGGCGCAGGGCATGCTCGCGCTGCACCTGTGGTCGGTGCGCGGCGGGGTCGCCGCCGTGGCGGCGGTGAGCGCCGCGCTGTTCCTGCTGCCGCTCCTGCGGCACTCCCGTGGCCGGGCCGAGAGAAGGCGGACTCCGTAAAGTGGACATCACCGTTTACCGCCCCGGCGAGCTCACCGCCGCCGACCGGGCGGCGTGGGCACGCGTGCAGAGCCAGGCGGTCGCCATGGGCAGCCCGCAGCTCGGCAATCCCTTCCTGTCACCCGGCTTCACCTTCGCCGTGGCCCACCACCACCGGGGCGTGCGCGTCGCGGTGGTCCGCGAGGACGGCGAACCGGTCGCCTTCTTCCCGTTCCAGCGCTCGGCGGCCGGCGTGGGACGGGCCGTCGGTCTCGGTCTCTCGGACTGCCAGGGTCTCGTGCACCGGCCGGGGTTCCAGTGGGACGCCCGGGAGCTGCTGCGCGCCTGCGGGCTGGCCGTCTGGGAGTTCGACCACCTCGTGGAGGGCCAGAAGCCCTTCGAGGAGGGCGCGACCGGTACGTACGCCTCACCCGTCATGGACGTCGAACACGGTTACGAGGCGTATCTCGGCCATCTTCGCAGCCACTCGCCCAAGTTCGTGCGCACGACGCTCGCCAAGGAGCGCAAGCTCGGCCGGGACGTCGGCGAGGTGCGCTACGTCCACGACGAGCGCGACGTCGGCGCGCTGCGCACGCTCATGGGGTGGAAGTCGGCGCAGTACCGAAGAACGGGGCGCAGCGACCGCTTCGCGCGGCCGTGGATCGTCGACCTGGTCGAGCATCTCTTCCACACCCGCGAGGAGTCCTTCAGCGGCCTGCTGTCGGTGCTGTACGCGGGCGACCGGCCGATCGCCGCGCACTTCGGGATGCGTACGCCGGCGGTGCTGGCCTGCTGGTTCCCGGCGTACGACACGGAGTTCTCGAAGTACTCGCCGGGGCTGGTGCTCCATCTGCGGATGGCCGAGGGGGCGGCGGCCGACGGGGTGGCCCATCTCGACCTCGGGCGCGGCCACAAGGAGTACAAGGAGTCCCTGAAGACCCGCGACCTGACCGTCTCCGAGGGCTGGGTGACCCGGCCGCATCCGGTGGCGCTCGGCCATCGCGCCCGGCGTGCGCCGGTGCGCGCCCTGCGCAACGCGGTCACGGCGCATCCCGTGCTGCGGGAGCCGGCGGACCGATTCCTGAAGCGTGTGGGGCGGTTGCGCGCCGGTACATGATAACGGACATTGCACCACAGGAATGATCAATAGGGCTCAACGGTACCGATCAACTCCGATCGGGACTGATCATCGCCCATCGTGTCGCACCATGACTCAACTGGACGATTATCCGCCAATTCAATGAAATGGTATTCACTCTCACGAGTCTTGCCATAGAGTTCCAACCGTCAATACCGTCATACATCCACCCGCATCGACCTGTTATGCAAAGCGGCTCAAGGGGAGGGCCAGACAGTCGCGACAGGAAGATCGGGGCGCGGTAGGGGGGTGCCGTGCTCGGTCACCAGGACGTGTGTGCCGAGTCGCGAGCCGCGCGGCCAGTCACGCATGTCCACTCACCCGGCCCGCCAGCTGTTGGGACGTCGCCATGCCCTGCATGCGCGGATTCCCGGGCGGGGTGAGACAACCCCCCTTTCGAACCGGCACACCAGAGGGCGCCCGGGACGGGCGACCCACCGGACGAGAGGGAAAACAGACTCATGAGCTCGTCTCTGCGCCCGGCAGTCACCGGGCACGCGCAGGCAGTCGCGGTCCTGGCTCCGGACCATTTCACTCCGGTCTCCACGCACTTGGCGATCGCTCCGCTGGTCAGCGTGGTCATCCCGGCCATGAACGAGGCCGAGAACCTGCCGCACGTCTTCGCCACCCTGCCGTCGTGGATCCACGAAGTGGTCCTCGTCGACGGGAACTCCACGGACGACACCATCAAGGTCGCCCGTGAACTGCGGCCGGACGTCCGGATCGTGGCGCAGACCGGAAAGGGCAAGGGCGACGCCCTGATCAGCGGTTTCGCCGCCTGCACCGGCGAGATCATCGTGATGGTGGACGCCGACGGCTCGGCGGACGGGTCGGAGATCGTCTCCTATGTGTCGGCCCTCGTCGGAGGGGCCGACTTCGCGAAGGGCTCGCGCTTCGCCAACGGCGGCGGCACCGACGACATGACCCCGATCCGCAAGCTCGGCAACCGCGTCCTGTGCGCCGTGGTCAACGCCAAGTTCGGGGCCCGCTACACCGATCTGTGCTACGGCTACAACGCGTTCTGGCGGCACTGCCTGGACAAGATCACGCTGGACTGCACCGGCTTCGAGGTGGAGACCCTGATGAACATCAGAGTCGTCACCGCCGGCCTGAAGGTGCAGGAGATCCCCAGCCACGAGTACGTGCGCATCCACGGCGTCAGCAACCTGCGCGCGGTGCGCGACGGGTTACGGGTGCTGAAGGTCATCGTGCAGGAGAAGAACGAGCGCCGCGCCGCACGCCGCAAGGAGGTGCGGTGACCACGCGGACCCCTGTCTCCGTGGTGATCTGCGTCTACACCGAGGACCGCTGGGGCGACATCCTCGCCGCGGTGGCCTCGGTGGAGGCGCAGAGCCTGGCCGCCCACGAGGTGCTGCTGGTCGTCGACCACAACCCCGCGCTCCGCGGGCGGTTGGCGGAGCACTACGCCGGAACCCCGGTGCGGGTGCTCGCCAACGCCGGGCCGCGCGGCCTGTCGGCAGGCCGCAACACCGGGATCGCGGCGTCCACCGGCGAGGCCGTCGCCTTCCTGGACGACGACGCGGTCGCCGAACGGGACTGGCTGCACTGGTTCGCCGACGCCCTGGAGGACCCACTCGTCATGGGCGTCGGCGGGCGCACCCGCCCGGTCTGGGCCTCCGGGCACCGGCCGCGCTGGTTCCCCGAGGAGTTCGACTGGGTGGTGGGCGCCTCCTACCGGGGCCAGCCGCCCGGCCGGGCGCCGGTGCGCAACGTCCTCGGTGGCAACGCCGCGTTCCGGCGCACCGCCTTCGACATCGCGGGCGGCTTCGCGACCGGCATCGGGCGCGACGGCGACAAACGGCCCCTGGGCTGCGAGGAGACGGAGTTCTGCATCCGGCTCGCGCAGGCCAAGCCCGGCACGCTGCTGCTCATCGACGACCGCGCCGTGATCTGGCACCGCGTCCCCGCCGCCAGGGAACGTTTCGCCTACTTCCGCACCCGCTGCTACGCCGAGGGCCTGTCCAAGGCGCTGGTCACCCGCAGCGTGGGCACCGAGGCGGGCCTGGAGACCGAACGCCGGTACGCCACCCGCGTCCTGCCCGCCGGCGCCGCGCGCGGACTGCGCGACGCCCTGCGCGGCCGCCCCGGCGGCGCGGGGCGGGCCGGCGCCATCGTCACCGGTGTGGCGACCACGGCGGTCGGGTATGCCGTCGCCCGACTGCGCACCCGGGGGGAGGCCACGCCGTGAGACCGGCCGTCCCTCTGCCGTCCGTCCACCGCACACCGGGAGGTGCCCTCGTATGACCGAGAACGACGGACGGCGGGACGGCCCCGTGCCGATCCTGATGTACCACGCCGTCACCGACACGCCCGCCCGCGCCACCCGGGGACTGTCCGTGACGCCTGCGGCCTTCGCCGCGCAGATGGCGCTGCTCGAGGAGCGCGGCTTCACCCCGCTCGGCACGTTCGAGCTGGCGAACGCCTGGCGGGAGGGGCGGGCGCTGCCGCACCGCCCGGTGCTGATCACCTTCGACGACGGCTACGAGGGCGTCCACCGGCACGCCCTCCCCGTCCTGAAGGGCCTCGGCTTCACCTCCACGCTCTTCGTCTCCACGGGCTGGCTGCGCGGCGACCACGAGGTGCCCGGCGCGGCACCGGACACCATGCTCGACTGGGACCAGGTGCGTGAACTGCGCGACGCGGGCACCGAGATCGGCGGGCACAGCCACTCCCATCCGCAACTGGACCAGCTCGGTGACGAACGGCTCTGGTTCGAGCTGCTGCGCTGCAAGGAGATCCTGCGCGACGAACTGGGCGCGCCGCCGGCCTCCTTCGCCTACCCGTACGGCTACTCCACCCGCCGGGTGCGGCAGGCCGTGCGCATGGCCGGCTACGGCGCCGCGCTCGCCGTGGGCAACGCCCTCGCCGACCCGCGGCGGCAGAGCCCCTTTGCGCTGGCCCGGGTGACCGTCCGCCGCGGCACGGGGATCGAGGAGTTCGAGCGGCTGGTCGAAGGGCGCGCCGTCGCCCGCAATTTCGCGGCGGACCGGGTCCTGACCCAGGGGTACTCCCTGGTGCGCAGAGCCCGCCGGGGTGTGCGGAAGGTGCGCGAGAGCGGTGTCTGAGACGACCACGACGTCCACCACGCCCACGACGCCCGGGGAACCCGCACCGGGCACGGCCGCCGGCACCGCGACGGCCGGTGATCCCGGCACCGCGTCCGGCACCGCCAAGCGCGGCGGGAACCAGCTGTTCCGCAACGCCTACGCGCTGATGCTCAACACCGGTGTCTCCGCGGTCCTCGGCCTGGGTTACTGGCTGGTCGCGGCCCGCTACTACAGCGAGGACGCGGTCGGCCAGGGCTCGGCGGCCATCGCCGCCATGAAGTTCCTGGCGGGCCTGACGGCGGTGACCCTCACCGGGGCGCTCGCACGCTTCATCCCGGTCTCCGGCCGGCGCACCGGACGCCTGATCTTCGGTACGTACGCGGGGAGTTCGGCGATCGTGGCCTTCGCGGCGGCGGTCTTCCTGCTGACCCTGGACTTCTGGGGCCCCTCGTACCGCTTCCTGCACGGCACGGTCAACGGCCTCGGCTTTATCGCTGCGGTCGTCGGCTGGTCGCTGCTGACCCTGCAGGACGGGGTGCTGACCGGGCTGCGCAAGGCGGTGTGGGTGCCCGTCGGCAACACCGTCTTCTCTGCTGCGAAGCTGGCGCTGCTGGTGGGCATCGCGGCGGCGGTGCCGACGGCCGGTGTGTTCGTGTCCTGGGTCGCCGCCATCGGCCTGTCGGTGGTGCCGCTGGGCTGGCTGGTCTTCCGCCGGTTGGCGCCCCGGCACGCCAAGGCAACGCCGGAGACGGCCGAGCCGCCGACAGCCCGTCAGATGGGCCGCTTCGTCGCCGGTGACGCCACCGGCTCGTTCTTCGCGCTCGCCGTGGTGTACCTCGTCCCGGTCATGGTCGCCTCGCAGATCTCCTCCACGGACAACGCGTACTTCTACATCACCATGACCATCGGCGGCACGATCGACCTGCTCGCGATCAACATGGGGTCCTCACTGACCGTCGAGGGCGCCCACGACCCGAGCCGGATCGCCGAGAACTGCCGGGCGGCGCTGCGCCGGATGGCCAAGATCATGGTGCCGATCACGCTCTTCATGGGCGTCTTCGCACCGCAGATCCTCGGCGTCTTCGGTGAGGGCTACGCGCAGGAGGGCGCGCCGCTGCTGCGGCTGCTGGCGCTGTGCTCCCTGACCCGGGTGCTGATCGAGGTCTACTTCGGCATCCTGCGCGCGCAGAGCCGCACCGGGCTGCTGGCCTTCCTCCAGGGCGTGCTGTGCCTGCTGGTGCTGGGGCTCACCCTTGCGCTGCTCGGTCCGCTGGGCATCACCGGGGCCGGGTGGGCCGAGCTGGGCAGCCTGGTGGTGATCGCGGTGGTCGCCGTCGTCGGGCTGCGGCGGCTGGTCACCGCTCCCGCGGCCGGCCCGCAGCCGGCCCCCGCACCGGCGGCCGAGGCGTACGAGGCGAGCACCGCCGAACCGGCGGCCGAGCAGACGGCCGCGGCGGGCGAGGACCTGGAGATCGTCTACGGCACCCGCTGGGCGCGGGCCGCCGCGCTGGACAGCGACACCCTCCAACTGGGGGTGCACCTGGACTTCGACCACCCCGAGCGGCGTCCCTACGTGACGCCGCCGCAGGGCACCGCGATCCCCGAGCTTCCCGCGCCGCGCGCGGAGAAGTCCCTGACACCCGCGACCGCCCCCGCGGCGCCGGACCCGGCACCCGACCCACCGGCGCCCGCCCCGGCGGAAACACCTGCGGAAACCTCCGCGGAGCAGGCGTCGGAAGCACCGGCACCGCCCGGCGCGCCAGCCGGCCGCCGGACCCGGCTGCTCGAACTCGGCGTATGGGTCCTGCTGGTGGGCGCGCTGACCCTGTACTGGCTGCCGCTGAGCCGCATGGACGACGCCTCGCTCGACGCGATGAACGGCCTCGGCCTGATCTCCGTCCTCCCTCCGGCGACCCTGGCGGGGGCGGCGTTGCTGGTGGTGGCCTTCGCGGCCGGCCTGTGGCTGCGCGCGCCGCGCCGGTGGCTGCTGCTGGCGATCCTGCTGGCGACGGTGGTGTCCCTGCACGGCGTGCCCGCGCTGCTGGAGGAGCAGCCGCGGTTCGCGACCGCGTGGCAGCACGCGGGCTTCATCGACTACATCGGCCGCACCGGGGACGCCGCGCCCGACATGGACGCCCGCTTCTCCTGGCCCGGCTTCTTCGCCGCGGTCACCTTCGTCACCCGCGCCATCGGGCTCACCGACCTCACCGAAGTGCTGCGCTGGTGGCCGCTGGCCGTGGAACTGCTCTACCTGGCCCCGCTGATGCTGCTGCTGCGCGCGGTGCGCGCCGGATGGCGGGCCAAGTGGTGCGCGGTGTGGATGTTCGCGCTGTGCGGCTGGGTGGGGCAGGACTACTTCTCCCCGCAGTCCCTCAACTACCTGATCTACCTGCTGTTCGCGGCCGTGCTCCTGGTCTGGTTCCGGGCCCCGGGGGCGCCGCGCGGCACGTTCTTGCCGGGTGAGGCCGAGGTGCCGCCGACGGGCCGGACCGACCGGGCGGTGCTGCTGGCCCTGCTGGTGGCGCTGTTCGCGGCGTCGGTGGTGAGCCACCAGCTCACCCCCTTCGTGATGCTGGGCGTGCTGGCCGTGCTCGTGCTCGTCCGGCGGTCGACGCCGCTCGGGCTGCCGCTGCTGTGCGGGGTGCTGCTGATCGGCTGGATCTGCTACCTGGCCGAGCCGTACTGGTCGGGCCACTTCGACGAACTGTTCGGCGGCGTGGGCTCGCTCGGCGGCAATGTCTCCTCCAGCGTCTCCGGGCGCATCGAGGGCGGCAGCACGGTGCACAAGCTGGTGCTGTACGTGCGGATCGCCCTGGCCGGCGGCGTCATGGTGCTCGCGGCCGCCGGCTGGCTGCGCCGCCGCTGGGCCGGGATCAACGACCGGGCGCTGCTGGTGCTGCTGGTCGTGCCGTTCCTCGGCTTCGGCATGCAGTCCTACGGCGGCGAGATGGCCCTGCGCGTGTTCCTGTTCGCCCTGCCCGGCGCCGCCGTGCTGGGCGCGCTGGCGTTCTTCCCGCGCTCCTCGTCGGACCGCGGGTGGCGCGGGCCGGCCGCGGCGCTGCTGGCCGGCTGGGTGCTGATGGCGGGCTTCCTGGTGGCCCGCTGGGGCAACGAGCCGTTCGAGCGGGTCCGTACCGGCGAGGTCGCGGCCATGGAGTACGTGTACGCGCACGACAAGCCGACCGCCCGCCTGGTGTGGCTCAGCACCGACCCGGTGAACGACGTGACACCGAGCCTGCCGTGGAACGCCCGGGACATGGAGCGGGTGACGTATGTGCCGGTCCTGGCCCCGCGCGACCCGGTGCTGGTCGATCCGCTGGTCAAGGCGCTCCAGGACGCGGGACCGAACTCGTACCTGATGGTCTCGCGCGGCCAGGACGCCTATCTGCAGCTGGACGCCGGATTCTCCCGGACCTGGCCCGACAAGCTGCTGCGCTCCCTCGACGGGCGCACCGAGCTGCGGCCGGTGGTGCGCAACGAGGACGCGACCGTCTACGCACTGCGCGAACAGCCCGCCGGCTGGGCGGCGGCGCAACCGCGGCCCGGCCGGGTCTTCCCCGTGGTGACATGGAACACCTGGACGGCGGCCGGCGTCCTCGCCGGCGTCTCACTGCTGGTGCTGCTCGGGGCCCGCGAGCTGGTCCGGGTCACCGTGCCGGAGGCCAGGCGGCGGCGCGGCATGCGCTGGTCGCTGGTGGCGGCGGCGCCCCTGCTGCTGGTGTTCCTGGCGGCGACGGCGGTCCGTTTCCTCACCCTGAGCTGACCGGCTGCCTCCCGGCCCCGGGAACAACCCCGGGAACACCGCGCCGCCACGCGGCGTTCCCGGGCCAAGGAGGTGCGAGCAATGGCGCACGAGGAGAACGAGACGACCCCGCAGGCCACGACCGCGGCACCGGACACGGCGGCGCAGGCCCGGCGGGCCCGCTTCGGCCGGCTGCCGGAGCGCGTCCGCCCGCAGGACGCGGTCCCCGGGGTGCGGGCCACGGTCCACGACCCGGACCGCGACGCCTACAACCCGGACGAGTGGCTGGTCCGCAACGTCGTGTGACGCCCGCCGCGGCGCTTCCTAGCCGCGGCTGAGCCAGCGCAGCCCGTAGCCGGGCAGGGAGAAGGAGCGGCCGTCGACCTTCGCCTGGATCGGACGGCCGAGGACGTTGACGACGAGCACGGCCCTGTCGTCCGCGAGCACCCGGACGTTGGGCCGGTCGTCCGCCGCGACGGACACCGTGCGAAAGCGCGTGCCCGGCGGGAAGGCGGCGGCGAAGCGGCGCAGGAGGTCCATCATGGGCAGTTGCTCGCCACCGCCGGAGGACAGTTCGGTGCTGGTCCACAGGCATCCCGGGCACGACCTTCCGCGCTCCTGGGGATTCCAGTAGAACGCCGCGTCCGCTCCGCCGCGGGCCAGCTCCATCATGGCGGCGGCCTGCACGGCGGTGCGGTGCCGTTCGTCCCAGCCGGTCGGCTTCCCGTCCGGTTCGACGTACCACTCGGCCCACCACAGGGGCAGCCCGCCGCTGCGCTGCTTGAGCCAGCGGCCGACGGCGGCGAACTTCTCGGTGGCGGCGAACTCGTCGGGGACCAGCGAGTCGTCTCGGTTGGTGCTGGAGCCGTCGGCGACGAGGAAGTCCGCTCCGGTCTTGTGACGCAGCCAGTAGTCGACGGCGTCGAGGGCCCGCCGGTCGGCCGCGCCCCAGGGGCCCTTGAGGGTGTCCGAGGCGTCGCCGTTGCCGTCGTCGCCCGGGGCGAAGCTGTCCATCACGAGATAGGGACCGCCGACGAGATTGTCCGGATCCACCTTCTTCAGCGCCCGGTACACGCGGTTGTACAGGTCGGTGTAGCCCTCGTAGTCCCAGCGTTGCCGGCCGTCGTTCCAGAAGCCCTTGAACTCGTTCCAGACGATGAAGTGCCGCACGTCCGGGTAGCGGCGGGCGACGGTGGCGGCGAGGGCCGCGAAGTCGTCGAAGTGGTCGGGGGCGGGGGCGACCTCCAGCCGGGACCAGTCGGTCCCGGCGCCCGGCGCGCCGCCCTTCATCCAGTCGGGGGCGCAGCACAGCGTGATCACGGGCGTGCCGCCGCTGGCCCTGATGAGGTCGATGCGGTCGTCGAGTTCGCCGAAGTCGTACGTGCCCGGGGAGGGTTCGGGGTTGTCGGCGCCCCAGCCCATGATCGCCTGGTCCTGGGGCAGCGACCGCTCGGAGAGCAGCCCGGCCGCCGCGCGCTTGGCCGGGCCCTCGCCGTGGTCGGCGCTGTACTCGGTGTGGGTCAGGCCGAACCCGAGCTCGGCGGAGGGTTTCCCGGTGGGCGTGCTGGACGGGCTGTGCACACCGGCGCCCGACCCGGCGCTGCCGCGCCCGCCGTCGCCCGTACCGCCCCGTAGGTCGCACATCGTCAGCAGCAGCGCCAGCGCGACCACACCGATCCCCAGAAGCGCGGTCATGCCTCGCCGCCCCGCCCCCGGTACTTTCGCACGAACGTCCCCATGGCGTCCCATCACCAGTCAGGGTAACCGCCGCGTTGCCCGGATCGGGCGGGTTTCACCGGGGGTTCAACGGGATTGCGCCGCTCCGCGAAAACCCTGTGCGCCCGCGGAGCCCGTGCCGGATCATGAGCGTCATGCCCGACGCAACGCCCCCGCATCGCGCCCTGTCCATCCGCCTCGGCATGAACGACGACGACTCGCCGTCCGACGCCATCGACGCCCTGTTCCTCAGCCGCTTCGTCACCGGTGAACAGCCGTACTCCCGCGGCTCCTCCGTGGAGCGCGTGAAGTCGGGGCTGACCCTGCTGCCGGCCGGGGCCGAGGTGCTGCGCGCGGCGCGCGACAAGGACCGCGGCGCCACCCTCGCCGAGGGCGAGGGCTGGACGATCCTGGTCTCCCGCTGGCACCACCGCGCGGACGTGACCGTGACCGCCGTGAGCGAGGAGCTCGCCCGGCGCGTGCTGGCCGAGGCCGTCGAGAACGCCGAGGACCAGCCGGAACCGCAGCCCGACGACGTCACCATGGGCTTCTGGTACGTGGCGCCGCGCCGCGGTCCGCACCGCATCACCCGTCAGATCAGCGCCGCGCCCTGGGACGACGTCCGGGGCAACTACACCGCGCCGGTGGCCGAGGCCGTGGACGGGCTGATGAAGCTCACCCCGGACGACATCAGCGGCCGCCTGCTGCTCCTGCACGGCCCGCCGGGCACCGGCAAGACCTCGGCGCTGCGCACCCTGGCCCGGTCGTGGCGGGACTGGTGCCAGGTGGACTGCGTGCTCGACCCCGAGGTGCTCTTCAACGACGTCGGCTACCTGATGGAGATCGCCATCGGCGAGGACGACTCCGAGGGGCCCGGCCGCTGGCGGCTGCTGCTCCTGGAGGACTGCGACGAGCTCATCCGCGGCCAGGCCAAGCACCAGACGGGCCAGGCGCTCTCGCGGCTGCTCAATCTCACCGACGGGCTGCTCGGCCAGGGCCGCAACGTCCTGGTCGGCATCACCACCAACGAGGACCTGGAGCGGCTGCACCCGGCGGTGGTCCGTCCCGGGCGCTGCCTGGCCCGTATCGAGGTCGGGCCGCTGACGCGCGGCGAGGCCACCACCTGGCTCGGCACGTCCGAGGGCGTCGGCCGCGAGGGCGCCACCCTGGCGGAGCTGTACGCGCTGCGCCGCGGCGCGTCCTCCGGCGCCGGCCCTGTGCTGCCCACCCAGACGCCGGCCTCCTCCTCGGACGGCCTCTACCTCTGACCCCGCGGCGCCCTCCTTGCGTGCACGGGGCCGGGGAGCGCACGTCGTGGGGTCGACCTGCCCGTCCCCGCCGCCGGGATCCCGGCGGCGGGGACGGGCTACGACTCGTACGCGGCGCGCAACGCGTCCCGCACGGCGGCTTCGGCGGCGCCGCGGTCCAGGCCGAGGCGGTGGGCGCGTTCGGCATAGGCGGAGGCGGCGGCGGCCGCCTCCCGGTCCGCGGCGTCGCCCGCGGCCGCGACGAACGTGCCGTTGCGTCCGCGGGTCTCGATCACGCCGTCCGACTCCAGGGCGCGGTACGCCTTGGCCACGGTGTTCGCGGCCAGGCCGAGGTCGTCGGCGAGTCCGCGCACCGTCGGCAGCCGGTAGCCGACCGGGAGGGCTCCGGAGCGGGCCTGGTCGGCGATCTGGGCGCGCAGTTGCTCGAACGGCGCGGCGGCCGCGTTCGGACGGATGACGATCTTCAGGCTCACTGTGGTTCGCTCTCCCGGCGGGGCACGGCGCGGCTGTTTGTCGCGGCCATTGTGCTGCAGCCGCTCGGCGCCAGGGCGACGGCACGGCCGGGGGCGTGCGGGTCGTGGGCGATGGTGTCGCCGGGCTCGTGCAGGTGCAGCAGGAAGCGCTCGCCCGCGCGGTACGCGTCCAGGCCGGCCCTGCAGTACGCGACCACGTCGTCCGGCAGCGCGTCCAGCGGGAACCAGCCGAGCTCCGAGCACTTGTCGGGTTCGCGGTTGACCGGCTCCCGGCCGGTCCCGTCCGCGACGAAGAACCAGCCGATGCGGGCGTCCCCGCCGGGCGCGCGGTGCTGCATGACCAGCGCGACGGAGACGTCCTCGGGGCACAGCGCGACGCCCACCTCCTCGTACGCCTCGCGGATCATCGCCTCCCGGACGTCCTCGCCGTTCTCGACGTGGCCGGACGGAGCGTGCAACAGGCCGTCGGCGTAACCGGTGTTGACCCGGCGGCCGAGCAGCACGCGGTCGCCGCGCCGCAGGATCAGGTGGACGTCGACGATCTCGCTGTGGCGCCGGGGCGGGGCCACCCGCACCACGGCCGCGTAGCGCTCGTCCCGTACCGGGCGGCCCCACAGCGCGGTGTCGTGGGCGAGCTGCTCGATCGCCGTGTGCGCGGCGAACGGACGGACCAGGGCGGCGAGTTCGGTCGCCGCGATGCCCGCCGGCTCCGCCTCGCCCCAGCGCCCCTCGACCAGCACGATCCGCCCGCCGCGCCGCAGCAGCCCCGCCCAGCGGCGCAGCGCCGCCGCGGGGTCGGGCAGCGCCCACAGCATGTGCCGCACCAGCACCACGTCGAACCGCCCCGCCGCCACGGGCGGCTGCACCGCGTCGCCGACGACCACCCGTGCGCCGGTGCCCGCCAGCTTCGCCCTGGCCAGGGCCACCATGCGCGGCGACCGGTCCACCCCGGTCACCCGGTGGCCCCGCTCCGCCGCCAGCGCCGCGAGACTGCCCGTCCCGCACCCCAGGTCCAGCACGTCCGCCGGTGTGTCCGGCAGCCACCCCCGCAGCCGCCCCGCCCACGCCTCCCGCACCGCGGGCGCACGCAGCCCGTGGTCCGGCTCCTCGTCGAAACGGTCCGCCACGGCGTCCCAGTACGCGTCTCCGCTCACATCGTCCACCCGCCGATCCTGCCACCCGCCACCGACACCGCCCCGACGGTGGGCCGCCCTTGCTGTCCCGGCCCAGCGGGCGCGTGCGGCGGCAGCCGGTCCGGGCCACCGTGCCGCCGGCGCGGGCAGCCGCGCGAGCCCTCTGCCCCGGCCACCGCCCGGACCACGTGACGACAGCCGCCACTTCGACGCCCGCGCCGGAGCGCGACCGGCCCGCGATGAGGACACCTCCCGCTGATGCGAGCAGGACCGCGCCCCCTCCCCCGCACCGGTGCGCGGCACTGAACCGGGCAGATCCCGCCCACCGCCCGACCGCCGGCCACACCCGCGCGACGCGTCCCCGCCGCCCGCAGCCGTGCCGTCGCAGTCGCCTTGCCCGGGCTGTCCCCCCAACGGGCCTGCGGCAGCACAACAGGCCCACGGCCCCCGCCGGTCCAGGACACCAAGCCGCCGACACGGGCAGCACCGCGCGAGCCGCCCGCACCGCAGCGGCGTCGCACGGAGGCGGCTCGCGTCCCGGGCCGGCCCGGGGGCCGTTCCGCTCATCCGCCGCGCCGAACGACGCAGGTCCCGCCCAGCGCCCGATCGGCGACCACGCCACGCGCGGCACATCCATGCCGCCGCAGCCGCCGGCGCGGTCGCTCCCCCCGCACCGCTCCGTACGCACGACTCAGTGCAGGCCCAACTCGCGGTAGCGGGCGCGGCGGGCGGCGAGCCGGGGGGCGCGGGGGAGGGTGCGGAGGCCGGCGAGTTCGGCGCCGAGGATCGTGCCGAGGCGGGTGAGGAAGGCCTCGGGGGCGTCCGCGGCATCCTCGGCGCGCCCCGCGTCGGGCGCCTCCTCGACGACGCGGTCGACGATGCCGCGCGCGAGCAGGTCGGCGGAGCGCACGCCCTGCCGGGCGGCGACCTCGTCGGCCCGCCCGGTCGTCCGGTACAGGATGGCGGAGGCGCCCTCGGGCGGCAGCGGGGACAGCCATGCGTGCCGGGCGGCCAGCACGCGGTCCGCGGGCAGGAGCGCGAGGGCGCCGCCGCCGGCGCCCTGCCCGAGGAGGAGGCAGAGCGTGGGTGAGGGAAGGGTCACCAGGTCCGCCAGGGACCGGGCGATCTCGCCGGCGAGGCCGCCCTCCTCGGCCTCCCGGGACAGCGCGGCGCCCGCCGTGTCGACGACGGAGAGCAGGGGCAGGTCCAGTTCGGCCGCGATGCGCATGCCGCGGCGGGCCATCCGGAGCCCGGCGGGGCCGAGGGCGGGGGACCGTCCGTCGTCGGTCTCGTGCCGGTCGTGGCCGAGGACGACGCACGGGGTGCCGCCGATCCGGGCGAGCGCGAGCAGGAGTCCGGGGTCCCGCTCCCCCGCGCCGGTGCCGCTGAGCAGGGTCACGTCCTGGCCGGCCACCGTCAGCAGGGCGCGCAGTCCGGGCCGTTCGGGCCGCCGGGAGCGGCGGATCGACTCCGCCGCCGGTACGTCCCCGGCGGTGGCGTCCCCCGGGCCGTCGGCCACCGCGGGGGCGGCCTCGCCGCACAGCACCGCCAGCGCCCGCGCCGCCGCCCCGGCGAGCCGCGCGAGCGGCACGACGGCGTCCACGATGCCGTGGGCCAGCAGATTCTCCGCGACCTGGACCCCGGGCGGGAACGGCTCGCCGTACAGGGCCTCGTGCACCCGGGGGCCCAGGAAGCCGATGAGCGCTCCGGGTTCCGCGGTGGTGACGTGGCCGAGCGAGCCCCAGGAGGCGAGGACTCCGCCGGTGGTGGGGTGGCGCAGGTGGACCAGGTAGGGCAGTCCCGCCGCCCTGTGGTCGGTGATGGCCGCGGCGACCTTCACCATCTGGAGGAACGCGATGGTGCCCTCCTGCATGCGCGTCCCGCCGGACGCCGGTGCGGCCAGCAGCGGCAGCCGTTCGCGGGTGGCCCGCTCGATCGCCCGGACCAGCCGCTCCCCGGCAGCCACGCCGATCGACCCGCCGAGGAAACCGAACTCGCCCGCGACGACGGCCACCCGCCGGCCGCGTACGTCGCCCTCGCCGGTGACCACCGACTCGTCGAGCCCGGTCCGGGCGCGGGCCCGGGCCAGGTCGGCCCGGTACTCCTCGCCGTCGAGGTGCGGGGGCGGCGGGGACAGGGGCCGGTCCCAGCCGCGCCAGGTTCCGGGGTCGACGACGGCGTCGACGAACTGCAGGGAGCCGGGGCGGCGGGGCGGTTCGGTCATGGGGACACCCTGCCATCCCCCGGATGCGTTGGCCCGCAGGTCAACACGCCGTTGTGGGGCGGCACTCGGGGCGGGCGCGAGCGCCGGCAGGCGCGCCGGGGTCACTCGTGTGGCCCAAGTCCATCGCATGCCGGCCATCGTTGTGGGGATGTGGCTACAGTCAATCCCCAGAGCGCGCCTGAGGCGTCGTCCGGGAGCGCGACCCCCCGGACCGTCCCGGCGTCCGTCCGCCGCACGCACCCCCCGCGCACCCCGCCCGGTTTCCCCCTCGGGGAGTGGGTCTTCATCCCGCGGACCGAGCATTTCCTCGGCAGTTCCTCGGACGCCTACATCGAGCGCGGTGACGAGCGGGTCCCCCTCGTCCACTGCTCCTCGGAGCTGGAGCAGTTCACGAGGGAGATGGCGGGGATCGAGGGGGACTTCACCCGTCGCTGCTCCGGCATCGACCGGGCGGCGCCGTACTGAGGGGCCGCCTCCTCCCCCTTTCCCACGTCCCCCGCTCCCGTTGTCTCCACGCCCGGCCCCGACAGGAATGCCTTCATGCCGCCTTTGCAGGACCGTTTCCGCCCTGAGAATGGTCTGCCGTACGAGGATCATCTCCACGGTCCCACCATTTACAGCCCCCGCCAGTCCTCCGACGACACCTCGGGGAACGGGGTCTTCTCCGCCCCGGACTTCGACGTCCTCAACGGGGCGTGGGCGTCCGAGGAGGAGCTGGCGCAGCTGCTCGACCAGTCCGGGGAGGAGGACGAGGAGGACGTCTTCCAGCACGCCCCGGACACCGCTACGCACGAGCTCCCCCTCACGCGGCGCCGGCACCGCAAGATCCGCCGGGCCGCGCTGCGGCGCCGGCTGACGCGGACCCAGACGCTGAGCTTCGTCGCCGCCGCGCTGGCGGCGACCATCGTGGCCATGGTGAGCGTGCTCGGCGGGATGATCGCGCACGACCCGCTGCGGAACATCGCCTCCGCCGACGGGTCCTCGGGCCTGGCCGACTGGTGGCCGCTGCTGGTGTACGGCCCGTGGATGGTGGCCTCGCTGTCGATCCTGCGCGCCGCCCTGCACCAGCGCCGCGCCCCGCACTCGTGGGCCGTCGTGCTGCTCTTCTCGGCGTTCGCCATCCTCTTCTGCATCGCCTGCGCCCCCAGGACGATCACCAACTGGACCGTCGCGGCCCTCCCCGCCATCGCGGCCCTGTCCTGCTTCCACCAGCTCGTCCGGCAGATCACCCTCACCAGGCCGCCGCGGCGCACCCCGCGCAGCCGGCGGCACTCCTGAGCCGGACGGCGGACAGCGAACGACGGACGGCGGACAGCGGATACCGCCCGCGTACGACATGGACTGCTTCCGGTCCCGCCGGGACCGGAAGCAGCGGCACGGGGTGGATCAGCTGAAGACGTCCGTGCAGTCGGTCCGGGTGGCGTGCGCCGGGTCGAGGGCGTTGGCCGTCTCGTGGAAGACGATGCGGTCGGTCAGCCCGATGAGGACGTGCTCGGACAGGTCGAGCGAGCACAGGTCCTGGAGCACCACGTTGTGGACGTCGGGTCCTGACAGGAACTGTGAGGTGTACGGCGTGACGACCTCGTCGTACCTGGTCGAGATCACCGTGTAGTGGATGCCGGGGAGGGTGTCGCCGCCGGCGTTCAGCTTGGTCAGGAAGGCCGATCCGGCCATCTGGTCCGTGAGGCCCTGGGGTGCGAGGTGCTCGATGGCCTCGGCCGCCCCGGGGAAGTAGGGCAGCAGGTTGAGCAGTCCGTTCAGATCGGTGCCGTGGTTGTCGGCGCCGATCCCGACGAGCGCGTTGACCTTGGCGGCACCGCCCAGGAACTTCATGTAGTACCGCGGCATCATGCCGCCCTGGGAGTGCCCGACGATGTCGACCTTGGCCGCGCCGGTGGCCGTGAGGACCCGGTCGACGTAGTCGGAGAGCTGCTGGGACGACGCGGCGATGGGGCCGAGCCCGTAGAAGACCGGGACGCCGGGCAGTTGGCCGTAGTCGAGGGAGTAGACGCAGTAGCCCCGCGCGACGAGGTACGGGGCGAGGCCGAGCCAGTTGTCGATGGAGTTGCCGAAGGTGCCGTGCACCAGGACGACCGGGCGCGGGTGGGCGGCGGAGGGCTTGCAGGACCAGTTGTTCCAGCCACTGCTGGGGGCGGAGGCGGCGGCTCGGGTGGGGGCGGGGGCGGCGGCGGCCGTGCCGGCCAGGGCGGGCGTGACGGTGAGGGCGGCGGCGAGGGTGAGGGCGGAGAGGAGCCGGAGCGCTGGTGTCCGTCTGAAGTGCAGCATCGAGCGATCTCCTCGCAGGTGGGGGAAAGAGCAGGGGGGACCGTTCCCTGACGACCTGTGATCCGGATCACAAGATTGCTGAGCTTCCGTCAATTTACGCACGGGTAACAAAAACCGGCCAGCTACCGGTCGGTAAAGAATGTGTCACACCGCCTTCACGGCCCCGTGACAAGGGAGCGCTAGGAGGCCTTGCGGAACGTGGCGGCCGGACGCACCGCGCCGAAGCCGAACCGGGCGTTCACCCGGTCCACGGCCGCCTCCGCCGTCAGGTGCGACGCGCGCATCGGGTCCAGCGAGAGCTGCTGGGCCACCCGTTCGGCACCGACGAGGTCCTCGGCGCGCAGCCCGATGCCGGCCAGGCGTGCCCGCTGCAGACCGGCCGAGTCCATCAACCGGTAGGCCAGGGTCCGCAGATCCTCGTCGTGCGCGGACGGCTCCGCGAGCCGCCGGGTCTTCTCCCAGCGCGCGCCGCCGGTGAACCGCAGCGTCAGGGACAAGGACCCGGCGACCTGCCGGCGGCCGCGCAGCATCGCCCCCAGCCGCACCACCAGGTCGAGGAGCGCGGCCCGGGCGGCGGGGCCGTCGAGCTCGTGCCGGGTGAAACGGTGCGTCACACCGGCCGACGGCGGCAGGTCCTTGGGGGAGACGGGACGGGGGTCCGTGCCGCGCGCCCGCTCCGCGGCCAGCCGGCCCGCGCGCCGGCCCAGGATCCGTTCGACGACGCCCGGCGGCACCGCGGCGACCGCCCCGATGGTGTGCAGCCCGTACGTGCGCAGCGCCTCGGCCTGCTGGGGGCCGATGCCGTGCAGGGCCTCGACCGGCAGCGGCGCCAGGAAGGCGTCCGCCGCGCCCTCGGGCACGATCAGGATCCCGCCCGGTCCCGCCACACGGTCCGAGGCCGTCGCCGCCACCGCCCAGGTCTCCGCGACCCCGATCCGCAGGTCCGTGGCCAGCCGCGCCATCGCGCGCAGCCGCACCAGCCACGCGATCCGCTCGGCGTCCGCGCCGAAGTACCGCTGCGCGCCCCGCGCCTGCACCAGCGCCGCCCGGGGCGGAACCGCCTGGACGACGGGCGAGAACTCGCGCAGCAGGTCGAGCACCGCCCGGTAGCCCTCCTCGGGCAGGGCCGGAGCGCAGCGCACGTGCAGGATGCTCGCCGCGCCGCCGGTCCCCCGCCCGGAATCGCCGTACGTCATCGTCCCGCGCTCCCCGGGCTGGAGTGCCAGAGCTTGCGTCCGGTGGGGGCGCCCTCGCCGGCGGGGCGCAGATCGGCCCAGGGGTGCATCTCGTAGCCGGTGGACATCCGGACCCGGCGGCCGTCGGGCGGCGCGACGGGCAGGCCCACGGGCTCGCCCGGGGCCTCGCCCGAGGCCTCGGCCAGCCGTGCCGCGACCGCTTCCAGGCCGCCCTGCCGGCGCAGTTCGACGAGTTCGGCGAGGTTCCACGCCGCGGAGCCGACGACGGACAGGCTCTGCGGGCCGCGGCGCTGGACCACCCCTCGGACCAGCAGCAGCCAGGAGTGGAAGACGGTGTGCGCGCAGGCCTCGTGGCTGTCGTCGAAGAAAGCGAGGTCGACCAGGCCGGTGCCGTCGTCGAGGGTGGTGAAGATGACCCGGCGCCCGGAACGGATGGGCGGGGTCTGGGTGGCGGCCTTGGCGCCGGCCACCAGGACGGTCTCACCGTGCCGCACCTCGCGCAGCCGCTTCGCCGGGATCGCGCCCAGTTCCTCCAGGAAGGCGAGGTGGTCCTCCATCAGGTGCCGGGAGGTGTCCATGCCGAGCACGCCGAGCTCGGCGCCGAGCCGTTCGGCCGCGTCCATGTCGGGCAGGCCGGCCGGCGGCGGGGCCGCCGCCTCTCCCCCGGTGAGGGCGAGCTGCCCGTCGTACGCGGAGGCGCGGCCCTGCCGGTGCAGCTCGGCGACATGGAGCAGCAGGTCGCGGCGGTTGCCGCCGAACGCGTCCAGCGCGCCGACCTGCACCAGCCGTTCGGCCACGGCCCGGCCGGGACGGGCGCGTTCCCACAGGTCCTGGAGCGAGGTGTAGGGCTGCCCGGCGGCGATCCGGGCGACCTCGGCCTCGCTGATGCCGTGCACCTCCGACAGTGCGAGCCGCAGACCCCACATCCCGGCACCACCCCCCTCATCAGACACCAGTTCGATTCGATAGGCCGCGCCCGACCGGCTGACGTCCAGCGGCAGCACCGGCACCCCGCGCCGCCGGGCGTCCGCGAGCAGCAGCCGCTTGGGGTACATGCCCGGGTCGTGGGTGAGCACCCCGGCGTAGAAGGCCGCCGGATGGTGCGCCTTGAGCCAGGCCGACTGATAGGTGGGGACGGCGAAGGCGACGGCGTGCGCCTTGCAGAAGCCGTACGCGCCGAAGGCCGAGACGATCTCCCAGGTGTGCCGGACGACCTCGCGGGGGTAACCGCGCTCCCGCGCCCGGTCCGCGAACCAGGCCCGGACCCGGCCCTGCCGCGCCTCGTCCGACAGCGCCCGCCGGGCCTCGTCGGCGAACCCCCGGTCGCAGCCGGTCATGACCCGCATGATCTCGATCAACTGCTCGTGGAAGACGACGACTCCGTAGGTCTCGCTCAGCACGTCCTCCAGGTCGGGATGCGGGTAGCGGACGGGCTTGCGGCCGTGCCGGGCGTCGATGAAGGGCCGCACCATGTCGGCGGCGACCGGGCCCGGACGGAACAGCGAGATGTCCACGACCAGGTCGTGGAAGGTGCTGGGCTGCAACCGCCCCACCAGGTCGCGCTGCCCGGGCGACTCGATCTGGAAGCAGCCCAGCGTCTCGGCGGAGCGGATCAGTTCGTAGGTGGCCGGGTCCCCCGGCGGGACCTGCGCCGGGTCGTCCAGGTCGATCCGGCCGCCGCCGGTCCGCTCCACCTCGTCCAGGGTGTGCGCCATCGCGGACTGCATCCGCACCCCGAGCACGTCGAGCTTGAGCAGCCCGAGGTCCTCCACGTCGTCCTTGTCGAACTGCGACATCGGGAAGCCCTCGCCGCTGGTCGGCATCACCGGCGTGCGGTCCAGCAGCCCGGCGTCCGACAGCAGCACCCCGCACGGGTGCATGGCGACCCCGCGCGGCAGCGCGTCCAGCGCCTCGACCAGCTCCCACAGCCGGCCGTGGTCCTCCCCCGCCACCTGCCGCAGCTCGGGCAGTTCGGCGAGCGCGGCCCGCGCGTCGCGGGCCCGGATGTGCGGGAAGGCCTTGGCCAGCCGGTCGGTCTGCTCCGGTTCCAGCCCCAGGGCGGCGCCCACGTCGCGGACCGCGTGCCGGACCCGGTAGGTCTCGGGCATGGCGACGGTGGCGACCCGCTCGCTGCCGAACCGGTCCAGGATGCGCCGGTAGACCTCCAGCCGACGGGCGGACTCCACGTCGATGTCGATGTCGGGCAGGGAGGCGCGCCGTCCGGACAGGAAGCGCTCCATGAGCAGGCCGTGGTCGACGGGGTCGGCGGCGGCGATGCCCAGAAGGTGGTTGACGAGCGAGCCCGCGCCGGAGCCGCGCGCGGCGACCCGGATGCCCATCTCCCGTACGTCGGCGACCACTTGGCCGACGGTGAGGAAGTACGAGGCGAAGCCGAGCTGCTCGATGATCCGCAGTTCGTCCTCCAGCCGCGCCCAGTAGCGCGGTTCGCGGTCGTGCCCGGTGCGGACCATCCCGGCGGCGCAGCGCGAGCGCAGGACGCGGTCGGCGGTGCGGGCGCCGGCCCCCACCGTCTCCGGCTCGGGGAAGTGCACCTGCCCGATCCCCAGGTCGTCCGCGGGGTCGACGGCACAGGCCGCGGCGGTGTCCTCGGTGGCGCGCAGCAGCCGGTGCGCGTCCGAGCGGCGGAGACCGGCCGCCTCCACGATCCGCTCGGCGGTGCGCGCCATGTCCCCCGCGTCCTTCAGCCAGCGCTCGCCTCCGTCCAGGCTCTCCGGCCTGCGGATGTCGACGGGCACGAGCCGGCGCGCCGAGTCCAGCACGTCGGCCACCTCCCCCTGCCCGGGATCGGCGTAGCGGACGGCGTTGGTCAGTACGGGGGTCACCCCCTGCTCGGCGGCGAAGCCGACGATGCGCGCGGCCAGCCGCAGCGAGCCCGGTCCGGTGCCGGCGCGGCCGTGGTGGGCGGCCTCCAGGCGCAGCGCGTCCCCGTACGCCGCGCGCCAGGGGCGCAGCAGCTTCGCGGCCCGGTCGGGGCGGCCGGCCGCGAGCGCCCGGCCGACCTCGGAGTCCGCGCCCAGCAGCACGAACACCCCCTCCTGCCCCAGGTCCTCCCAGCCCAGCCCCCCGTCCCCGGCATGGGCGGCGCTGATCAGCCGGCACAGCGCGGCCCAGCCGCGCCGGTCCCGGGCGAGGAAGACCGCCCGGTCGGTCGCCTCCGGGACGAAGGAGCCGCCGCGCACCGGGGTGCGCCGCCGGCCGCCGGACGGCTGGGCGGCCTGACCGTCGTACGCCGCGGGCACCGCGAGCGAGGCACCGAACAGCGGCCGCACCCCGGCCCGCGCGCAGGCCTTGGCGAAGCGCACCATGCCGGCCACGGTGTCCCGGTCGGTCAGCGCCAGCGCGTCCATGCCCCGCTCGGCGGCGCGCTCGGCCAGTCGCTCGGGGTGCGAGGCCCCGTACCGCAGCGAGAAGCCGGAGACGGTGTGCAGATGCGTGAATCCCGGCATACGCACCTCCGACCGCTCACATCTCCCCCCTTCCGGACCCTCCGGTACCCACCATAGACCACTTCTCGAACACACGTACGAAGACATGCCGGAGACGTGCCGGAAGCGTGCCGGATCCCTGTCCTCCGCCACCCTCCGCGTGGTTTCCTGCACACGACGTCACTGCCGGCGCGCACCCGAGGGGGAAGTCGCCATGCCGATGCTGCTGGTCAAAGGGTCCTTCCGGATAACCGGCACCGAGCCGGACGGCGACACCGTGGGCTTTGTCCCCACCCGCCACCCGGACTGGAACCGCGTCCCCGGAGCGGCGCGGCTCGACCTCACCGACTCCTGCCGGGGCAAGCTGCGCCTGGACGCCGTCGACGCCCTGGAGACCCACTACGGACCGACCTCGACGCCGGGCCACCAGCCACTGCCCTTCGCCCACGCGGCCCGGGACGAACTGCTGACGTGGCTGGGGTTCACCGACGTGCGGCGCGCGCCGGACAGCGAACGGGTCGTCTCCGCCGTCCCCGAGAGCGTCCCCGGGTGGATCCTGACCGGCGGCGTCGACGTGCACGGCCGCTGCGTCGCGCTGGCCGGCCGCGGCCCGCTGCCGGAGGGCACCCGCAGCGGCCAGGAGGTGACGGTCGGCGTGCCGCTGCTGCGCCGAACGGTCAACCACCACCTGATCGCGCAGGGGCTGGTCTACCCGACCTTCTACAGCAACCTCTTCGAGGACCTGCGCGAGGAACTGGCCGCGGTCACCCGGCAGGCCAGGACCGCGGGGACGGGACTGTGGCCGCAGGACGTGAGCACCGCGGGGGCGAAGGTCACCGGGCTCTCCTCGCTCACCGACGAGGCGGTGGTCGTCCCCAAGCTCTTCCGGCGCCTCTTCGACCACCTCGCGTCCGGAGAGTTCTCCCTCGGCTCCTTCCGCGCCTTCCTCGCGGGGGCGGCCGACACGTACCGGATCACCTCCTCGCCCACCCCGCACACCCAGGTACGCGGACTGCACCACGCCATCGAGGTCACGGACGACGGCACCGTACGGATCACCCGGCCGATCGAGGACCTGGTCTTCACCGAGGCATGACGACCGCAGCCAACTCCGCCACCCACCCCAGCAGTTCCTCGTCCTCGCCGGGACGCCCGACGACCTGCAGCCCCAGTGGCAGGCCGTTCGCGGCGTACCCGGCGGGCAGACTCACCGCGGGAAAGCCCGCGTTGCTCCACGGCAGGCACATCACCGAGTCGCCGGTGCTGCCCAGGCCGAACGGGGCCGGGCCGGTCGCGGACGGCGCCAGCCACACGTCGATCCGCTCCATCGCGTCCAGCAGACGGGCCCGGACGGCCCGGCGCTCGCGCACGGCCCGCTCGTAGTCGTCGCGGGCGATCGCCTGCCCCTCGCGGATGGCCGCGACGGTCTGCTCGCGGTAGAGCCGGCCGTGGCGGGGGAACCAGTCGGCGTGGGTGCGGGCCACCTCGTAGCGGTTCATGGTGAACAACTGCCGTACGACCGCCTCGAACTCCCCGGGGCCGTCCATCACCGGCACCTCGCGCACGGTCCAGCCCGCCGCCGCCAGCCGGGCGGTCTGCGCGGCGAAGGCCGCCCGCGCCTCCGCCCCGGCCCGGTCCAGGTACGGTCCGGCCGGGACGCCGAGCACCGGACGCCGGGCGGTCCCCGGCTCCGGCTCGGATCCCCGGCCCCGTTCCGGTTCCCGCCAGTCGTCGCACAGCACGGACGCGCCGAGCGCCGCACCCGCGACATCGGCGGCGAGCACGCCGACCGTGTCGAAGCTCGGGGCGTTGGCGATCACCCCGTCCACCGGGATCCGCCCGAAGGTGGGCTTGAAGCCCACCACCCCGCAGAAGGCCGCGGGCCGGATCACCGAGCCCACGGTCTGCGTGCCGACGGCCAGCGGCACCATGCCCGCCGCCACGGCCGCCGCCGATCCGCTGCTCGAACCGCCGGGCGTGTGCGCGGTGTTGTGCGGATTACGGGTCGGCCCCGGCGCGGTCACCGCGAACTCGGCCGTCACCGTCTTCCCCGCGATCAGCGCCCCCGCCGCGCGCAGCCGGTCCACCAGCGGCGCCTGCGGCCCCGCCAGTTCCTCCGCCGGCACCCGCGACCCGGCGCGGGTCTGCGTCCCGTCGCACCGCACGATGTCCTTGACGCCCACCGCGACCCCGGACAGCACGCCCGGCGGCGCCGCGGCCGCCTCCGCCGCGAGCCGGCCCCGCCGGTCGGGCTCGGGCACGAACGCCCTCACCCGGGCGTCGAGCCGGTCGATACGATCACACACCACTGCCACGCGATCCACCGGGTCCGTCACGGCGGTTCACGCTACGCCCAACCTCTGGCCTTGCTCAAACGGGGCGTCCCCTCGTGCGCCACCGGGCACACCGCCTCCAGGGGGTGGTGGGAATCTCCTGGCTCGTATGGACATGTTCCGCGGTCGCGGTGGAGCTGCTCGCCGCGGCGGCCGTACTGCTGCGCGCGCCGCGCGCTTCACTCGATGAGGTGACGGATCCGTACGGGGCGGCGTACCTGCGCGACGGTCCCCCGCGGCGCGGCCACCGTCGCCCTGCTCGCGCTCCATCTGCGCGGCACCCGTGGACGCCGGGCCGCACGGCACCGCCCGTGTCTCCGGGGTGATGGCCGGGCTGTCGCATCCGCTGCAACTGGCGGCCCACAAGGCGCTGTACCGGCCCTCGGGCGTGAACGGCGTCGCCGTGTCCCGCCCCGTGCGGCAAGAGACCGACGCTCCGCGCGCTGCGGCGGACCCGCGGGCGCCTCCCTCTCACCCGGTCCCTCGCCGCCGCCCCGCGCTTCACCCGGGACAGCGGTCTGCCGGCCGGCCGCGACCGTACGGAGAGCCTCCACGTCTCCCGTTCCGGGACGTCCGGCGGCGGCCTCGGCTGCGGAGGGTGAGGGTACGCGCCGCTCGGCACGGCCCAAACCCGGCGGCGGTGCGAGATCGGTCACGTCCGGACGTCACGCGCGTATCCGTTCGCCCCGCGCGTCAACACGCGTCACGCCCCGGGGGCCCGAAGACCCCGAAGGGGTTGCGAAGGCAAGGGGACGGCACGGTTTACTGACCGCCATGACGGCGACCGACACCACGCTCAGACCCGCGGCGCACCCCGGCCGGCTGCGCATGCTGAACCATCTGCGCCGCCTCGCGGCAGCGGGCCTCGTGGAGCCGCCGTGCGCCTGGCAGCACCGGGCACCCGATGCCGGGGGTGCCGGGGGTGCCGGCCACACCGCGAATGCCGAGGACGCCGAACTCTGGGACGACTTCCCGCACCGGCTCGCGGCGCTGCTGGTCGGACTGCACGAGGACGCGCGGGCCCCCCGCAGGACGGCCCCGCGGACCGTGCACGTCGGCGCCACCGTGATGGCCTTCCCGCTCAACCGCTGAACCGCCGCGGGACCCCCGCGCGTCAGCGCGGCACGTCAGCCGAGTTCCGCGCCCACCGCGGCCAGAGCCGTGGTGACCGGCTGGAAGAACGTCTCACCGCCCGCCTCGCAGTCCCCGCTGCCGCCCGAAGTGAGCCCGATCGCGCTCCCGTCACGGGTGAACAGCGAACCTCCGCTGTCCCCCGGCTCCGCGCAGACGTCGGTCCGGATGAGCCCGGTGACGGTGCCCTCCGGGTAGTTGACCGTGGCGTCGAGGCCGAGGACGGTGCCGTTGTGCAGGCCGGTGGTGCTGCCCATGCGGAACACCTCCTGGCCCACCGCCGCGTCCGCCGCCCCGTTGACCGGCAGGGCCTGGCCATTGCCGAGGTCGACCTCGCTGGGCGCGTCGGTGTTCGGGTCGTCGTACGTCACGAGGGCGAAGTCGCCGTCGCCGGGGAAGGTCGCGGTCGCCACCGTGGCGACGGGGGCGCCGCCCTGCGCGTCGGACCAGGTGGGGAAGGCGGCACCGCAGTGGCCGGCGGTCAGGAAGGCCGGGGCGCCGTCCTTGACGACGTTGAAGCCGAGCGAGCAGCGCGCGCCGTCGGCGAAGACCGCGTCGCCGCCGGCCACGAACGGCGTGATCCGGCCCGCGGACTTCTCGATCCGGGCCATGCCGCTGCCGAGCGAGCGCACGGCGGCCTGGAGCGTGTCCCACTTCTCGCCGGTGACGGTGCGGTCCGCGGTGACCAGGATCTGGTTGGTCCTCGGGTCGACGGCCCAGGCGGTGCCCGGGATGGTGGCTTTCTGCTTCAACGTCCCTGCAGCCTCCGTCAGTTCTGCGGTGGTGTTGCGGACCCGGCGGGACACGGCGCCGGCCTGCCTGGCCTGGCGGACGGCCTCGGTGTCGTTCCCGGTGACGTTGACCACGAGCCGCCCGGTGGCCGGGTCCCAGTAGGCCCCCGCAGTCGACGAGCCGAACTCCGCGGTGAGCCGGGAGGCCGCTTCCGCCGCCGAACGGGCACTGAGGGCCCGCGGCGGTGCGGCGTCCCGCGACGGTGCCGGGGACTGCGACGCCTTGGCGTCCGGCAGCAGGACCGCGGCCGCGGCGACCGCTGCGGCACCGGCCGCGACCAGCGCGATCTTCCGTTTCGGTAAGTGTTTGTGCTTCAACTCAAGACCTCCAGTGGGGGGATACGGGGTCCGGTCGTCGACAGCGGAGGGGCGGCGCTGTGCCGCCTGTCATACGGCGCGCCGGCGCGAAGCGTTCATGACGGGAAATTCGGTCGCCCCCGCCCCGGGCTTGTGGTGGACTCCGCCCGATGAGCACTTCCGAACCCTCCGCGACGGCGCCGGAGTACCGCGCCGCGTACGACGCGCAGCTGCGCGCCCGCGTCCCCGACGGCTTCTCCCGGCACGCGTCGGTGGAACGGGTCGGCCCCCTGCTGCGCAAGACCTACCGCCACGGCGAGGCGGGCTTCCTCGACTACCGCGACCTCGGCGGGCTGGACGGGCCGGAGCTGGACGCGCTGATCGCCGGGGAGCGCGACCACTTCGCCGGCCTCGGTGTGGCTGTGGAGTGGAAGTACCACGGGCACGACCTGCCGCCCGGGCTGCCGGAGCGCCTGACCGCGGCCGGCTTCGTTCCCGACGAGCCGGAGACGGTGCTGGTGGGCGAGGCCGCGGCGCTGGCCGGTGAGCCGCGGCCGCCGGAGGGCGTGACGCTGCGCGAGGTCACCTCACGCGCGGACTTCGAGCGCATCCGCGCCATGGAGGAGGAGATCTGGGGCGTCGGCCACGACTGGCTGCCGGACATGCTGGAGAGCGAGGTCGCCGGGCCGGGCGACCCGTGCGTGGTGGTCGTCGCCGAAAGCGGGGACACCGTCGTCTGCGCGGGCTGGGCCCGCTTCCACCAGGGCACGGACTTCGTGTCCCTGTGGGGCGGCTCGACGCTGCCGCGGTGGCGCGGGCGCGGTGTCTACCGGGCGACGGTGGCGCACCGGGCCCGGCTGGCGGTGGCCGCGGGCCACCGTTTGGTGCAGGTGGACGCCTCGGCGGACAGTGCGCCCGTCCTGCGGCGGCTGGGACTGGTGGCGGTCACCACGACCGTCCCGTACATCTGGCGCCCGGACGCGGGACCCGCGAACGGCCCCGGCCCCTCCTGAGGCCTCCGGAGCCGAACGGTCACCGGGCGGCGACCCGGTTCCGGCGGCCGCGCCTGTCCGGGTCACCGGCTGTCCGTGGCCCCCGCCCGCGACCAGCGCGTCCTCCCGTCGGCCGGGGCCGGCGGCACCGGTCACGTCGAGTCGGGCCCCCGCGGCGGGCCCGACGCCCCGACGGACACCGGCCCCGCTCCCGCGCGCAAGGCCGGGCCTGGTCGTGGGCACGACGACATCCCGTGTGCCCGGCAGCCGGCCCCGGCGCCGGACGGCACAGGACCGGTCGCGGTCGGAGCGGGCCGCCCTGCCCCCGGCGGACGCCCCGCGTCACACCGCGTCCGACGGCCGCGGCCGGACGCTCTCCAGCAGCGGATCGGGCAGTTCGCCGGGGACCGGCCCCGCCGCAGGCGGGGGCGGGGGCGGCGGCGCCGGCTCACGCGGCGGGTCGGCCGGGGCGGCGGGCGCGGCCACGGCCGGGCCCGGCTGGGCGCGTTCCAGGAAGCGCAGCAGCTCCACCGGGAACGGCAGGACGAGCGTCGAGTTCTTCTCGGCGGCCACCGCGACGACCGTCTGCAGCAGCCGCAACTGCAGCGCGGCCGGGGCGTCGCCCATCACGTGCGCGGCCTGGGCCAGCTTCTTGCTCGCCTGGAACTCCGCGTCCGCGTTGATGATCCGGGCCCGGCGCTCCCGCTCGGACTCGGCCTGCCGGGCCATCGAGCGCTTCATCGTCTCCGGCAGCGACACGTCCTTGATCTCCACGCGGTCGATCTGCACGCCCCAGCCGATGGCGGGGCTGTCGATCATCAGCTCCAGGCCCTGGTTGAGCTTCTCCCGGTTGGACAGCAGGTCGTCCAGGTCGCTCTTGCCGATGATGGAGCGCAGCGATGTCTGGGCCATCTGCGAGACCGCGAAGCGGTAGTCCTCGACGTTGATGATCGCGTCGGAGGCGTTGACGACCTTGAAGTAGACCACCGCGTCGACCCGGACGGTGACGTTGTCGCGGGTGATGCCCTCCTGCGCGGGCACCGGCATCGTGACGATCTGCAGGTTCACCTTCCGCATCCGGTCGACGACCGGCACGACCATCGTGAACCCGGGCCCCCGCTCCCCGCCCCTGACCCGGCCGAGGCGGAACACCACGCCTCGCTCGAATTGCTGCACGACGCGGGCGCCGGCCACGAAGTACAGAGCTCCGGCCGAGAGCACAGCGGCTATCAACTCGACGACCATCACGGCCCCCTGCCGTCCGGGATCGCGTACTTCCACGGTACATCGCGGCGAATCCGCCGGATACGGGCGCGGATGCCCGGATCCGGGACCGGCGCGGGGGCCCGGTCCCGCCGCTACGCGGACAGGGCGGTGCGCAGCCAGTCGTCGGCGGCGCCCGGGGTGGGCCGCGCCGGGCCCCACAGCTCCGCGGTGAGCTGCCAGTACAGGTCGGCGCGCGGCTCCGCGGCGAGCAGTCCGGCCAGCAGGCGCCGGAAAGCGGGCGTGTCCCGGGTGCCGTACGCCAGGGCGTAGGCGGACACGAAGCAGTCCAGGGCGTCGCCCTCGCGCGGCTCCCGTCCGGCCAGCAGTTCCGCGGCGGCCAGGTCGTACGCCTCGCCGAGTCCCTCGTACAGCACGGCGGGGCGGCCGCCCGCGCCCGACCAGTACTCCTCGGGCCGTGGGCGCACGTCGTCGGGGCAGGAACCCGTGGTGAAGGCGTGCAGCCGGGCGAAGGCCAGCACCTGGCCGGGCGTCGGGTCGGCGGGAGGCTCCGGCACCGACAACTCCAGGATCCGGCCGACCAGTCCGGCCGGGAGCCGCGGCGGCAGCCAGCGCCGCCAGAACCGCCGCATGGGGGCCGTGCTGGGCGGGGTGGACAGCGCGCCGACCAGCCGCAGCCGGTCGGCGCGCTCCGCGGCGGCGCAGTCCCGGAGCGCGTGGAGGGCTGCCTCGCGCCAGCGCAGCGCGGACAGTTGGGTGCCGAGGTCGCGCAGCCTCCCGGCGACGGCGTCCTCCAGCGCGTCCGCCAGGGAGTCCTCGCGGTCCAGCAGCCGCCCCACGTCCGGGAGCGCCAGGTCGAGGGTGCGCAGGGAGCGGATCAGGCGGAGCCGGTCGAGTGCCTCGGGGCCGTACCGGCGGTGCCCCCCGGTGCTGCGGCCCGCCTCGGGCAGCAGGCCGCGGTCGGAGTAGAAGCGGACGGTCTTGACGGTGACGCCGGCCTGCGCGGCCAGTTCCCCGATGCTCCACATGCCGTCAGGCGACACGGCTTGAACCTCCCTCAGGGGGAGTTCCTACGGTACCGGCGAGCGCGGGGACCCGGTACGGAGCCGGGGTCCGCGGACCACGGTGTACGGGAGGCGTTCATGACGGTGTTCATCCTGGTGTCCGAGGCCCACACGGGCGGCTGGATCTGGCAGGACGTGGCCGCGCGGCTGCGGGAGTCGGGGGCGCGGGCGCATCCGGTGACGCTCACCGGCATGGACGGGGACGGCGACGCGGCGGGACCGGGCACGGACCTGGAGACGCATGTCGGCGACGTGCTGCGGTTCGTCGACGAGGCGGGCCACGACGACGCGTCCGGGGTGGTGCTCGTCGGCCACGGCTACGGCATCCACCCGGTGCTCGGCGCCGCCGACCGTCGCCCTGCGCGGATCGCCCGCGTCGTCCACCTGGACGCGGGGATCCCGGGGGACGGCGACCAGGCGCTCTCGCTGGTGCCCGATCCGGCGGTCCACGAGCGGCTGCGGCACACCCAGGGGCGGCCCGCGGACGACGGCCCCGTCGCCCCGCCCGGCCAGGACGGATGGCAGCGGTGGGGCAGTCTCGACGGCGTCCCGGAGGAGGCGCTGGCCCGGCTGACCCGGCGTGCCGCGCCGCAGCCCGCGGGCACGCTCACCCAGCCGCTGCGGCTGTCCGGGGCGGCGGCCGAGGTGCCGTCGACCGGAATCCTGTGCACGGCCAACGGATCGGACATCGCCAGGGTCGAGGCGCTGGTCGGCTTCGGCGACCCGCGGCTGCGGGCGCTCGTCGATCCGCGGGTCACCTTCTTCGAACTCGCCACCGGGCACTGGCCGATGCTCTCCGTCCCCGGCGAACTGGCCGACGCGCTGCTGCGGGCCTCGGCGGGCGAGGGGCGCCGGCTCGGTGGCGCGGCGGGGACGGCGGGCGAACTCCCGCCCCACCTGCGGCCCTTCCTGATGGACCTGCCCGAACGGCCCCGCGAGCGCCACGGACGGGTCGACCTCCATCTGCCGGACGCCGACGGGCCGCGGCCCGCGGTGGTCCTCGTCCACGGCGGGCCGGTACCCGCGGGCGCGCGGCCGACACCGCGCGACTGGCCCTCCTTCACCGGCTACGGCCGGTACCTGGCCGGGCTGGGCGCGGTCTGCGCGACCGTGGACCACCGGCTGCACGGCATGGCCGACTTCGCGCGCGCCGCGGACGACGTCGCCGGGACGGTGGACCTGGTCCGCGCCGACCCCCGGGTCGACGGCGACCGCGTCGCGCTGTGGTTCTTCTCCGTGGGCGGACTGCTCGCGGCGGACTGGCTCGCCGCCCCGCCGGCCTGGCTGCGGTGCGTCGCGGCCAGCTACCCCGTGCTCGCGCCCGTGCCGCACTGGGGCGCGGTGGAGCCCCGTTTCCGCCCCGCGACCGCGCTGCGCACGGCCGGTCCGCTGCCGGTGGTGCTGACCCGCGCGGGGCGGGAGGCGCCGGACATCGCCGGCACGGTCGCGGGCTTCCTCGCCGCCGCCGAGGAGTGCGGCGCCCGCGTCGAGGTGGTCGACGTGCCCCACGGCCGCCACGGCTTCGAGACCCTCGACCCCACCGAGGAGTCCCGCGCCGCCGTCATCCGCGCCGCCGGCTCCGTCCTCCGGCACCTCGGCCTGCCCACGCCCCGACCCACGCCCTGATCTACGCGTCCCCGTCCGCCCCGTCCGCCCCGCCCGCGCCCCGGGCCAGGCGGGCGGCGACGTCGCGGAGGTGGGCCGCCAGCTCAGGGGGTTCGTGGACCTCGAAATCGACGCCGAGCGTGCCGATGTAGAGGGCGAGGACGTCCAGGTACTCCGCGCCCGTGCGCAGCAGGCAGCGGTCGGGGCCGGAGGCCTCGATGGTGGCGAAGCCCCAGGATGCCCGGTCGGCCAGGGACTCGGCGGAGGCGTGCAGGGTCACGACCGCCTGGTGCCGGTAGGCGCGGGAGGTGACGCCCCGGGCGACCCAGGAGGCGGCGTCCATGGGCGGCCGGCGGGGCGCGAAGCGCGGACCGGTGGGCGCCTTGGGGTCCATGCGGTCGACGCGGAAGGTGCGCCAGTCCTGGCGGTCGGTGTCCCAGGCCAGCAGGTACCAGCGGCGGCCGTGGTGGACGAGGCTGTGCGGCTCGACGCTGCGGCGGCCGGCGGTGCCGTCGTGCGTGAGGTAGTCGAAACGGAGGCGTTCGCGGTCGCGGCAGGCCGCGCCGATCAGGGCCAGGACGTCGGACGCCACGGTGCCCTCCGGCGCCGGCGGGTGTGAGACGGCGACCGCGCCCATGGCCTGGACCCGGTGCCGGAGCCGGGAGGGCAGCACCTGCTCCAGCTTGGCCAGCGCCCGCAGCGACGTCTCCTCGATGCCCTCGACGCTGCCGCCCGCGCCCGTGCGCAGGCACAGGGCGACGGCGATCGCCTCCTCGTCGTCGAGCAGGAGCGGGGGCAGGGCGGCGCCCGCGCCCAGCCGGTAGCCGCCGGTGGTACCGGGGGTGGCGTGCACGGGGTAGCCGAGCGCGCGCAGGCGCTCCACGTCCCGGCGCACCGTCCTGGCGGTGACCTCGAGGCGCCCGGCCAGTTCGGGGCCGGTCCAGTCGCGCCGTGACTGGAGCAGGGAGAGCAGCCGCAGCAAGCGGGCGGAGGTTTCCAGCACGGCTCCAGTCTGGCAGTCGTCGCGGACAGCTTCTGACCGCATGGATGGATACCGTGCCGTCATGGAGACGCAGACCCTTCCCGAGGGCACCGCACTGGACCACCGCACCCTCAACCGCTCGCTGCTGGCCCGCCAGTTCCTGCTGCGGCGCGCGGACGTGAGCGCGGAACACGTGGTCGGGCACCTGGTGGGTCTCCAGGCGCAGGAGCCGCAGGACCCGTACGTGGCGCTGTGGTCGCGGATCGCGGGCTTCGCGCCGGACGAGCTGTCGGGGATGCTGGCGGACCGCCGCGCGGTGCGCATGTCCTTGTTGCGCTGGACCGTCCACCTGGTGACCGCCGAGGACTGCATGGTGCTGCGGCCGGTGGTCCAGGACGTCCTCGAGCGGCGGCTGCTCGGGCAGTTCCGGCGGCAGCTGGCCGGTCTCGACCTCGCGGAGGTCGCCGAGGCGGGCCGCGCGCTCCTGACCGCCGGCCCGCTCCCGGCGAGCCGGCTCGGCGACGGTCTGCGGGAGCGGTGGCCGGAGCGCGAACGGCTCCCGCTGAGCCTGGCGGTGACCGCCCGCGTGCCGACGGTCCAGCCGCCGCCGCGCGGTCTGTGGCGGACCTCGGGCGCCGCCCTGCAGACCCCGGCGGAGCAGTGGCTCGGCCGCTCCTTCGACTTCGCGGAGGGCGCCGCCCCGGACCGGACCGTCCTGCGGTACCTCGCCGCGTTCGGTCCCGCGACGGCCAAGGACGTCGCGGTGTGGTCAGGGCTCACGGGTGTGCGCGCGGTGATCGAGCGGCTCCGTCCCGGTCTGCGGGTCTACCGCGACGAGAACGGCGCCGAGTTGTACGACGTCCCCGGCGCGCCCTTCCCCGATCGCGGCACCCCGGCACCTGCCCGCTTCCTCCCGCAGTACGACAACATCGCGCTGTCGCACGCCGACCGCTCGCGGATCATGCCGCCGGCCCCCCGTGCCGGCGCCTCCCTCCCCACCCTCCCCGGCAGCGGCAGCAACCGCGGCTTCTTCCTCCACGACGGCTTCGTCCACGGACTGTGGCGCATCGAGTCCTCGCGCGGCGCGGCCGTGCTCCACGTCCTGCCGTACGCGCCCCTCCCCCGCGCGGCGCGCGACGCGCTCGCCGCGGAGGGCGAGCGCCTGCTGGCGTTCGCGGCGCCGGGGACGACGGGACGGGAGACGGGACGGGAGGTGCGCTTCACGGCGTGAGCGCCACCGGGCGCGCACCTCCCGTCCGTCGGCGGTCAGTAGACGGCGACCCGGTACGCCTTCAGCACCTCGGGCAGCGGCTGGTAGAAGGTCGTGCCGCCGTTCGCGCAGTCGCCGCTGCCGCCCGACGTCAGGCCGAGCGCCTTCGTGCCGTCGTACAACGGGCCTCCGGAGTCGCCGGGTTCTGCGCATATGTCGGTGCGGATGAGCCCGCGCACGATGTCGCCGCCGCCGTAGTTGACCGTGAAGCCGAGTCCGGTGACGGTGCCGCTGTGCACGCCGGTGGTGGAGCCCGCGCGCCTGACGGCTTCGCCCACGTACGCCGTGGCGGCCTTCCGGATGTCCTGCCGGCCGACCTTGCCGGGGTGGCCCTTCGCCGAGTCGTAGCGCACGAGGGCGTAGTCGTCGCCCGGGTAGCGGTGGGCGACGGTGGTCCCGAGCGGACGGGTCCGGGCGGCGTCGGCGTACCAGCGGTCCGTGGCCGCACCGCAGTGACCCGCCGTCAGGAAGTAGGAGGCGCCCCCGGAACGGACGTTGAAGCCGACCGAACAGCGGAAGCCGTCGCCGTAGGCGGCGGTGCCGCCCCCGGCGGCGAAGTGGCGGAAGGCCCCGGCGGCGCGTTCGAAGCGGACGGCGCCGTCGTACGGACCGGCCGCGCGGCGCAGCGCGTCGAGCCCGGCGTGGGAGACCGTCGCGTCGGTCAGGACGACCAGGGTGCCGCTGCCGGGGTCGACGGACCAGGCGCTGCCGGGGACGTCGGCGGACTCCGCCGCGCGGACCGCCGCGGCGAGGTGGGCGGGCGAGGCCCGGCCGCCGGGGGCCGCCTGCGCGGTGGGCAGGGCGAGCGCGGTGGCCACGAGCAGGACGAGCGCACCGAGCGGCGCGGCGAGGTGCCCCGCCCGTCCGGCGGTACCGCGGCGTGAAGTGGTGTCCCTGCGCCCCTTGTTCCTCATTTGTTCCCCCCTACGAGGTTATGCGGTGCCTCGCGGAGTATTGCGACCATACGGCTTGCGGACAAGAGGGCCATACGGCGATGTGCCCGGCGGCCGAGGCCGCCGGGCACATCAGGGACGAGAGGATGGGCGTGGTGCCCGGGCGGGTCAGAAGACGCTGACGCCGTAGGCGCTCAGGGCCTCGGTGACCGGCTGGAAGAACGTGGTGCCGCCACTGGAGCAGTTGCCGCTGCCGCCCGAGGTCAGACCGAGCGCGATGCCGCCGGAGGTGTACATGGCACCGCCGGAGTCGCCGCCCTCGGCGCAGACGTTGGTGCGGATCATCTGGTAGACCACGTCGCCGCCGCCGTAGTTGACGGTGGCGTTGAGGCCGGTGACCGTACCGCTGTGGATGCCGGTGGTGGAACCGTCACGCAGGACGGCCTGGCCCACGAAGGCGTTGCCGGCGCTGGTGATGTCGGTGTTGCCGGCCGTGCCGCCCTTGGCGACGGAGGTGTTGGTGTACCGGACCAGCGCGTAGTCGTTGGTCGGGAAGCTGTAGCTGACGTTGGTGCCGAGTACCGAGGACTGGCTCGAGTTGGAGTACCAGGTCGAGGCGACCTCGCCGCAGTGGCCGGCGGTCAGGAAGTAGTTCGTGCTGCCGCTGCGGACGTTGAAGCCGAGCGAGCAGCGGTAGCCGCCGCCGTAGATGGCGTCGCCGCCGGCGATCAGCCGCTTGAAGGTGCCCGCCGTGCGCCGGAAGGTGACGGCCGCGCCGTAGGGGGCGGTGGCCTTCTGCACCTTGGAGAGCTCGGCACTGCTGACCGTGCTGTCCGCGGTGATCTCCAGGCGGTTGCTCTTGGGGTCGATGACCCACGAGGTGCCCGCGACGTCCGCGGCCAGGGCCGCGTTGCCGGCCTGGTTCAGCTGCGCGGTGCTGTGCGCCACGAGCTTGGGCACGGCGCCTGCTGCGCTGACGGCCTGGGCGGCCTTGCTGGTGGTGACGTTGACGACCATGGCCTTGGCCTTGGCGTCGTAGTACGAACCGGCCGTGGAGCCGGTGCCCAGCGACGCGGCGAGCGCCGTGGCGGCCTCCGGTGAGGCCTTGGGGGACGGTGCGGCCTGGGCGGCGGGCAGGGTGAGCGCGGTGGCCGCGAGCAGACCGGACGCGATGGCGATCAGCCGTACGCGTCTGGGGGCGGGAGTGTGCGTCGTGCGCTTGATCCTCACGCTTGTCCTCCTGTGGGGGAACGGAAGTTGACCCGCGTAGCGCGAGCCGGTGAGGCGCAGCGGGACTCCGCCACCGTGGGGGATGGCGTGCCCCTGCCAAGCTGCGCACTCGGGAGTATTCAAGAGCCGTGCACAAGCACACAAGGGCAGGTTTCGGCCGCCGGCCCCTCGTGGGGCTCCGCGACCTGGCGGGGCGGGCCGGCCGCGGCACGGCGGCGCGCGGTCCCGTATCGCCTGGTGGGCGCGGATCCCCTCGACGGCACCCGCCGCGCGGGGCGGCGCCCGGCCGCGTGGCGGGAACGGGGCGGAAGGAGGCGGGAAGGAGGCGGGTGAAAACCGCGCCGCGCCGCCGGAGGTGCGCCTCAGCGCCGTCCGGCCGGCCGGGGCAGGCCCAGGTGCTCGCGCAGCGTGACGCCCGGGTGGAAGCGGCGCAGCAGCCCGCGGTGCTGGAGCAGCGGCACCGTGCCGTTGACGAGGCGTTCGAGGTCCCGGGCGGGGCTCAGCGGCCGGATGTGGAAGCCGTCGACGGCGCCGTCGACGTGCCAGGCGCCCATGAGATCGGCCAGGGCGCCGGGACCGCCCGCGTGGGTCGGACCGTGCCGGGGATCCCGGACGAGGACGGGCTCGGCGCCGAACCGTGCGGGCGGTTCGGCGTTGCCGAGGTCCACGGCCACCTCGGCGAGCACCAGCAGCCGGTCCGGGTCACGGCCGCACGCGGCCGCACGGGCGCGCAGGTCCTCCCCGGCCGCCGCGGCCGACCACCGGTCGGCGGCGCGGACGATGGCCACGTCGGCGTGGCGCGCGGCGGTCTCCACCGCCTCCGGTGCGACGGCGCGGACGACGGTGACCGGGTGGCCCTGCGCCCCCAAGGGGGCACCCCGCACATCGGGATGCGGCAAGGTCTCGTGGCCGGCGCACCGGTCCGTGGCGCCGGCCTCCTCCCCGCCGCCGTCGTCCCAGAGCCGGACGACGGCGGCGGCCGCCTCCCCCGCCTCCCGCCACCGTGCCGCCGCCGGACCCGCCGCCGGTCTCCGTCCGGCGGCCCGGCCGCCGGACCCGTCCTCGGCGACCCCCGCCATCCATCCGGCCCGGCCGCCGCTGATCCGGTCCAGCGCGGCGACCGCCGCCGAGATGTGGCGGGGCTCGGCAGGGGCGGCGCAGACGGCCGGCACCAGCCCGATGCGGTCCGTGGCCGGGGCGACCCGGGCCAGTGCGGCGAGCGCGGCGCAACAGGCGGGACCCGCGTCGAGGGTCACGAAGTCCAGCGCGCCGCGCTCGGCGAGCCGGGCCAGGTCCACGGGGGCGGGCACTAAGGCGTCCTGCCCCCGGCCGTCGACGGCGGCGGCCAGGTGCAGCGGGCGGGTGGGGGCGGGCATGGGGTCGGTGCCTCCGGTCGGTGGACGGATACGGCGAACGCGCGCGGGGGGGCAACGGGGGGACGCGCGAGGGGTGCGGGCGGACCGGGTCCTACGCGCCGGGACAGGCCGTGCCGCGCAGGAAGGACAGCAGCGCACGGGCGGTGGCGTCGTTCTGCCGGAACGCCGGCCCGTTGGTGCGCGGCCGGGTGAAGGCGCCCGAGGCACGGGCGTCGGTGTGCGGTCCGAGGGCGAAGCGCCGGGGGTGCGGGCGGCCGGAGCGGTCGACGATCCGCCCGTCGGCGGCGGTGACCGCCAGCAGCCCGGCCGGAGTGGCGGTGGCGCCCGCGCCGTCGTCCCCGTCGGCGCCCGCGTCATCGCCCGCGTACAGCGAGCGCAGCAGCGGGTCGCGGGTGCGTTCCAGGGTGGGTTCCGGCAGCCGGGCCTCGACCAGGGCCCGCGCCTCGGTGACCGCACCGGGCACGCTGGGGCTGCTCGCCCGGAACACCCCGCGCACCGGGTCGGCGGCGATCCCGGTGTCCGCGCCGAGGAAGCGGACCACCCCGGCCCGTGACAGCGCGAGCAGTTGCCGCAGCCGGGGGGCGGGAGGCCCGGAGGCCAGGAAGCTGAAGAAGCCGTGCCACCACGGCCCGACGTCCCCGAGCCGCAGCATCTGCCCGTACACCGACAGCAGTCCGAGGAAGACCGCGAGGTCCGGACTGTGCGCGGGGTCGTGGCGGCGGTCGAGGTCGGCCTCGATGCGGGCGCGCAGCGCTTCCTGGAGTTCCTCCGGACCGTCGAAGCGGATCCCGGAGAGCGGGGTGTCGAGGGCGTCGAGGTCCAGGCGGTCCGCCGGGTCGGGAACGGCCGACACGGTCAGGGCCAGCAGGTCCGCGCCGCCGGGTCCGGCGGCGGCGTACTTCTCCTCGAAGTCCGTCCAGCTCATGGTGGTGCGCTCGGGGCGGGTGGCGAACAGCCGGTGGTAGTGGGCGAATCCGAGCTCCTTGGCGACCGACGGCCACACGTCGCGCCGGAAGTCCGGACGGCCGGGACCGGCCAGCACCTCGTCGATCTGCGCGGGACCGAAGAAGCGCGGCAGCGGCGGGGGTTCGCCTTCCCATATGTAGCCGATCTTGGAGTGGTACGGCACACCGCGCCGCGACCCGACGTGCAGCACGGGCTCGCGCCCCGAGGGGCGGTACGTCAGCCCGCCGCCGCCGTCCTCCTCGTAGCGTCCGCCGCGCCCCTCGGTGAGCAGCACCATCAGGTCGACGAAGGCCAGTCCGAGTCCGCGCACGAGGACGGGTTCGCCGGGCGGCAGCACGCTCAGGTCGCTGTCGGCGGTGAACTCCGGCGGCAGGTAGGTCAGTCCGTGCTCCGCGGCGAAGGCGGCCAGGGCCCGCTGCCCGGTGTCGGGGTCCGCGTCGAGGTGGCCGAGGGCGAGCACGACGAGGTCCGCGGGCAGGGGCCGGTCGCGGCCTTCCAGCCGGACGCTCTGCCGGCCGTCGCGCGGACCGGTGACCCGCACCGCGCGGTGCGGATGGATGTGCAGGGTGATCCCCGGCGGCAGCGCGGCGGCGGCCCGCTGGAGGACCCAGGCCAGATAGGCGCTCTGCAGCCGCCGGCTGGGAAAGCTGCGGGGCGTCAGTGCAGCCGTCTCGGCGCGCAGGTGCGCGTCCAGGCCGGTGGCCGCGATCTCCCCGCCGCGGATCCCGGCGGACCACTCGGCGAGCGAGGGCCCGGGGCGGATCGGCCCCGCGGCCTCGACGGTCTCGTCGGTGAACATCGTGACGTCCTCGGCCATGGAGTTCATCCACAGCAGCGGGGACTGCTCGCGCCGCCAGATGCGGCCGCCGCCCGGCGGGAACGGGTCGACCAGGTGCAGGTCGACCGGCGCGCCGTCGTACAACTGGGCGGCGTTGGCGGCGATCCGCTCCAGCAGCCCGGTGCCGCGCGGGCCGGCGCCGACGATGACGACCGACCGGCGCGAGACGGAGGGCGAAGAGGCGGAGGGCGAGGGGAGAGAAGCGGAGGGGTCGTCAGGCATGCGCGGGCTCCGTGGACACGCTCGAAGAAACACGGTGATGCCTTCACGCGGCCGCGTCCCTCAACGCGGGGGCCCCAGGCCCGCCACGAGGCTAAGCCCGGCGCGGCGGACCGTGTCAAGCCCGTCCACATGCCGGGCAGCCCGCCCGGTCCGGTTGACGGGCCCGACGCACAACTGTTCCACTGTGACCATGCGCACATGCCGGCTGGTCATCCGGGGCCACATCGACTTCGGTCGGGTGTGGTCGGCCTCCTGTTGCCGCTGACCTGCTGGTTCCGCCCCGCATGTCGTTGCCGGCGGTTGCCCTGACGGCTTCTCAGGCCTTCGCGCTCTCCCTCCCTCGCCGGTTCAGCAGTCGCACCCGCAGCAGTCACAACCGTCACAGCAGTCGCAGCAATCGCAGCAGTCACCGCATCCCGAGCAGTCGCAGCTGGAGCACCAGCCCTCACGCCGCTTGCCCGACCAGGGGTCCTCGTAGTGGTCCCGGCAGCAGATCTGGCACGTGCAGCACAGTGCCGACCACACCGCGCACCCGGCGAGCAACCCGCGTCCCGGGCCGGGCCGGTGCGGGGGTCCGGGCGTGAGCCAGGGCGACGCCGGCTGCCCCGGGCCCGGGGACTGGTGCGCGCACGTCGCGCCGAAGGCGCGCTCCACCGAGCGGCGCAGTTCGTGCGCCAGCAGTTCATGGGTGAGCCGGCCGTCGGTGAACTCCGCGTCCCGCAGCGCCAGTCGTACGCCGTGCACGGCGTCGTCGCACAGCCGCCGGGCCTCGTCCAGGCCGGTGCCGGTGGCCGCCAGCGGGTTCCAGACGCCCGCGGCGGCGTCCGCGTCCAGGTCCTCCACCGCGTCCAGCAGATGGGCCAGCCGGCCGAAGAGACGGCCCGCCTCCTCCAGCGGCGCGCGGTTGTCCGGCCGGCCGGCCAGCACCGCGGTGTGACCGAAGGCCGCCGCCGTCGCGGTCTCGGTGGGCTCGGTGACGGTCAGCAGCGGGGTGCCGGCACCCGCCGCCGCCTCGATGGCGGTCTGCCGGTCCACGGCGTCCACCAGCACCGCGGTGTCGAAGCCGAGCGCCGATCCGGTCGCGGCACCGGCGCGGTCCCAGCGCCGCGCCACCGTACGCGCCGCCGCGGCCATCGGGCGCCGCGCCAGCAGTCCGTCGCCGTCGGCCACGTGGTCGCGCATCTTCGCCGAGGCCAGCACCAGGGACACCGCCGCGGCCAGTCGCGCGCCCTCCCCCTTGGCGACCGGCGCGGTCCGCATCGCCCGCAGCGGGCACGGCCCGGCGGTCCTGCGGGAGACCGCGCCGGTCCTCCCCGTGCCGTTCGCGCCGGCCGCGCCCGCCGTCTGCGCCTCGACCAGCACCGAGATGATCAGGGCGTCGTAATTGGTGGCGGCGCGGGCCAGTTGCCCGTGCTCGTCCCGCAGGGCGAGGCAGAGCCCGCACAGATGGGCCACCCAAGAGGTGCGCAGAGTCTCCGGCAGCCGATGCCGGCACGGCCTGACGATTCCGAACATCGCTTCCCCCACACGTCCTGTGCTGCGATGGACTACCTCATCGGCTGGTCATGTTATACGTCAGCCGATCGGCTATCCGGCCGTGCGCTGTCACCCTCACGGGCGGCAAACTTTCCGATGATCCGTCAGATGCCCGTATCGCCTGCGTCAACCGGGTACTTCCGGGCAGATTAATGCACCAGGTATGTCACGAATCCCCACCCTGCCGGGTATCCACTTGGCGCATCCTCCGCATCATGGACGACGATAGGGATGCGGACGGCAGACTGACCGTGTGTGAGAGAGGAGGCGTCCATGGGTTCGGTACGACGCGCGAGCGCCTGGCTGGGCCTCGTCGACGACAACGGCGGCGAGGAGTACTACGACGAGGAGTACGCCGACTACGGCGAGGGCGCCGAGGCGTCCCCGAGCGACTCCT
This sequence comes from Streptomyces sp. MI02-7b, assembly GCF_033793585.1. NCBI lineage: Bacteria > Bacillati > Actinomycetota > Actinomycetes > Kitasatosporales > Streptomycetaceae > Streptomyces > Streptomyces sp. MI02-7b. The sequence continues at coordinate 45,664 of NZ_JARAWX010000013.1, read as the reverse complement.
GGGTCACCGACCCCCGTGTGCGCGTGGCCTCGGAGTCGGCGCAGGAGCAGGGGCGCCGCATCGCCACGGTCACCCCGGACGGCTTCCGGGACGCCCGCGGCATCGGCGAGCTCTTCCGGGAGGGCGTCCCGGTCATCGTCAACCTCACGGCCATGGACTCCGCCGACGCCAAGCGCGTCGTGGACTTCGCGGCCGGCCTCACCTTCGGCCTGCGCGGTTCCATCGACCGCGTGGCCAACCGGGTCTTCCTGCTGACCCCGCCCGACTACCTGGTCGTCAACGCCGACAGCAAGCACGGCGGCGACGGCTTCTTCAACCAGAGCTGAGGCCGCTCCGGGGTGCCCCCGCCCCCGGAGCCGGCCGCCGGGCCCGTCACCGGAAGGCGTCGAGGCCCGTGAGCGCCTTGCCCAGCACGAGTTGGTGCATCTCCACCGTGCCCTCGTAGGTGAGCACCGACTCCAGGTTGGTGGCGTGCCGCATCACGGGGTACTCCAGCGAGATCCCGTTCGCGCCCAGGATCGTGCGGGCCGTGCGGCAGATCTCGATCGCCTCGCGGACGTTGTTGAGCTTGCCGAAGCTGACCTGCTCGGGCCGCAGCGTGCCCGCGTCCATCCGGCGGCCCAGGTGGTGCGCGAGCAGGATGCCCTTGTGCAGTTCGACCGCCATGTCGGCGAGCTTGGCCTGGGTCAGCTGGAAGCCGCCGATGGGGCGCCCGAACTGCTCGCGCGTCCGCGCGTACTCCAGTGCCGCCTCGAAACTGCTGCGGGCGGCACCCATCGCGCCCCAGACGATGCCGTACCGGGCGTGGTTGAGGCAGCTGAGCGGCCCCCGCAGACCGGTGACCTCCGGGAGCACCGCGTCGGCGGGCAGCCGGACGTCGTCCATCACCAGTTCGCTGGTGACCGAGGCACGCAGCGACCACTTGTGGGTGATCTCCGGCGCCGAGAAGCCGGGGGTGTCGGTGGGGACGGCGAAGCCGCGGATGCCCTCGTCGGTGCGGGCCCAGACGACGGCGACCCCGGCGACCGAGCCGTTGGTGATCCACATCTTGCGGCCGCTCAGGATCCAGTCGGAGCCGTCGCGCTTGGCGTACGTGCGCATGCCGGCCGGGTCGGAGCCGTGGTCGGGTTCGGTGAGGCCGAAGCAGCCGATCACCTCGCCCGCCGCCATGCGGGGCAGCCATCGCTGCTTCTGCTCCTCGGAGCCGAAGCGGTGGATGGCGTACATCGCCAGCGAGCCCTGGACCGAGACCAGGGAGCGGATGCCGGAGTCGGCCGCCTCCAGTTCCAGGCAGGCCAGGCCGTACTGGACGGCGCTCGCGCCGGCGCAGCCGTAACCGGTCAGCGACATCCCGAGCGCGCCGATCGAGCCGAGCTCACGGGCCAGTTCACGGATCACCGGCAGTTCGCCGCGCTCGTACCACTGCGCCACGTGCGGCAGCACACGGTCGGCGGCCCAGGCGCGCACGGTGTCCCGCACGGCGCGGTCCTCGTCGCCGAGCAGGTCGTCGAGACCCAGCGGGTCGTACGGGTCGAACGGCGGCTTTCCAGCGGACATCGTCGTCCCTCCGGTGATCACGGTGCTTCACGCCCGAAGCTACTTGCGCGGCGGTGCCGGGTAAAGACCCCGCTCCCGGCTCAGCGGGAGGCCTCCACCCTGGCCATCGCGTGCTCGCGCGGGGCGGGGACCCCGGCGGGCGCGGAGGGCGACGCCTGCCGGGCGGTGCACTCCATGCGGCGCGGCAGCCGCAGCGCGGCCACCGCCCCCAGCAGGAGCAGTCCGGCGCTGACGACGAGGGTGATGTGCATGCCGTGCACGAAGGCGTGCCGGGCCGCGTGCCGCAGCGAGGCGCCCGCGGTCCCGCCGAGGCGGTCGGAGACCTCGTAGGCCTCGCCGAGCGACTTGCCGGCCGCGACCCCCGCGCCGGCGGGCACCCCGGGGGTCCGGGCGACGTCCGGCGCGTAGGCGGCGTTCATGACACTGCCGAGCAGGGCGATGCCGAGGCCCGCCCCGAGCTGGTACGAGGTCTCCCCGATCGCGGCGGCGCCGCCGGCCTGCTCGGCAGGGGCCTCGCTCAGCATCGACTCGTACGCCGCGAACAAGGTGGTCTCCAGCCCGAAGCCGAGCAGCACGAAGCAGCTCGTCAACACCCAGGGCCGGTCGTGCTGACCCATGAGGGTGAGCCCCAGCACGGCGCCCGCGGTGAGCACGAAGCCACCCGCGACCATGGCCCGCGGGCCGGAGCGGGCGAGCACCCGGGAGCCGAGCAGCCCGGCGCCCATGGCGGCGAAGGTCAGCGGCAGCAGCCGCAGCCCGGTCTCCAGGGGGCTGAGGCCGAGGACGAGCTGCAGGTACTGGACGGCGATGAGCTCCAGGCCGACCAGGGCGAGCAGCGCGAGGACGATGCATCCCACGGAGGTGCCGAAGGCCGGGCGGCGGAACATCCCTATGTCGATCAGCGGGTGCTCGCGCCGGTTCTGCCGCCGTACGAAGACCACCAGCAGCAGGCAGCCGCCCAGCAGCGGCACCAGCACGGAGGGCTCGTACACCGCGGCCCCGCCGCCGAGCCGCTTCACGCCGAGGATCGCGCCGAGCACGCCGAAGGCCGCCATCAGCGCGCCGACCACGTCCCACGGGCCGTCCTGCTCGCCGCGGGACTCCGGCAGCAGCCAGCGGGCGACCGGGAGGATGACCACCATCAGGGGGATGTTGATCAGGAAGACCGAGCCCCACCAGAAGTTCTCGACGAGGAAACCGCCGAGGACCGGACCGACCGCCGCACCGACGGCCGCGACGGCGCTCCACACACCGATGGCCACCGCCCGCTCCCGGCGGTCAGGGAAGACCTGCCGCAGGATCGACAGCGTGGCCGGCATGATCATGGCGCCGCCGACACCGAGCAGCGCCCGGGCCCCGATCAGGATCTCCGGGGTGGGGGCGAAGGCCGCCACCGCGGAGGCGATCGCGAAGATCGCGTACCCCAGCAGCAGGATGCGGCGTCTGCCGACCCGGTCGCCGAGGGTGCCGAAGAGGATCAGCAGGGACGCGGCGACGAGGGGATAGGCGTCGACGATCCACAGCAGCGCTATCGCACTGGGGCGCAGATCCTCGCTCACGGCGGGGACGGCGACGTGCAGCACGGTCGCGTCGAGCGCGACGAGCAGCAGGCTGATGCAGAGGACGATGAGGACGGTCCAGCGGCTGACCGGCCTGTGGCGCCGGGGGACGGCGGCCGGACCGGGGACGCCGGCCGAGGTCGTCCCTGTCATGTACGTACCTCCCAGCGGTGCGCTCGCGGTGCGGCCGGGCAGGACATGGGGAACGGTCCCGGGGGAACCCAGCGACGGGGCGAGTGAAATCGACACACTACGCGAGACCCGGCGGCCGGTGGAGGGTGCGGGGCACGTTCGGACGTGGTCCCCGTCACGCCCGAATCCCGCACGGCGGACCTGCCGGACATGTCCTGCCATCCACGCCGGAGCCATCCGGTCACCGAATGTGATCATGAACGGCGGGCGAACACCATGACAACTCATGGGTAAAGCATCGGATAATCATTGATAAACCGATGCCGAGAAAATCGAACGCGAGATTTTCCATGATCGGGCGGACCGCCTTCCAAACGCGAAATCCAGGAGTTCGCGCATTTGGCTCAATGCACCCCGCCGGAGTACCTCCAATGGGTGTACTGAGACGCAGTCCACATCACATCGTCATTACGAAGGGGCTCTTCAGGCCGAACTCACCCATCACACGCTGTAACGTCGATTGAGTGCGTACCGATGACAAGCTTCACCGTCCGGTGAAGCCCGAGACAGCCCAGGCGCTCCCGCGCATGAGCCGAACACGCGGACTGCTGTTCGGTTCCACGCTGGTGGCGTATGTGGCCATCGTCGTAGCCGTGCTGACCACGTCCAAGCTCGTGACCTTGGACTGGCAGGTCATGATGTTCCGGCCGTACAAGCAGTGGCCGCAGATCCACGCCTTCCTCGACTACTTCGTCGTCCTGGGCCAGCGCGGCCCCACCGCCGTGATCGTGGCGGTCTGGCTGGGCTGGCGCGGTTGGCGCCAGCGCACCCTGCACCCGCTGCTGGTGCTCGGCACCTCGCTGCTGCTGCTGAACGTCACCGTGGGATCCGTGAAGTACGGGCTGGGCAGGCTCGGCCCGCACTACGCGACCACCGCCGGATCCGCCGAGCTCTTCGCCGGCGGCGATATATTTCCTTCCGGCCACACCGCCAACGCCGTCGTGACCTGGGGCGTTCTCGCCTACCTGGCCACCACCCCGTGGGTCCGCCGGGTGACCTCGGTCATCGCGGCGCTGCTGGCCCTGGGCGTCGGCATGACCACCATCTACCTGGGCACCCACTGGGTCAGCGACGTGCTGCTCGGCTGGGCGGCCGGCCTGCTGATCCTGCTGGCACTGCCCTGGTTCGAGCCCCTGATGGCCTCCTCCGAGCAGTGGATCAGGACCGTCTGGGCCCGCCGGCGGGGCGCCGCCGTGCTGGCCGCCACTGTCCGGCCGGCCAGCCCGGCCATGGCGGCCCCGCAGGTCGCTGAGGACTCCGAGGCGGACCGGGACAGCCTGGTGGTCAGCGGCCGCACGCCGAACGCGGCACCGGGCGTTCCCCACCACGCGGCCCGTCCGCACACCACCCGCCACGAGCGCAGCCCGGTCACCCCGGCCGGCAGCCGCCGGCCGCCGGCCGAGCGCGCCGCACGGCCGGGCCCGCTCGGGCAGAGCGGCGCGGGGCGCGGCCGCGGCACCACGGGCTGATCCCGGGGGCGGCCGGTACGCACCCGGCACAACCGCGTACGTACGCCGACGGCCCCGGCACCCCCTCCCAGGGGTGCCGGGGCCGTCGGCGCAGGGCGGGGGCCGGGAGCGCGTCAGCCGGACCAGCAGCGGGTCACCCGGCCGCCGTCGACGGTGAAGTTCAGCCGCCCGGCGCGGTACTCCATGGTGATGATCGCGCCCGGCGGGAGGGAGCGGACGGTGGTCCAGCCACGCTCCGTGGCACGGCGCTCGGCCTCGTCCGCCGTGAGGCCGACATAGGCGTCCGGCGGGTCCTGGGGATGCGATGCGGGGGGCGTGCCGCCCGGGTCGGTAGCCATGTGAGCCACCGTAGGCGCATACGAGCCGTGACGGAAGACACGCCGACGCGCCATCGTCACACTTCTGTCACAGAATACCGAGACGCGTTTGGCGTGCACCGTTCATGCGCCCGGCACCCGGTTTTCCAATCCCCCCTCGAATTCACGCCATCGGTCGCCGATATCACCGCGTCAGGGGGTCCCGGAATTAGCGGAAACGACCCTCACACTTCCCTCACATCACATCCCCAGAGCCGCCAGCTCATCGTCGGTCAGCAACCGCGACCTAATGAGAAACCGGTTGCCGGTCGGCGCCTCGAGCGAGAAGCCGCTGCCGCGCCCCGGCACCACATCGATCGTCAGATGCGTGTGGCTCCAGTACGCGAACTGGTCCCGCGACATCCACACCGGCACCGGATCGATGCCGGGGACACCGAGGTCGCCCAGGTGCACGTCGGAGTCCCCGGTGAGGAACTCCCCCTGCGGATAGCACATCGGCGAACTGCCGTCGCAGCAGCCGCCGGACTGATGGAACATCAACGGGCCGTGCTCGTCCGCCAGGCGCCGCAGCAGACCCGCGGCGTCCTCGGTGATCCCGACCCGGCCGGTACTCGATACGGTGGAGGTCATGACGTCAGCGTGCTCCCGCGACGCCCGGGCCGCCAGACCCCCGCAGGACATGTCTGCGCGCGGAGCCCACCGTGGCGGCCGCCTCGCGCTCGGACAGACCGGTACGGACGGCGGCGCCGACCATCTCGGCGGCCACGTCCTCGCCGTGGCCGTTCTCGAAGGCCCGGCAGGCGGCCCAGAACAGCCGCTCGTTGCGCTCGCCCTCCAGCGAGCCGAGGACGAAGCGGATCAGCGGGCCCGCGGTGTCCGCGCCCGCCCCGCGGGCCCTCCCCGCCCTGGCCGCCCCGGCACGCGCCGCCCACGGCTTCGGTGACGGCGTCATGAGCAGCCGCAGCAGCCGCCGCGGCACGGCGGCGGGGGGCATGGACGCGGTCGGCGGGTCCCAGCGGTAGCGGCCGGCGACGGTCACCGAGCCCGGCCCCACCAGGTAGCCGCCGCTGCCGCGCACGTCGATGCCGCGGCCGAGCCGGCTCACCGAATTCGGGACGACGACCTCCGCCGGGCCGGTGAGCCACAGGTGCCGTCCCCCGCTCGGGGTGAGCACCGTACGCGTCCACGGCACCGCGAAGCCCTGCCGCGCCGCCAGGTCCACCAGGTCGGCGAGGCCGTCGGCACCGCCCTTGCGGTCCAGGTCCAGGCCGATCAGGTAGTGCGGCGGACGGCCGCAGGCGATCCCGTACCCCGAGGCCCAGGGCGCCGCCGCGAACAGCTCTCCGATCCGCACGGGGTCGGTGGAGGCGTCGTGCACCCCGTGCCCGAACCGCCCGCACTGGCCGCGGCACATCCCGCCGCCGGTCTCACCGCGGTGCGGCGACCGCACGGCGGGCAGCTTGGTACGGGACAGCGGGATGACCGGGAAGCCGCGCCGGGCGGCCGCGAGCGCGCAGGCGAGCGCGCGGTGGAAGTCCGGGTGCGTCACGGGGTGCCCCCCTCGCTGCGCTACGGCATGACACCTTTATCGTACTTTCGTTCGACCTCGCGCTCAACGGTGCCGGCGAGCCGCCCGGAACGGTCCGAAGCGGTCACCCACCGGTCCCGGCACGCCCCGTCGGCCGGTCGGTCCGATGGGCGAGGCGCGCCCTCCCGTCGCTTACCCCGGGCTACGGTGCACACACCGGCAGCAACTCCGATCACGAGGGAGCGCGCGGATGGGAACGTACGCGGCGCCGACCACCGACGAGCGGGTGCGGACGCCACGGCGGCCGGGACGCCTGGCGGTGGACTGGCTGACCACCACCGACCACAAGAAGATCGGGCACCTCTATCTGATCACCTCGTTCTGCTTCTTCCTCGCGGCGGGCGCCATGGCCATGCTGATGCGCGCCGAACTCGCCCGCCCGGGGCTCCAGTTGATGATGAACGACCAGTTCAACCAGTTGTTCACGATGCACGGCACGATCATGCTGCTGCTCTTCGCGACCCCGACCTTCGCCGGATTCGCGAACGAGATCATGCCGCTGCAGATCGGCTCCCCGGACGTCGCCTTCCCCCGGCTGAACATGCTGTCGTACTGGCTGTTCCTGTTCGGCGGGCTGATCGTGCTGGGCGGACTGCTCACGCCGACCGGTGGCGCGTCGTTCGGGTGGTTCGCCTACGCGCCGCTGAACAGCCTGACCCGCTCGCCGGGGGTCGGCGCCGACATGTGGATCATGGGGCTGGCCCTGGCGGGCTTCGGGACGATCCTCGGCGCCGTCAACTTCGTGGCGACCATCGTCGGGATGCGGGCGCCGGGCATGACGATGTTCCGGATGCCGATCTTCACCTGGAACGTGCTCTTCACCTCGGTGCTGGTGCTGATGGCCTTCCCGGTGCTGGCGGCCTCGCTGCTCGTCCTGGAGGCGGACCGGCGTTTCGGGTCACTGGTCTTCGAGCCCGCGAACGGCGGGGCGCTGCTGTGGCAGCACCTGTTCTGGTTCTTCGGGCACCCGGAGGTCTACATCATCGCGCTGCCGTTCTTCGGCATCATCACCGAGATCCTGCCGGTCTTCTCGCGCAAGCCGGTCTTCGGCTACGCCACCCTGGTCGGGGCGACGATGGCCATCACCGGTCTGTCGATGGTGGTGTGGGCGCACCACATGTTCGTCACGGGCGCGGTGCTGCTGCCGTTCTTCTCCTTCACCTCGTTCCTGATCGCGGTGCCGACCGGCGTGAAGTTCTTCAACTGGATCGGCACGATGCTCGGCGGCTCGCTCTCCTTCGAGACGCCGATGCTGTGGGCGGTGGGCTTCCTCGTGAGCTTCCTGTTCGGCGGGCTGACGGGGGTGATCCTCGCCTCGCCGCCGCTGGACTTCCAGGTCAGCGACTCGTACTTCGTCGTCGCGCATTTCCACTACGTGGTCTTCGGGACCGTGGTGTTCGCGATGTTCGCCGGCTTCTCCTTCTGGTGGCCCAAGTTCACCGGCAAGATGCTCGACGAGCGGCTGGGGCGGATCCACTTCTGGACGCTGTTCGTGGGCTTCCACACCACCTTCCTGGTCCAGCACTGGCTGGGGGTGGCGGGGATGCCCCGGCGGTACGCGGACTACCTGGCGGCGGACGGCTTCACCGCGCTCAACACGGTCTCGACGATCGGGGCGTTCCTGCTGGGCATCTCCACGCTGCCGTTCCTCTGCAACGTCTGGGTCACCGCGCGGCACGGCACGAAGGTGGAGGAGGACGATCCGTGGGGCTTCGGCCGCTCCCTGGAGTGGGCGACCTCCTGCCCGCCGCCGCGGCACAACTTCACGGCGCTCCCCCGGATCCGCTCCGAGTCCCCCGCCTTCGACCTGCACCACCCGACGGTGTCGGAGCAGGCGGCGCGGTCGGACGCGCGGTGACCGGGACGCCTGGCGTCCTGGGCTGCGTCGCCCGTCCCGCTGCCCCCTCCGCCCGCTTCCCCGCCTTCGGCGGCGAGGGGAAGCTCCGCAGCGCGGCCTTGGCGGCGTCCTTGCCCGCGTAGGCGGTGGCGAGCGCCGTTCCGCCGGCGTGCCGCCCCACGCCCCGTACCCGGCCCGCGGCCCCGGACCGGCGGTCCAGCAAGCCCTGGAGGAGGTCGGTGTACACGCCGGCTACGCGCCGCGGCTCGTGGTGGGCGCCCTTGAGCAGGGCGGCGCGGCCCATGCGCTTGGGGGTCTCGTCGTCGTTGATCAGCCGGAGCGGCGCCGCCGCCATGGCGTCGGTGTCGCCGGGCGGCACCAGCAGGCCGTCCGTCCCGTGCGCGACGACCTCCCCCGGGCCGAGCGGGCAGTCGGCGCCGGCCACGGGCAGGCCGACCCGCATGGCTTCGACGAACCCGCCGGGCGCCGACGCGGCACCTCGCGTTCCCCCTTGCCGGCGGCCGGCAGGGCAGTTGCCCGCGAACACCGGGCTAGGGCAGGCGGACCAGCGTCCCCGGGGCGAGCGGGGCCAGCGGGTCCGGGGCGACGGTCCCCTCGTTGAGGCGGATCAGCTCCGCGGCGCCGCCGGCGACGGAGAAGCGCTCGGCGACGCTCTGCAGGGTGTCGCCGGGCTGGACGGCGTGGGCGCGGCCGTACAGGCCCAGCCGGCGCGAGCAGGTCGGCCAGGCCGGCCAGCCCTGGCTGCGCAGGATCGCCTCGGCGACGGTGATCTGCTCGTCGGCGGAGGCCAGGTCGGCCCGGTCGGCGAAGTCCAGCCCGCCGAAGGAGACCCAGGTGGGCTGGTAGATCTGCAGGCCGCCGTAGAAGCCGTTGCCGCTGTTGGTGTCCCAGCGGCCGCCCGACTCGCACTGGGCCAGGTCCTGCCAGACCGGGGCGTGCGCGACCGGATACCCGAAAGCCCGTCCGGACACCAGGGCGGACCACAGGACGAGCAGTAAGACCACGAGGCCGCGGGCGCCCGCTCCGGCGGCCGCTCGGTGACGGGGGGACGTGGGGGGCGTGGGGCACATGGGGGGCACGCTAGGACCGCACGGCGGGGGCCGCCGCCCGCCGCGCCCGGTGGGCACGACGCCCACCCGGTCGGAGCACGACCGGGCGGGCGCGGTGCGGACGGTTCCGCGGCCTCAGACGGAGAGCCGCTGACCGGGGTAGATCAGGTTCGGATCGGCGCCGATCACCGAGGCGTTGACCGCGTACAGCTTCTTCCAGCTGGTGCCGTGGTCGGCCGCGATGCGGCTGAGCGTGTCACCGGGCCGGACACGGTAGTTGCCGTGCCCCTCGGCCCGCCGGTGCCCTCGATCGCTGTGGCGCGGGGCGGAGTGCCCGGGCGTCGCGGCGGCCTTGGGGGCCGCCGGGGCCCTGCGTGCCGCGGGGGCCGAACCGCCGCCCGGCGCGCTGCCGTACGCCCCCGCACGGGCGGAACAGGTCGGCCAGGCTCCCCAGCCCTGCGACCGCTGCACCTTGGTGGCGACGGCTATCTGCTGCTCCCGGCTCGCCCCTGCCGCGGTCGCCGCGTAGGCGGTGCCGCCGTAGGCGCGCCAGGTACCCGCGGAGAACTGCAGCCCTCCGTAGTACCCGTTGCCGGTGTTGATGTGCCAGTTCCCGCCGCTCTCGCAGCTCGCGATGCGGTCCCAGACCCCGCTGTCGGCGGCCTTGGCGGGCCCCGCGGCGGCCAGGAGGGCCAGCGGGGTCAGCGCGGCGGCGCCGGCGAGCAGTGCGGTCTGTCGGTACTTGGCGTTTACGGCCATGGAATCCCTCTCCACGGACCCGGGGTTCCCCCATGGCGCCGCACGTGTCGTGCGGGCCCTCGGCGGACAACAGCCCCGCGCATTGGACGCGGCGCCCCGTCCCCCTCGCTCGCTCGACGGCGGCTTGCTGATCCGCCGTCACCCTCCGTGCGAGCTTTCCCGGGTGGTGCTCTCTGCACACGGCGGGCAAATCTAGGCAGCGCAACCCCCTGCCGCCAAACAAATCCCCTTCGCCGCAGGCCAGTTGACGGTTACCTGGAGTAAGACCGCATTCAGGACACCCGATTGATCGTCCTTTGTCCGTTCATGTCATCACAGGGAATATGCGCCGTGTGATGCCTTTCACATACGCACGGGGCCCGGGAAGGGCCATCGTTGGACATGGAGTGACCGGCTCCGCACGGCCGTTCACCCTGTGCACGCAGCAAGAGGAGTGCGAGCAAACAAAGCCGTGACTCCCGCCACAGATCGGCCGTTGTCACTGTGTGCCGGGCGAGGCCCGGCAGAGGAGCCCGTAGCCGTACATTCCAAGGAGGCTTTCGTGCCGCCCATGCTCGACGTCAGCGACGAGGTACGAGCCGAGATCGGCGATGAGGAGGCGGCTCGCCTGCTGGCCGGCGACAGCGCGCCGGGCACGTATGACTGCACCTCCTGCCGCACGCCCGGCGACACCTCGACGGAGCGCACCAGCACCGTGCTCTTCGTCGGCGAGGAGACCGCGGTGCTCGCCTTCGCGCACGCCACCTGCATCCCCTCCCAGGTCGTCCCGGTCTCGGAGGAGCAACTGCAGGGCGCCGTGCAGAGCATCTCCGGGAGCGAGGCGCCCCGGCCCGCGGAGGCCGGCGGCACGCCGCGCCAGGCGGTGCTCGGCATCACCTGCGGCCTGATCCTGGTCAAGGACCAGGTCTGTCCGGCCCTGGTCATCGAGCCCACCGGCCCGATCGCCCGGCCCGGCGAGAACGGCCCCGGCGACGACTTCCTGCCGATCCTGATCGAGCAGGGCTTCACGCCCGTCGGTGACCTCACCACCCCGCCCGCCCCGCTGCACGGCTGGTCCGTACTGCTCGCCATGGGCCAGCTGCACGCGATCCTCCAGCCCGGCACGGCCGGCGCGTGGTGGCAGGCGCACCAGCCGCTCGCGGTGAGCGAGGGCTGGCGCGCGGCCGTCAACAAGTCCAACGAGGTGTACGTCTACGCCGCCCCGCACGGCACGATCGGCCAGCAGCCCCGCGAGGACCTGCTGCGCGAGGCGCTGGAACGGGCGTGCGCGCACAGGATGCTCGTCGCGGCGACGATGCCCCTCTCCGGCACCTGAGCCGACCGGCCCCCGTCAAGGCGCGTACGGAAGTCCGTACGCGCCTTTGGCCTGTGCGGGTGTAAATGCGTAATTCATCCGTACGAACCGCATCCCGCGACATTTCCTGATCGTTGGCACGACGTGCACACCTTTGACGCTTCCTCACGAGCCCCGTACCGCAGCCCGATCCCCCCCATGCGCACCGCGCAGGACGCGTCCACGAGCGAGGGCACGCCGATTTACGACGCGCTCTACTCCGAGTACCGCAGGCTGTTCCGCACCCTCCCCGGTGACCGCACGGGCGAGGAGGAACTGCAGTTCAACGGCTTCGGCCCGCGGCACCTGCCGTCGTCCGCCGCCTACCGGGCAGGGCGGCACCGCACCCATCTGACGGGGCCGGCGGCCCTGCCCCCGGGCGCGGCGAACAACCGCCTCGGGGGCCTGTGAGGCAGGCCCCCGAGGTCGGGCGTCACTTCTTGCGGCCGCGCTTCTCGCGGACCCGGACCGACACCTGGATCGGCGTCCCCTCGAAGCCGTACTCCTCACGCAACCGCCGCTCGACGAAGCGGCGGTAGCCGGCCTCCAGGAAGCCCGAGGCGAAGAGCACGAACCGCGGGGGCTTGGTGCCGGCCTGGGTGCCGAAGAGGATGCGCGGCTGCTTGCCGCCCCGGATCGGGTGCGGGTGGGCGGCGACCAGTTCGCCCAGGAAGGCGTTGAGGCGGCCGGTGGGTACCCGGGTCTCCCAGCCCGCGAGGGCGGTCTCGATGGCGGGGACGAGCTTCTCCATGTGCCGCCCGGTCTGGGCGGAGACGTTCACCCGCGGCGCCCACTGGATCTGCACGAGATCCTTCTCGATCTCCCGCTCCAGGTAGTAGCGGCGCTCCTCGTCCATCAGGTCCCACTTGTTGTAGGCGATGACGATGGCGCGGCCGGCCTCGACGGCCAGCGAGATGATCCGGGTGTCCTGCTCGGCCAGCGTCTCGCTGGCGTCGATGAGGACGACCGCGACCTCGGCCTTCTCCAGCGCGGCCGCGGTGCGCAGCGAGGCGTAGTAGTCCGCGCCCTCCTGGAGGTGGACCCTGCGGCGGATACCGGCGGTGTCCACGAACTTCCAGGTCTTGCCGCCGAGCTCGATCAGCTCGTCGACCGGGTCGCGGGTGGTGCCGGCCATCTCGTTGACGACGACGCGCTCCTCGCCCGCCACCTTGTTGAGCAGGGAGGACTTGCCGACGTTCGGGCGGCCGATGAGCGCGACCCGGCGCGGGCCGCCCACCAGGTTCCCGAAGGTCTGCATCGGCGCCTCGGGCAGGGCCTCCAAGATGGCGTCCAGCAGGTCGCCGGTGCCCCGGCCGTGCAGCGAGGAGACGGCGAACGGCTCGCCGAGGCCCAGGTTCCACAGCAGCGCCGCGTCGGCCTCGCCGGAGGGGCCGTCGACCTTGTTGGCGCACAGCACCACCGGCTTGCCGGCCCGGCGCAGCAGCTTGACGACGGCCTCGTCGGTGTCGGTGGCGCCGACCGTGGAGTCCACGACGAAGACCACCGCGTCGGCGGCCTCGATCGCGAACTCGGCCTGCGCCGCCACGGACGCGTCGATGCCGAGCACGTCCTGCTCCCAGCCGCCGGTGTCGACGACCTTGAAGCGGCGGCCGTTCCAGGTGGCCTCGTAGGTCACGCGGTCGCGGGTGACGCCGGGGCGGTCCTCGACGACCGCCTCACGGCGCCCGATGATCCGGTTCACCAGGGTCGACTTGCCGACATTCGGGCGGCCGACGACGGCCAGCACCGGCAGCGGGCCGTGGCCCGCCGCCGCGAGGTCACCGGCGACGTCGTCGAGGTCGAAACCCTCCTCGGCGGCGAGCTCCATGAACTCGGCGTACTCGGCGTCGCCGAGCGCGCCGACGTCGCCGTACTCGTTCTCGATGTCCATGAAAGCTTCTCCGTCGATCGTCAAATGTGCGGGGCCCGGCAAGGGCCGTCTGCCCCAGTGTGGATCAGGGCGGCGCTACGACACGCGTCCCGTGCTGCGCCGGGCGTGGTCCAAGTGGGCGGTCAGGTGCTTCTGGATGCGCACGGTGGCCTCGTCCAGCGCGGTGCGGGTGCGGCGTCCGCTGCCGTCCCCGGCCTCGAAGGGCTCGCCGAAGACGATGTCCACCTTGCCGCGCAGCGGCGGCAGGCCGCGGATCAGCCGACCCGGCCGGGTCGTGCCGAGCACCGCGACCGGCACTATGGGCGCGCCGGAGCGCACCGCGAAGTAGGCCAGGCCCGCGCGCAGCTCGGCGAAGTCGCCCTCGCCCCGGGTGCCCTCCGGGAAGATCCCGAGCACCCCGCCGCGCTCCAGCACGCCCAGGGCGGCCGTGACGGCGGTGCGGTCGGTGCTGTGCCGGTCCACCGGGAGCTGGCCGATCCCGCGCAGGAACGGGTCCAGCGGCCCGACGAACGCCTCTTTCTTGATCAGGAAGTGCACCGGTCGCGGCGAGGTGCCCATGAGTACCGGGCCGTCGACGTAGTGCGCGTGGTTCACGGCGAGGATCACCGGGCCCGAGGCGGGCACCTGCCAGGCACCGAGCACCCGGGGACGCCACAGGCCATTGATGATCCCGATGCCGAGGCGGCGGCCGACGGCCACCCCCTTCGGCCCCGGGATCCCGGACGTGCCGCTCACGAAGCGTCCCGCTTCTCCCCGATCAGGGCGACGATGCGGTCGATCACCTGGTCGAGGGTGAGGTCACTGGTGTCGACCTCGACGGCGTCCTCCGCCTTCGCCAGCGGGGAGGTCTTGCGGCCGGAGTCGGCCGCGTCCCGGCGGACGAGGGCGGCCTGGGTGGCCGCGAGGTCCACCGCGCCGTTGCCGGCGGCCGTCAGCTCGCCGCCGCGGCGGGCGGCGCGGGCCTCCGGCGACGCGGTGAGGAAGATCTTGAGCGTGGCGTCCGGCAGCACCGTGGTGCCGATGTCCCGGCCCTCGACGACGATGCCGGCCGGCGCGCCCGAGGCCGCCGAGCGCTGCAGCTCCACCAGCCGCGCCCGCACCTCCGGCACCGCGCTCACGGAGCTCACCGCGCCGGTGACCTCCTGCGTGCGGATCGGGCCCGACGCGTCCTCGCCGTCCACGGTGATCGTCGGCCCGGACGGGTCCGTCCCGGAGATGATCACGGGCTTCTCGGCGGCCGTGGCCACCGCCGCCGCGTCGTCCACGTCCACGCCGTTGCTCAGCATCCACCAGGTCATCGCCCGGTACTGGGCACCGGTGTCGAGGTAGCTCAGCCCGAGCCTGGCCGCGACCGCCTTCGAAGTGCTGGACTTGCCAGTGCCCGAGGGGCCGTCGATCGCGACGATCACCGGATTCGACACAGTCGGGAGACCTTCCTTGTACGTGGAGCCTTGTGCTGCTGGCGAACGCCATCCCCACAAGGTTACCGGGCCACCCATTCGGCTCCGTACCACGTTTGCGCCACGGCCACCCGGACCTCCCGCCGGGGCCGGGCTCAGGCCCGCAGGTTCCAGCCCTTCTCGCGGAGCGCGGCGGACAACCGGGCGGCGGCCGCGGGCTCGACCATGAGCTGGACGAGGCCGGCCTGCTGGCCGGTGGAGTGCTCGATGCGGACGTCCTCGATGTTGACGCCCGCGCGCCCGGCGTCGGCGAAGAGACGGGCCAGCTCGCCCGGCTGGTCGCCGATGAGGACGGCGACGACCTCGTAGGCCTTGGGGGCGGAGCCGTGCTTGCCGGGGACCTTGGCCTGACCGGCGTTGCCGCGGCGCAGCAGGTCCTCGATGCCGCCGGCGCCGGCCCGGCGCTTGGCGTCGTCGGCGGACTGCAGGGCCCGCAGCGACTCCACGGTGTCGGTCAGGTCGGCGGCGATCTCGGCGAGGACGTCGGCGACCGGCCCGGGGTTGGCCGAGAGGATGTCGATCCACATGCCGGGCTCGGACCCGGCGATGCGCGTGACGTCGCGGATGCCCTGGCCGCACAGCCGCACCGCGCTGTCCTCGGCGTTCTGGAGGCGCGCGGCGACCATGTTGGACACCAGGTGCGGGGTGTGCGAGACGAGCGCGACGGCGCGGTCGTGCGCCTCGGCGTCCATGACCACCGGCACCGCGCGGCACAGCGCGACCAGTTCCAGGGCCAGGTTGAGGACCTCGGTGTCGGTCCGCGGGGTCGGGGTGAGCACCCAGGGGCGGCCCTCGAAGAGGTCCGCGGTGGCGGCGAGCGGGCCGGAGCGCTCGCGGCCGGACATCGGGTGGGTGCCGATGTACGAGGTCAGGTCGCAGCCGAGGGCCTCCAGGTCGCGCCGCGGCCCGGCCTTGACGCTGGCGACGTCGAGATAGCCGCGGGCCAGCCCGCGGCGCTGCGCCTCGGCGACGGTCGTGGCCACATGGGCCGGCGGCACGGCGACGATCGCCAGGTCGACCGGTCCGGCGGGCGGCTCGTCGGTGCCGGCGCCGAGGGCGGCCGCGGTACGGGCGGCGCGCGGGTCGTGGTCCTCCAGGTGCACCTCCACGCCGCGCGCGGCCAGCGCGAGCGCGGCGGAGGTGCCGATGAGGCCGGTGCCGATGACGAGGGCGGTCCTCACTGGGCGATGTCCTTGCGCAGGGCGGCGGCGGCGCCGAGGTAGACGTGGGAGATCTCCCCCTTGGCGAGGTCGCTCTCGACGTGCGCGAGGATCCGCACGACGCGGGGCATCGCGCCGGTGATGTCGAGTTCCTGCGAGCAGATCAGCGGCACGTCGGTGATGCCGAGCTTGCGCGCGGCGACCGCCGGGAAGTCGCTGTGCAGGTCGGGGGTGGCCGTGAACCAGACGCTGATCAGGTCGTCCACCGCGATGTCGTTGCGTTCCAGGATCGCGGTGAGCAGCTCCGCCACCTGTCCGTGCATGTGCTCCGCGTCGTCCCGCTCCAGCTGGACGGCTCCGCGGACCGCTCGTACCGCCACGTCCCTGCTCCCTGTGTCCTCGACCCGCACGTACCTGGTCAGCGTAGTCGGGGAGGCCCGGACGTGGTGGACACGCCCGTCCCGCGAGACGGGCGCGGTACAACTTGGGCATGATCTACCACCTCGTTCCCCTGGACGACTGGCTGCGCGACCCGGACCGGCCGTACGCCCCCTCGTCGCTCGCCGAGGACGGTTTCGTCCACTGCTCGCCCGACGAGGACGTGGCGCTCGCGGTCGCCGACGCCTTCTACCGGAACACGCCGGGCCCGCTGATGGTGCTGCTGATCGACGAGCAGGCGCTGGAGGCCCGCGTGCTGTGGGAGGAGGCCGAACCGGTGCCGCCGCCCGGCGTCCCCGAGGAGACGCGCTTCCCGCACGTGTACGGGCGCGTCAACCGCAGCGCCGTGGTCGGGATGCTGGAGGTGCGCCGGGACGGGGACGGCCGCGCGGTGGCGCTCGCGGTGTGGTCATAGGCTCCGTTTTATCCGAATACGCCGTGTCCGTACCTCCGCGGTGCCCGTCGGCGGCGGCACGGTCCTCGCCGACCGGAAGATCGTGGTGACGCAGCCGGCCGCCGGCGGGTCAAGGCGTTCTCCGCGGTCTGCACGCACCAGGCTGCGTGGTGAAGGACGTCTCCGGGGGCACGATCAACTGCCCCTGCCACGGGAGCGGATTCAAGGTCGCCGACGCATCGGTGGCCGCCGGGCCCGCGCCGCGGCCGCTGGAGCCGCGGCCGGTCACCGTGAAAGCGGGTGAGGTCCGGCTCGCCCGACGCGTACGATCGCGCCCCATGCGCGACCACGACCTCGTACGCCACCACACCGTCTACGCCTGCGTCATGGGCTCCCGGGCCTTCGGCCTGGCCACCGACGGCAGCGACACCGACCGCCGAGGGGTCTTCGTCGCGCCCACCGCGCTGTTCTGGCGCTTCGCCAAGCCCCCGACGCACGTCGACGGTCCCGCGCCGGAGCAGTTCTCCTGGGAGCTGGAGCGCTTCTGCGAACTGGCGCTGCGTGCCAACCCCAACATCCTGGAGTGCCTGCACTCCCCGCTCGTCGAGCACGCCGACGCGACCGGGCGCGAACTGCTGGAGCTGCGCGGCGCCTTCCTGTCCCGGCAGGTCCACGAGACCTTCACCCGCTACGCCCTGGGCCAGCGCGCCAAGCTGGAGGCGGACCTGCGCAACCACGGCGCGCCGCGCTGGAAGCACGTGATGCACCTGCTGCGGCTGCTGGTCTCCGCGCGCGACCTGCTGCGCACCGGCGAACTGCGCGTCGACGTCGGGGACCTGCGGACCCGCCTGCTGGCGGTCAAGCGCGGTGAGGTCCCCTGGCCGGAGGCCGAGTCCTGGATGCACCGCCTCCACGAGGAGGCGGCCGCCGCGGCGGCGCGCACCCCGCTCCCGGCCGAGCCCGACCGAGCGCGCGTCGAGGACTTCCTCGTCCGCGTCCGCCGGGCGTCAGCCGCTGCCGCCGTCCCAGAGGTCGCCGAGGGCCATTAGCTCCTCGCGGTACTCGATCCGCGCCACCCACTCCTGCGGCCACGCCGCCAGGCCCAGGTGGGCGCCCGCGAACGCCCCCGTGAGGCACGCGATCGAGTCCGAGTCCCCCGAGGTGCACGCGGCCCGGCGGACCGCCGTCAGCGGCTCCTGCGGGAAGAGCAGGAAGCACAGCAGCCCGGTCGCCAGGGCCTCCTCGGCGATCCAGCCCGCCCCCGTGGCCAGGCACGGGTCGGCCTCCGGGTCCGGCGCCGCGAGCGCCGCGTCCAGGCGGTCCAGGACCTTCAGGCACTCGTCCCAGCCGCGGCGGGCGAAGTCGGCGGGGCTGTGGTCGTGCGCGAACCGCCACAGGTCGCCGAGCCACCACTCCTGGTACGTCCCGCGGCTCGCGCACGCGTACTCCCGCAGCAGCGCGGGCAGTTCGCCGGGCGTCGCGCCCTGGGCGAGCACGTGCACGGCGTACGCGGTCAGGTCGCTCGCCGCCAGCGCGGTGGGGTGCCCGTGGGTCAGCGCGGCCTGCAACTGGGCGGCACCGGCCCGCTCGTCCGGCGTGAGTCCGGGGACGAGACCCGCGGGGGCGACACGCATGTTGGCCCCGCAGCCCTTGGAGCCGGTCTGGCTGGCCTCCTGCCACCGCCGGTCCTGGTGGTTCAGCTTCTCGCAGGCGACCAGGCAGGTGCGGCCGGGGGCGCGGTTGTTGTCGGGCGAGTGGTACCAGTCGACGTACTCCTCCCGCACCGGCCGGGCGAGCCGGGACGGGGTGAGCCGGCCGCGGTCCGTCGCCGTGCGCAGACCGCGCCCGAAGGCGAGCGTCATCTGCGTGTCGTCGGTGACGAAGGCCGGGCGGGGCAGCTCCATGGAGCGCCACGGCCCGCACTTGGCGAGGATCGCGGGGACGTCGTTGAACTCGGTCGGGAAGCCCATCGCGTCGCCGATGGCGAGTCCGGCCATCGCCCCGGCGGCCGGCCGCCTCACGCCGCCGCCAGCCGGGTGCGCACCACGAGGTCGTGCAGCGCGTCGTACGCGGTCGCGGTCGGCTCCGCGGGCAGCCGGGAGGCCCGCTCGGCGTCCTCCAGGGTGGCCTGGAGGTCCTCGACGTCGGCACGCACCCGGCGCGGGTCGAGGTCCATGGCGAGGCCGTGCTCGGCGTGGGCCTTGTCCCGGATGAGGTCGCGGACGTACTCCGGGGCGGTGAGCTGGTCCAGCAGGGTCGGCAGATGGGCCTCGACGGCGCCGGTGCGCATGAGGTGGATGCCGGTGAGCAGGACGCGGAAGGTGTAGAGCAGCGGTTTGAGTTCGCCGGTCTTCTCGTACAGCGCCCACTGCGTGCGGCCGAAGCCGCGGTAGTGGTGGGCGTGCCGGCTGGTGACGACGCCGGGCGCGAGGTCGACCAGTTGGGCGTGGACCCCGCTGGTGTGCACCACCAGCGGGGACAGCAGCTGCTCCAGGACGTAGCCGTTGCGGCGCAGCATCAGGCGCGCGAACTTCAGCAGGTCGTGGGTGACCAGGTCGAGTTCGAGCCCGTCCTGCTCCCACATGCGGCTCTGCGTCTCCTCCCCCTCCCGCAGCCCTATGAACTCGGCCAGCGGCAGGAGGTGGACGCCGCGCACGTCCACGTCCGAGTCGTCGGAGGGGAACCCGTACAGGTGCGCCCCGGAGACGGTGGCGAACAGCAGCTGGTGCCCCTGCCGGGCGAGCACCGGGGTGAGTTCGGGCAGCCCGGCCTCGCGCAGCCGCTCGGCGTGGATGGTCATCGCCCCATCCTTCCCGGAGGCGGGGCCTGCGGGAAAGTATTTATGGGATGAGAAGTCGATCAGAAGATCCGGCGGCACCCCGGCAGGGGCGGCGGCGGGATCAGAGATCGACCTCGCGCATGAGCATGCCGACCTCGGTGTTGGTCAGCCGCCGCAGCCAGCCGGACTTCTGGTCGCCGAGCGCGATCGGGCCGAAGCTGGTCCGCACGAGCTTGTCCACCGGGAATCCCGCCTCGGCCAGCATCCGGCGCACGATGTGCTTGCGGCCCTCGTGCAGGGTCACCTCGACGAGGTAGTTCTTGCCGGTCTGCTGCACGACGCGGAAGTTGTCGGCGCGGGCGTAGCCGTCCTCCAGCTCGATGCCGTTCTTCAGCTGCTTGCCGATGTCGCGCGGCAGCACCCCGCTGATCGCGGCGAGGTAGGTCTTCTGCACGCCGTACCGGGGGTGGGTGAGGCGGTGGGCCAGCTCACCGTGGTTGGTGAGCAGGATGATGCCCTCGGTCTCGGTGTCGAGACGGCCGACGTGGAACAGCCGCGTCTCGCGGTTGGTCACGTAGTCGCCGAGGCACTGGCGGCCGTCCGGGTCCTCCATCGTGGAGACGACGCCGGCGGGCTTGTTGAGCGCGAAGAACAGGTACGACTGCGTGGCCACGGTCAGCCCGTCGACGCGCACCTCGTCCTTCTCCGGGTCGACGCGCAGGCCCTGCTCGGTGACGATCGTGCCGTTGACCTCGACCCGTCGCTGCTCGATCAGCTCCTCGCACGCACGACGCGAGCCCATGCCCGCCCGGGCCAGCACCTTCTGCAGCCGCTCGCCCTCCTGCTCGGCGCCGGGGAAGGTCTTGGGCAGGTTCAGCTTGGGCTTGTCGTGCCGCGCCCGGTTCCGCTCCTCGATCTGCGCGTCGAGCTCCCGCGGGCGCGCCGGAACGGACTTGCGGGGCTTGCCCGAGGCCCCGCCGGGCCTGCCGCCCCTGCCCTTCCCGGCCTCGCCGGGAGCACCGCCGCCGACGTCGTAGCGGCGCTCCTCCGGACGGGGCCGGCCCGCGCGCTTCTGCTGGTCGTCGCGCCCACCCCCGGACCTCGACCCGGGCGTGCCACCACCGGCGCCCCGGTTGTTCCGGTTGCCACCGCTGTTCCTGCCGCTGCCGCTACTGCTTCGCATCAAGTTTCCGTCGTCGAGTCCGGGTCGAATGAGGGGACGCCCTCCAGGGAGTCCGCCTCGACGGCGTCAGCCTCCGGGAGGAAGGGCGCGAGCTCGGGCAACTCGTCCAGGCCGCGCAGGCCCATTCGCTCCAGGAAGTAGTTCGTCGTCCTGTACAGGATCGCACCTGTCTCGGGTTCCGTCCCACACTCTTCGACCAGACCCCGCTGGAGCAGGGTGCGCATCACGCCGTCGCAGTTGACGCCGCGCACCGCCGAGACCCGCGAACGGGACACCGGCTGGCGGTAGGCGACGACCGCCAGGGTCTCCAGCGCGGCCTGCGTCAGCCGGGCCTGCTGGCCGTCCAGGACGAACTTCTCCACGGCCGGCGCGAAGGCGGGACGGGTGTAGAAACGCCAGCCGCCGGCGACCAGCCGCAGGTCGAAGCCGCGGTTCTGCTCCGTGTACTCCTCGGCCAGCTCGCGCAACGCGGTGGCGACCTCGCGGCGCGGGCGGTCCAGCACCTTGGCGAGGGTCTCCTCGGTGGCCGGCTCGTCCACGACCATCAGGACCGCCTCCAGCGCGGGGCGCAGCTCCAGGTCGGCCGGCGAGAGCAGCCCGGCGGGCGCCTCCCCGGTCCGCTCCCCGGGGACGGCCTCCTCCGCGGATTCGTCAGTCATCCTTCCCGTCCTTCCTCGCCGCGGGGTCCTGGTCGAATTCATCGGTGACGAGCGGCTGCTCCGGTGCGCTCTCGCCGCCCGTCCAGCGGACCCGGAGGTCCCCCAGGGCCTCCTCCTGGTCCAGTGCGACCGCCTTCTCGCGGTACAGCTCCAGCAGCGCCAGGAAGCGGGCGACGACCGTCAGCGTGTCCGGCGCGTCGAAGGTCAGCTCGCGGAAGCTGGCCTCCCCGCGCTCGCGCAGTACGGCGATCACGTGCTCGGCCTGCTCCCGGACACTCACCAGCGGCGCGTGGATGTGGTCCACGTACACCTGCGGCTTCGGCTTGGGCTGCATCGCCTTGACGGCGAGCTGCGCGAAGCGCTCCAAGCCGATGCTCAGCACCACCTCGGGCAGCAGTTCCGCGTGGTGCGGCTCCAGCCCGACGGTCCGGGGATGGTGCAGCGACTCCGCCTCCAGGCGGTCCGCGAAGATCGCCGCGATCTGCTTGTACGCCCGGTACTGCAGCAGCCGCGCGAACAGCAGGTCCCGCGCCTCCAGCAGCGCCAGGTCCTCCTCGTCCTCCACCTCCGCGGCGGGCAGCAGGCGGGCCGCCTTCAGGTCCAGCAGCGTCGCGGCCACGACCAGGAACTCCGTCGTCTGGTCCAGGTCCCAGTCCGGCCCCATGGCGCGGATGTGCGCCATGAACTCGTCCGTGACCTTCGACAGCGCGACCTCGGTCACATCCAGCTTGTGCTTCGAGATCAGTTGCAGCAGCAGGTCGAAGGGCCCCTCGAAGTTCGCCAGCCGCACGGTGAACTTCCCGTCCCCCTCCCCGGCGGGCGCCTCGGGGGTGCGCTCCGGCTCCCGCTCCGGGGCCGCGGGCCCCGGCGGGCCGCTGAGGGCCTCGTGAGGGGCCTGGGGAGCCACGACGGGCTCGGACGGTGCCGGCGCGGCGGAAGGGGCTTCAGGGGCGTCGTCGGGGGCCTGGGCGGGCGCCGGGAGGGGCGCGGCGGGTTCCGCGCGGTCCGCGGGCTCCAACGGCGGCTCGGTCGCGGGCGCGACGGGGGCGGTGCCCTCGATGCCGGGCGGGACGACTGCGGCGGCGCCGTCGGCGGCCGCCGGGGTCACCGGGGTCACCGGAGCCGGTGGCTCCGCGTCCGGGGGCGGCGCGGTACCGGGACCGCGGCCCAGGAGGCGGCGGGAGCGGGAGGAGCTGGCGGAGTCGTCGGAGGGCATTCGGGTCCAGGTCGTGCTGCGGGGCCGTGCGGAGGACGGCACCGTATCGCGCCGGAGGTGTCAGCGGCCTCGGAGGCGGCGGACGAGGATGCTCGCGTCGCCGCGGGACTCCAGGTCGGCGAGGACGACCGCGACGGCCTCGCGGACGATGCGGCCCCGGTCCACGGCGAGGCCGTGCTCGCCGCGCAGGACCAGGCGGGCGTGTTCGAGGTCCATCAGTTCCTCGGCGGAGACGTAGACCGTGATCTTCTCGTCGTGGCGCTCGCGGCCGCTGGGCCGCCGGGGCGCGCGCCCGGACTTGCGGCGCGGCTGCTGCTGGGCCGGCTGCACGGGCTGCGGGACGGCCGGGACGGCCGCGGAGGAGGCCGCCGCCCCGGGGGACCCCGCGGGCGGCTGGAGGGTGCGGCGGCCCGGCTGGCCGGCCGGGGAGGCCTGTTCCGGGACGGGCCGCGCGGCCGGGGCGGTCCCGCTGTCCCGGCCGGTGTGCTCGGCTTCCTCGGCGGGGGCCGCGGATTCCTGTACCGGCGCCTCCTCGGCGCCTTCCGGTTCCTCGGCCGCGGACGGTCCCGCGGGGGCCGGGACGGGCCTCAGGGGGCGGTCCGCGCTGTCGCCGGGAGTCTCACCGTTGGCGTGCTGCCGCGGCGTCGAGGGCTGGAGCCCCCGCCCCCCGGTGGTCCGGAACAGTTCGTCGGCCCCCGGGAGACTCACTCGGCGTGACACCGGGCGAGCACCTCCCTGGCGAGCTGGCGATAGGCGGCCGCGCCCACCGAGTTGGACGCGTACGTGGTGATCGGCTCACCGGCGACCGTGGTCTCCGGGAAGCGCACGGTCCGCCCGATCACGGTGTGGTAGACGTGGTCGTCGAAGGCCTCGACGACGCGCGCCAGGACCTCGCGGCTGTGCACGGTCCGCGAGTCGTACATCGTGGCGAGGATGCCGTCCAGCTCCAGCTCGGGGTTGAGCCGCTCCCTGACCTTCTCGATGGTCTCGGTGAGCAGCGCGACACCGCGCAGGGCGAAGAACTCGCACTCCAGCGGCACGATCACCTGGTGCGCGGCGGTCAGCGCGTTGACGGTCAGCAGACCCAGCGACGGCTGGCAGTCGATGATGACGTAGTCGTAGTCCGGCAGCAGCGGCTTGAGGGCGCGCTGCAGCGAGGACTCGCGGGCCACCTCGCTGACCAACTGCACCTCGGCGGCGGACAGGTCGATGTTGCTGGGCAGCAGGTCCATGCCGGGCACCGCGGTCTTCAGCAGCACCTCGTCGGCCGAGAGCCCGCGCTCCATCAGCAGGTTGTAGACCGTGACGTCCAGTTCCATCGGGTTGACGCCGAGTCCGACGGAGAGCGCGCCCTGCGGGTCGAAGTCGACCAGCAGCACACGGCGGCCGTACTCGGCCAGTGCGGCACCGAGGTTGATGGTCGACGTGGTCTTGCCGACGCCGCCCTTCTGGTTGCACATGGCGATGATCTTCGCCGGGCCGTGGTCGTTCAGCGGGCCGGGGATCGGGAAGTACGGCAGCGGACGGCCGGTGGGGCCGACGCGCTCCCGCCGCTGACGGGCCGCGTCGGGCGCGAGGGTGGCCGCGTACTCCGGGTCGGGCTCGTACTCGGCGTCGGGGTCGTAGAACTGACCGTCCTGCAGCTCTTCTTCGTAGTGCGCCATGGGATTCGGGGTGTGTGCCTCGTTGCCTTGTCCGGGCCGGCGCGCCTCGAAGGTGCGGACGGCCACGGAGCCCACCGCCTCGAGCCTTGAGGAGCCCTCGGCCTGAACGGTCGTTCCTGGCTGACCACCCCCGGGAGCAAATGTCGACTCATTCACAAGTCGTCTTACCTCCTTGGTGACCAGGAAACTTCTCAATAGGTCAGCGTTGCAGCATGCCGACGGTTGGCGACTCTATGGCGTGTCGGTGGTTCACAGCAACACAATCCACCGGACACGGCACGATGTGTCGGCAACCGAACGCGCCGCTGTCAAGGGTGTAACGGGCTCGTCGCGGATGTTTCGCCGAGGGACGAATCGGTGAAACCGTACGGTTCCACGCGAACGGCCGGGCCTTGAACTCCCAAGGCCCGGCCGTGAGTACCGGAGGGGCGGCGCGTTGACGCCGGACCAAAAAGTCGATCAGTCGACTGAGCCGACGATCACGCGAGCAGCGACGCCAGGTCCACTGACTCCATGCCGTGCGCCTCGGCGACCGGGCCGTAAACGACCTGTCCCTCATGGGTGTTGAGGCCCTTGGCGAGCGCGGCGTCCCGGCGCAGCGCCTCGCGCCAGCCGCGGTTGGCCAGCTCCACGATGTACGGGAGCGTCGCGTTGGTGAGCGCGTACGTCGAGGTGTTGGGGACCGCGCCGGGCATGTTGGCGACGCAGTAGAAGACCGAGTCGTGCACCGTGAAGGTCGGCTCGGCGTGCGTGGTGGGACGCGAGTCCTCGAAGCAGCCGCCCTGGTCGATGGCGATGTCGACGAGCACGGAGCCCGGCTTCATCCGGGAGACCAGCTCGTTGGTGACCAGCTTGGGGGCCTTGGCGCCCGGGATGAGCACGGCGCCCACCACCAGGTCCGCCTCCAGGACCGCCTTCTCCAGCTCGAAGGCGTTGGAGACGATGGTCTGCACCTTGGTGCCGAACACCTTGTCCGCCTCGCGCAGCTTGTTGATGTCGCGGTCGAGCAGGGTGACGTGGAAGCCCATGCCGATGGCGATCTGCGCGGCGTTCCAGCCGGAGACCCCGCCGCCGATGACCACGGCCTTCGCCGGGGCCACGCCCGGGACGCCGCCGGGCAGCACGCCGCGGCCGCCGGCCGAGCGCATCAGGTGGTACGCGCCGACCTGCGGGGCGAGCCGGCCGGCCACCTCGGACATCGGAGCGAGCAGCGGCAGCTGGCGGTTGGCCAGTTCGACGGTCTCGTACGCGATCGCGGTGGTGCCGGACTCCAGGAGGGCGTCGGTGCACTCGCGGGAGGCGGCCAGGTGCAGGTAGGTGAAGAGCGTCTGGTCCTTGCGGAGCCGGTGGTACTCCTCCGCGATCGGCTCCTTGACCTTCAACAGCAGGTCGGCGGTCGCCCACACCTCGTCGGCGGTGGGGAGGATCGTGGCACCGGCGGCCACGTACTCCTGGTTCGGGATGGACGAGCCGAGGCCGGCGTCCAGCTCGACGAAGACCTGGTGGCCGCCTCGGACGAGCTCGTGCACGCCGGCGGGGGTGATGGCCACGCGGAACTCGTTGTTCTTGACCTCGCGGGGGATGCCGACCTTCACGTCGATCACGGTCCTTGTGTGGGGAGCGTCGGGTTTGCCAGTGCACAGGTCTCCGACACCCGTCATGCCGGTCGAAAGCAGCTGAATCCAGCCGGAACCGGCCGATGTCAGGGTACGTCGGACCTGGCCGCGATGTTCGCGGTGTGACCAAGTGTAGTGAAGGAAGACTCGCTGTCCAGCCTTACAAAGTGACTACTTTCTTCGAAGGCATTGGCAGTTTCGTAGGTAGCGGCCGGTCAGGCCTTTCCCCTCGGCGTCAGCCCTCCTCGGCCTCCGGGCTCCGGGGGATCTCGGAGGCCGGGAGCAGCCGCCGGGCGGCCGCCCGCTGCAGCCGCGCACCCGCACGATCGCCCAGCCGGTCGAGGGTGTCGGCCATCCGCAGCAGCACCGCGCCCTCCAGCCGCCGCTCCCCCGCCTGCCGGGCCCAGTACAGGGCGTCCCGGCAGGTCCGCAGCGCGTCCTCGGGGTGGCCCGCGTACTCCTGGACCCGGGCCACCTCCGTCAGTGCGCGGGCCTGGGCCGGCAGGTCCTTCAGCCGCCGGTACGCGGCCACCGCGGCCCGCCACTCGCGCAGCGCGTGCCCGTACCGGCCGGCGTACGTCTGCAGCGCGCCGAGCCGGCCGTGCAGCCGGGCCGCGTGGATCAGCTCGCCGCGCGCCTGGCGCAGGGCGAGGGCCCTGCCGTACCAGTCGGACGCGCGCTGCGGGTCGTCCAGCTCCAGGTAGGTGCCGGCGATCGCCTCCAGGGCACGGCCCTCGGCGTCCCCGTCGAAACCCTCGCGGGCGGCGACGAGCGCGGCGCGGTAGCGGTCGAGGGCGTCGAGCGGACGGGCGCCCTCCACGTCGAGGTCGCCGATGTTGAGCAGCGCCGCGGCCTTCTCGCGGTGCAGTCCGCGCCGCTGGGCGACGTCCAGGACGAGGTGGTGCAGCTGGTAGCGCTCCGCGGCGTTCTCCCCGCCGCCCGGGTCGGCGGCCAGCGCGCGCACGAGCGCGGCCATCAGCCGCCGGGCCAGGGTGTCCAGTTCGCCGTCGGCGACGGCCAGCCGCGCGGCGGCCAGCAGGACCGGCAGCCGGTCGCGCAGCCACCCGGCCGCGGCCGGGCGGTCCGCGAAGCGCAGCGACTTCGGCAGCCCGTCCGCTTCCATGTCGGCGCCCTCCAGGCCCAGCCGGCAGGCGTGCAGCAGCCGTACGGTACGCTCCAGCATCCGGGCGCGGGCGAGCTGGGTCTCGGCGGGTTTGTCGGTGCCGCGCAGCAGCTCGTGCAGGGACGGGGTCAGCCAGCCCGGCACCCGGTACTGCCGGGGCAGCGGGTCCGCGACCGGCTCCGCGTGCAGCAGCCCGCAGCCGGCCAGGTTCTCCAGCGTCCCTTCGGCCTCGCCCACGGAGCAGCCCGCGAGCGCCGAGGCGGTCTGGGCGTCCACCAGGCCCGTGGGGGCCAGTGCGAGCAGCCGCAGCATCCGGGCGACGGCGGGGGCGAGCGCCCCGTACACGAAACGGAAGGCGCGCAGCAGCTCCGGCGGGGCGGTGGCGCGCGGTGCGGCGGGGGCGGGGGCCGCGGTGGGAGCGGGGTCCGCCGAGGGGGCGGGGGTGGTGCGCGGCACCACCCGGGACCGCTTGTCGACCGGCAGGGCGTCCGCGGTCCCGCGGCGGCCGACGTCCTCGCGCAGCACCCCGTCACCGGTGGTCGGGGCGACCGGTGCCGACTCGCGGGCGGCCGCCGGAGCGGGGGCCTGGGCCGGGGAATCCGCCCGGATGTCGTGCAGGCGGCGGGTCGCGTCGGCGACGGAGGTGCGCGGCTGGGTGGCGAGCCAGGCGCCGATCAGGCGGAGCGCCGCGGGATGTCCGCCGCACTCGTGGGCCAGCGCCTCGGCGGCCTTGGGGTCGTTGGTGACCCGGACCCGTCCCACGGCCTGGGCGAGCAGGTCCACGCAGGCGGCCGGGTCGAGTCCGCCCAGGGTGCACGGCCGTACGTCGGGCACACCGGGCAGCGGCCCCTCCGAGGTGGCGACGAACAGGTTGCCGGAGCCCTTGGGGAGCAGGTCGAGCAGCTGCCGCGGGTCGACCACGTCGTCCAGCACCAGCACCGCCCGGCGCGCGGCCAGCGCGGTGCGCAGCGCCGCGGACAGTTCCGCGCCTTCCGCTCCCGGCTCCGCGCCGACCCCCAGCGCCCGCAGCAGCGCCCGCGCGGACTGACCGGGGGGCACGGGTTCGCCCTCGTTGTCGCTGAGCCGGACGAAGAACTGCCCGTCGGGGTAGTGGTCGGCGACGTCGTGGGCCAGACGCAGCGCCAGGGAGGTGCGTCCGGAGCCGGGCCGCCCGGCCACCAGCAGCACCCGGCTCCCGTCGGGGCTGCGCCCGCGCAGCGTCGCGAGGCCCGGCCGGTCGATGTCGGCCCGCAGCTCCTCGAGCTCACGGCGGCGGCCGACGAAATGGGGCACGTCGGGCGGCAGCGTGCCGGGGGCGGGGGTCTGTACCGGCGGCTCCCGGAGGCCGTCGTCGCAAGCCGCCACCGATGCGTCGGCGTCCAGCACGTGATCCGCCACGGGCCCACTCCCGTTCTGAATGAGAACGGGACGAGCCTAGTTCACCCGGCGGGTCCGCCCCCCGGGCGCGACGCGGCCGAAAGCACCAATGATCACCCTCCCGGACGATCCGATGGTCCTACCGGGCCCCGGCCGCGCCGGGCCGGGCCGGGCTCCTCAGCGCGGCGGCCCGGCGCCGGCGGGGTCGGCCGGGATCAGCCGGAGTCAGTCGGCGTACGGTCGCGCGGGCCACTCCGCGTCCGCGGGCCGCAGCGCGTCCAGACCGTCTCCGGCACGTGCCGCATGAACCGCCAGCACGCCTGTCACCAGGCTGTTGTTGTGCAGACGGCCGGCGAGCGCGCCCCGCACGAGGTCGGTCAGCGCGACCCGGGCCAGCTCCATGTCGGCCTCTTCCTCCGACACCTCGTAGCGCTCGCCCTCCACCTCGGACAGACCTCGGGCGAGGAAGACGCGCACCGCCTCGTCGGAGCCGCCGGCCGAGGGGTAGACGTCGATCAGCACCCGCCAGTCCTCGGCCTTGGCGTGCGCCTCTTCGTACAGTTCGCGCTGTGCGGCGTGCAGCGGGTTCTCACCGGGGATGTCCAGCAGTCCGGCGGGGATCTCCCACAGTTTCATCCGTACGGGGTGCCGGTACTGCTTGAGGACCAGCACCCGGTCCTCGTCGTCCAGGGCCAGCACGGCCACCGAGCCCGGGTGGACCTGGTAGTCGCGCTTGGCGACGCCGCCGTCGGGCATGACGACCTCGTCGGTGCGGACACCGGTCTTGTTCCCGGTGAAAGGGGTGGTGGTGGCCGTGGTCCGCCACTCCTCAGGGGTGTCCTGCAGCATGCTGTGCCCTTCGTACGCAGTGCCGTGGCGGGCCGGGCTTCCGGCCCACCACGGCCACCGTACCGATCAGCCCTGGCGGCGCTTGACGGCGGCCGCGATCAGACCCGCGAACAGGGGGTGCGGACGGGTCGGCCGGGACTTGAGTTCGGGGTGCGCCTGGGTGGCGACCAGGTAGGGGTGCACCTCGCGCGGGTACTCGACGTACTCGACCAGCTTGTTGTCCGGCGAGGTGCCGGAGAACTGCAGACCGGCCTTCTTCTCCAGCTCGCCCCGGTAGGAGTTGTTGACCTCGTACCGGTGCCGGTGGCGCTCCTCGACGTAGGGCTCGCCGCCGTACACCTCGCGGACGATGGAGCCCTCGGCGAGCTTGGCCGGGTACAGGCCGAGCCGCATGGTGCCGCCCAGGTCGCCCTGGCCCGCGACGATGTCGAGCTGCTCGGCCATGGTGGAGATCACCGGGTGGGCGGTGGCCGGGTCGAACTCGGTGGAGTTGGCGTCCTTGATGCCGGCGAGGCTGCGGGCCGCCTCGATGACCACGCACTGCAGGCCCAGGCACAGGCCCAGCAGCGGGATGCCGTTCTCCCGGGCGTAGGTGATCGCCGAGACCTTGCCCTCCACGCCGCGGTCGCCGAAGCCGCCGGGCACGCAGATCGCGTCGACGTCACCGAGCTGGCGCGCGGCGCCGGCCGGGGTCTTGCAGTCGTCGGAGGTGACCCACTTGATGTTGACCTTGGCGTTGTTGGCGAAGCCGCCGGCGCGCAGCGCCTCGGTCACCGACAGGTACGCGTCGGGCAGGTCGATGTACTTGCCGACCAGCGCGACCTTCAGGTCGTGCTCGGGCTCGTGGACCCGCTTGAGCAGGTCGTCCCACTGCGTCCAGTCCACATCACGGAACGGCAGGTTCAGCCTGCGGACGACGTAGGCGTCCAGGCCCTCGGTGTGCAGCACCTTGGGGATGTCGTAGATCGACGGGGCGTCGATGGCGGCGACCACCGCCTCCTCGTCCACGTCGCACATCAGCGAGATCTTGCGCTTGATGGAGGTCGGCACGTCACGGTCGGCGCGCAGCACGATCGCGTCGGGCTGGATGCCGATGCTGCGCAGCGCGGCCACCGAGTGCTGCGTCGGCTTGGTCTTCAGCTCGCCGGAGGGGCCGATGTACGGCAGCAGCGAGATGTGCACCACGAAGACGTTGTCCCGGCCCACCTCGTGCCGGACCTGGCGGACGGACTCCAGGAAGGGCAGCGACTCGATGTCGCCGACGGTGCCGCCGACCTCGGTGATGACCACGTCCACGTCCTCGGTCGCCATGCGCCGGATACGGGACTTGATCTCGTTGGTGATGTGCGGGATGACCTGCACGGTGTCGCCGAGGTACTCGCCGCGGCGCTCCTTGGCGATCACCGAGGAGTAGACCTGGCCGGTGGTGACGTTGGCCGAGCCCGCGAGGTTCACGTCCAGGAAGCGCTCGTAGTGGCCGATGTCCAGATCGGTCTCGGCGCCGTCGTCCGTGACGAACACCTCACCGTGCTGGAAGGGGTTCATCGTGCCCGGGTCCACGTTGAGGTACGGGTCGAGCTTCTGCATGGTGACCCGCAGGCCCCGGGCCTTGAGCAGCGCTCCCAGGCTGGAGGCCGTCAGGCCCTTGCCGAGCGAGGAGGCGACACCCCCGGTGACGAAGAGGTGCTTGGTCGTCGTGGATTTGGGCGGCAGTGCCAAGAGGGGGCTCCCGTGGTCGCGAGGTGGTGGTCGGGACGGCACCATGGCGGTGAAGAGGGGTGGTGTCGTCGCGGCGGTTCAGTGGTTCAGGCCACCGGCCCACGGGCTACCAGGGTATCAGTGACGCGCACCAGCCGCGGAGGGCGGCTCTCTGGTGAAAAGGGGAGGTCGCGGGACATTGGTACGACAAAATGCACCCGACCGGCCCAGCAGGCTGAGTCGGGGCTTCCGCACCGCCCGCGTTGTCGTCGTATCCTGCTCGGACACATCGATTCGATGCGAGTGAACCGGCACGGCACCACCCCGCCTGCTCCCGGGAAAGAGCTCGTCGAAAGATCCACAGACCGCAAATACCGCCCCAGTCCCTAGGGGCGCCGCCGTCGTTCGACTGGAGACCTACGTGGCCGGGCGTATCGAGGATTACGCACTCATCGGCGATATGCAGACCGCCGCCCTGGTGTGCCGGGACGGCACGGTCGATTGGCTGTGTCTGCCCCGCTTCGACTCCCCCGCGATCTTCGCGGGCCTGCTCGGCACCGAGGAGCACGGCTACTGGCGGCTCGGCCCCGCCTTCCCGCACGGTGCGCAGCCGCCGGCCGCCACCCGGCGCCATTACCGGGGCGACTCCCTGGTGCTGGAATCGGAGTGGGACACCCCGCGCGGAACGGTCCGTGTGATCGATTTCATGCCGCCGCGTGACGGCGCCCCTCAGTTGATCCGGATCGTCGAGGGCGTGAGCGGCCGCGTGCCGATGCGCTCGGCACTGCGCATGCGCTTCAGCTACGGCTGGGTCACGCCGTGGGTGCACAAGGTCGGGGACCGCACCGTCGGCGTCGCCGGCCCGGACTCGGTCTGGATCGACACCGATGTCGAGACCTACGGCGAGCACCTCACCACGTACGCCGACTTCACCGTGGCCCCCGGCGACCGCGTCGCCTTCACGATCAGCTGGCAGCCCTCGCACAAGGAGCCGCCCCCGCTCGCCGACCCCGAGTCCTCGCTGGAGGCTACCGAGGACTTCTGGCGCGAGTGGGTCGCCCAGTGCACCTACCACGGGCCCTACCGGGACGCCGTGGTCCGCTCCCTGATCACGCTCAAGGCGCTGACGTACGGGCCCACCGGCGGCATCGTGGCCGCGCCGACGACCTCGCTGCCAGAGGACATCGGCGGCGTCCGCAACTGGGACTACCGCTTCACCTGGCTGCGCGACGCGGCGATCACCCTGTCGTCCCTGCTGCGCACCGGCTACCGGGACGAGGCCCGCGCCTGGCGCGAGTGGCTGCTGCGCGCGGTCGCCGGCGACCCGGAGAACCTGCAGATCATGTACGGCATCGCCGGCGAGCGCGAGCTCGGCGAGACCGAGCTGGACTGGCTGCCCGGCTACGAGGGCTCGACCCCGGTCCGGGTCGGCAACGGCGCCGCCCACCAGCTGCAGCTCGACGTCTACGGCGAGGTCACCGAGGCGCTCCACCTGGCCCACATGACCGGCCTGGCCCGCAACGACTACGCCTCGCTGCTCCAGCTCCGGCTCATCCACTACCTCGAGGACCACTGGGACGAGCCGGACGAGGGCATCTGGGAGGTCCGCGGCCCGCGCCGGCACTTCGTTCACTCCAAGGTCATGGCCTGGGTCGCCGTCGACCGCACCGTCAAGCTCATCGAGTCCGGCGAGGTCGACGGCCCGCTGGAGCGCTGGCGCGACCTGCGCGACGAGATCCACCGGGACGTGTGCGAGAAGGGTTACGACAAGGAGCGCAACACCTTCACGCAGTCCTACGGCTCGCGCGAGCTCGACGCGTCGCTGCTGCTCATCCCGCAGGTCGGCTTCCTGCCGCCGGACGACAAGCGCGTCATCGGCACCATCGAGGCGATCCAGCGGGAGCTGTCCACCGAGGACGGCTTCGTGCTGCGCTACCCGACCGACGCCCCGCCCGGCGGTGAGAACCTCGACGGCCTCCCCGGCGACGAGGGCGCCTTCCTCGCCTGCTCGTTCTGGCTCGCCGACGACCTCGCCATGATCGGCCGGGTCGATGAAGCGCGCCGGCTGTTCGAGCGGCTGCTGGCCCTGCGCAACGACCTCGGCCTGCTGGCGGAGGAGTGGGACCCGCGCCTGCAGCGTCAGGTCGGCAACTTCCCGCAGGCGTTCAGCCATGTCCCGCTGATCGACACCGCGCTGCGGCTGACCGCGAGCGGCGCGTACGGCGGCTGAACAGCCGCCAGGCCCCCCGGGCGGCGATCAGCGCGAGGACAACTCGTCGTAGATGCTGAGCACTTGGGCGACCGTGTCATCCTCGGTCGGCCAGGTGCCCGCCTGCGCGGGGCCGGCGGCGGCCAGTTCGGCCCGCCGCGCCGGATCGCCGAGCAGGCGCACCACGGTGTCGGCGAGCCGCTTCGGGTCGCCGTAGGGAACCAGTTCGGCGGCGTCGCCCACGAGTTCAGGGGTGCCGCCGACGTTCGTCGCGACCAGCGGGACCCCCGCGTGCAGGGCCTCCTGGGCGATGACCGAGCGGGCCTCCCAGCGGGAGGGCAGCACCACCGCGTCGGCGGCGGCCAGCAGTTCGGGCACGTCGTCACGCAGGCCCAGCAGCAGCACCGGCAGCCGCTCGGTGTCGATGCGTTCCTGGAGCTCCGGCCGCAGCGATCCCTCACCCGCGACCACCAGCAGCGGCTGCGGGTGCAGCCGCGTCCAGCCGTGGGCCGCGTCCAGCAACCGGTCGTACCCCTTGTGCGGCTCCAGGCGGCCGACCGCGAGCAGCAACGGCCGCTCCCCGGCGCCGAATTCGTCCCGCGCCTTCTGGCGGCGCCGTTCCGCCTCGGCGACCGCCTCGGGCGTCGCGGCGGTCCTGGGCGGCAGCGGCACACCGATGGGCGCCAGCCGGGCGTCCCGGGCGCCGACCGCGCGGGCCCTGTCCACCAGGTCCGAGGACGCGCCCAGCACCACGGACGCGGCCCGCGCCACGCGCCGTTCCAGCAACCGCAGCAGCGGTTTGCGGGCGCCCTCCGCGAAGACCGCGCCGTGCCAGGTGACCACCAGCGGGGTGCGCCGCCCACCCAGCGCCACGGTGGCCAGCAGGCCGGCCCGCAGGCCGTGCGCGTGCACGACATCCGCCCCGGCGCAGGCCGCCCGCAGAGCCGTCACCACCGCCGCGTCCGCGCGCGGCACGGATCGGCGGGTGATCTCCACCGGAGCGAACCGCGCCCCGGCCGCGGCGAATCCGTACCGCTCCTCCGCCGCGCCCGGCCCGCAGACCGTCACCTGCACCCCACGCGCCGCCAACCCGCCCGCGACCGAGGCCACATGGGCCCTCCCGGTCTCACCCAGCACATGGACGGCGTGCAGCTGCCCGTGCGGGGGGCTCGGAGTACTGCTCACGCGCGGTCGGACTCCTGACTCGGCATCGGGCGAAGGGGATTGCAGTGTGCTGCCCTCCAGGATGCCAGGCCAATACGCCATCCAGGGAGCGCTGCGCGGCGCGCGCCCGGTCGCACGTACGCGGGACCACCCTTACGAGTGCGTCAGCGTGCTCCAACCCGCGCCCGCCCGGCCCGCACCCGGTGCGTACGCCGGGCGTCGCGGCGCCGCGGACCAGCACCCTACGGTGCGCCACACACCTTGCCCACGGTCAGAGCCGTGCCGATCCAACCCGGTCCGCACGACCGGCCCCGGCCCACCCACATCCGCCCCACGGCGCCCGCCGGCACACCGCGCACGCCCCGCCCGCCGTCAGAACCGCCGATCCAACCCGGTCCGCACAACCAGCCCCGACTCGCACACATCCGCCCCACAGCGCCGCCGGCGGGCATTGCCGTCCAGTCGGCCCGCCTTCCGCGTGAGCGGGGCCGCAGCGGGACGTACCCGGCCGACGCCCGGTCCGGAACGAGCGCGCGCCTGCGGAGCGGCATCGGAACGCCCGACACCCCGGACTCCGGGCGACGGGCCCCGCCCCGACCGCGCGGACAGGCACCCGGCCCTCAGCCGTCGTGGGACGGGACACAGGCCGCACAACGCGCCTCCCCGCAATCGCCGGGAGCCGGGGCCACTGGAGCCCCATAGTGCGACGGCGAGAAGCGCCGGGCCTGCCGGAGACACCGGACCCACGGGCTCGGCCCGCTGCCGGTCGCCGCAAGCAGCGCACCCGCGGGACCGGGCCGGGCGAACACCCCCCGGCCCGGTACCGCCGCGGACGCGGCCGCCTCAGCGGGCCTCGCGGGCCGCCGCGAGCAGTTCCTCCGCGTGGGCGCGTCCCAGCTCGGAGTCCTCAAGACCGGCGAGCATGCGCGACAGCTCGCGCACCCGCTCCTCGCCCTCCAGCACGCGCACACCGCTGCGGGTCACGGAGCCGTCGTTGGTCTTCTCGACCAGCAGTTGGCGGTCGGCGAAGGCCGCCACCTGCGGCAGGTGCGTGACGACCACGACCTGCGCGGTCCGCGCCAGCTTGGCCAGGCGCCGGCCGACCTCGACGGCCGCCTTGCCGCCGACACCCGCGTCGACCTCGTCGAAGAGGTAGGTGGGCACGGGGTCGGACCCCGCGAAGACCACCTCGACCGCGAGCATCACGCGGGAGAGCTCACCGCCGGAGGCGCCCTTGGAGATCGGCCGGGGCGGTGCGCCGGGGTGCGGCGCGAGCTGCAGTTCCACCTCGTCCGCGCCGGTCGCGCCGAAGGCGACCGGGCGCCCGCCCACCAGCACGCCCTCGGGGTCCTCGGTCTGCCGCAGGGCGACCGAGACACGGGCGTGCGGCATGGCGAGCTGCGCGAGCTCCGTGGTCACGGCCCCGGCGAAACGGTCCGCCGCCTCCGCGCGGGCGTCGCTGAGCGCCTGCGCGAGGTCGCCGAGCTCGGCCCGCAGGGCGTCGCGCTCGACGGTCAGCTCCGTGATCCGGTCGTCGTCGCCCTCCAGCTCGCCCAGGCGCGCGCCGCCGGTGGCCGCCCACGCCAGGACGGCGTCGATGTTCTCGCCGTACTTGCGCGTCAGGTGCGCGAGGACGGCGCGCCGGTCCTCGACCGCGGCCAGTCGCCGCGGGTCGGCGTCCAGGTTGTCCGCGTACCCGGCCAGATCGCCGGCCACATCGCCGAGGAGGATGCCGATCTCGCCGATCCGGTCGGACAGCGCGGCGAGCTCCGGGTCGTGCGAGCGCACGGCGTCCAGGGCGCGCTGGGCGCCCGCGACGAGCATCCCCGCGTCGACGCCCTCGGGGTCCTCCGGGTTGCCCGCCAGGGCGGCGTGGGCCTGGCTGGCGGCCGAGGCGAGCGCCTCGGCATGGCCCAGCCGCTCCGCCTCGGCGGCCAGCTCGTTGTCCTCGCCCGGCAGCGGCTCCGCGTCGGCGACCTCGTCCAGGCCGAAGCGCAGCAGGTCCGCCTCCTGGGCCCGTTCCCGGGCCCGGGTGGTCAGCTCGTCCAGCTCGCCGGCGACCTCGCGCAGCCGGCGGTAGGCGGCGCCGTACTTGGCCAGCGGCACGGCGACGGCGTCCCCCGCGTACCGGTCCAGGGCCTCGCGCTGGCGCGCGGGCCGCAGCAGCCCCTGCTGGTCGGTCTGACCGTGCACGGCCACCAGCTCGTCCGCCAGCTCGCCCAGCAGCCCCACGGGCACCGAGCGGCCGCCCACGTACGCCCTGGAGCGGCCCTCCGCCGAGACCGTACGGCTGATGAGCAGCGCACCGTCGTCCAGCTCGGCACCGGCCTCCTCGGCCCGCACGGCGGCGGGCGCGTCGGCACTCAGCGTGATCCGCCCCTCGACGGACGCCGATTTCGTGCCGATCCGGACCAAACCCGGGTCGGCGCGGCCGCCCAGGAGCAGCCCGAGACTCGTGACGACCATGGTCTTGCCCGCGCCGGTCTCGCCGGTCACCGCGGTGAAGCCGGGTGACAACTCCACCACGGCGTCCTCGATGACTCCCAGCGACCTGATCCGCATTTCCTCCAACACGGATACGACCATACGAGGTTTGCGGCCCGCCGCGCGACGGGCCTCACTCCTCAGTGCGCCGCGCCCCGCC
Organism: Streptomyces sp. MI02-7b; assembly: GCF_033793585.1. NCBI lineage: Bacteria > Bacillati > Actinomycetota > Actinomycetes > Kitasatosporales > Streptomycetaceae > Streptomyces > Streptomyces sp. MI02-7b. Next base: position 8,459 of record NZ_JARAWX010000013.1, on the reverse strand, counting down.
AGCCCGCGACCGGAAGGGCGAACTTCGCGACCAGCCGGTCGGTGAACGAGGCGTGGTGCAGCCGCGCCAGCCGCACCGGTACGGCACCCCGCCGCACCTCGACGCGCGCTCCCGCGGGCAGGTCGACCGACCGTCGTCCGTCGCACCACAGGACCCCGTGCGGCGTCTTGGGCTGCACCTCGACTGCGAGCACCGACCTCGGCGAGGTGACCAGCGGCTTGGCGAACAGCGCGTGCGCGCTGATCGGCACCATGAGCAGCGCCTCGACCTCCGGCCAGACCACCGGGCCGCCTGCGGAGAAGGCGTACGCCGTCGATCCGGTCGGGGTCGCCATGACCACTCCGTCGCCGCCGAACCGGGAGACCGGACGGCCGTCCACCTCCGTGACGACCTCCAGCAGCCGCTCGCGCGCCTGCTTCTCCACCGACGCCTCGTTGAGCGCCCAGTCGGTGTGCACGACACGGCCGTCGTTGCGGACCAGGACGTCGATCGTCATGCGTTCCTCGACCTCGTAGTCGCGCGTGACGACCCGGTCGACGACCTTGTCCAGGTCGTCCCGCTCCGCCTCCGCGAGGAAGCCGACGCGGCCCAGATTGACGCCGAGCATCGGCACGCCCGAGGCCCGGGCGAACTCCGCGCCGCGCAGCAGGGTGCCGTCACCGCCGAGCACGATGATCAACTCGCAGTCCTCGACGGTCTCCGGGCCGATCTCCTGCACCCGCTGCACCGCGTCGCTGTCCGGCAGGGTGAGGTCCTCGGCCTCCTCGGCCAGCACCCGCACGCCGATGCCGCATCGCCGCAGTCCCTGGACGACCCGCTCCGCACTGCGGATGGCGGCCGGCCGGCCGGTGTGCGCCAGCAGGAGGACGGTGCGCTCCTGCGCCTGAAGTGTCTCGCTCAACGGGGCCCCTCCGCCACGGCGCGGTCGACGTCGGCCGGGTCCAGCTCGGGTGCCCCGGCGCGCAGCCACAGAAAGTACTCCACATTCCCCGACGGTCCCGGCAACGGGCTCGCGGTCACGCCCAGCACCCCCAGTCCAAGTTCGGCCGCCTGTCCGGCGACCTGGCGTACGGCTTCGGCGCGCAACTGGGAGCTGCGCACGACACCGCCGCTGCCCAGCCGTTCCTTCCCGACCTCGAACTGCGGCTTGACCATGAGGACAAGGTCCGCGTCGGGCGCGGAGCAGCGGACGAGAGCGGGAAGGACGAGCCCGAGCGGAATGAAGGACAGGTCGCCGACGACGATGTCGGCCGGCCGGCCGTCGATCTGCTCGAGCGTCAACTCGCGTACGTTGGTACGGTCCTTGACGGTGACGCGTTCATCGCTCTGCAGCGACCACGCGAGCTGGCCGTAGCCGACGTCCACCGCCACGACGTGCGCGGCGCCGTTGCGGAGCAGTACGTCCGTGAAGCCGCCGGTCGACGCGCCGGCGTCCAGCGCCCGGCGCCCCTCCACGGCCAGTCCCAGCGGCACGAAGGCCGCCAGTGCCCCGGCGAGCTTGTGCCCGCCTCGGGAGACGTAGTCCGGGTCCGAGCCGTCCTCGGCCACGACCACCGCCGCGCTGGTCTCCACCTGCGTGGCGGACTTGGTCGCGGTCGTCCCGCCCACGGTCACCCGGCCGGCGGCGATCAGCTGCCCGGCGTGCTCCCGTGAGCGGGCGAGGTTCCGGCGCACCAGCTCGGCGTCGAGTCGGCGTCGTGCCACGTGAGGTTCAGCTCCTGTTGTCGTCGAGTCTCGTGAGGGCGTCACGCAGCCCTCGGTGTACATCCTCGTACACCTCGATGTGGTCCTCGGTGGGGAGCGCGTCGGCGTCCCCCAGGCGGACAAGCACGCCGTCCACCTCGGTATTCCCCGTCGCCTCCACCACGACCCCCAGCGGCTGGGGCCCCTCCGGCCCCGGCGCCGCCTCCGGTGCCCCCTGGGCTGTCGCCTCAGGCGTCACCTGTACCGCTCCCGTCTCAGTCACGGCCCGCCTCCCGCGTCCCGGTGGCCTTCTTCGCCGCGGTCTTCCTGGCGGCGGTCTTCTTGGCCGCCGGGTTCGCGGTGGCGGTCTTCTTCGCCGCGCTCTTGACGGGGGCCGTCTTCGCCGTGGTGGCGGCCTTCTTGGCCGGGGCCTTCTTCGCCGCCGGAGCCGCCTTCTTCGCGGCAGCCGCGGCCGATGCCGGGGTCGCGGACTTCGGCGCGGCGGGCACCGCCCCTGAGGCGGCGCTCTTGCGCGCGGTGGGCGCCGAGGCCGTCTTGGCCGCGGGCGCGGCCTTCTTGGCGGCGGTCTTCTTCGCCGGGGCGGTCGGGGCCGCGGGCGCGGCCTTGCGAGCGGAGGGGGTCTTCTTGGCCGGTGTCGCCTTGGTGGGTGTCGCCCTGGCCGGTGTCGCCTTGGTGGCGGACGCGGCCTTGGTGGCGGCAGCAGTCTTCTTGGCGGGAGCCGCCTTCTTGGCCGGGGCCTTCTTCGCCGCCGGAGCCGCCTTCTTCGCCGGAGCCGCGGCCGATGCCGGGGTCGCCTTCTTCGGCGCGGCGGGCACCGCCCCGGGGGCGGCGTTCTTGCGCGCGGTGGGCGCGGCGACGGGGGTCCTGGACGGCGCGGCCGCCTCCTTGGGGGAGGCCGGAGGCGTCGCGGGGGCGGCGTTCTTGCGCGCGGTGGGAGTGGCGGCCGTGGCCGGCCCTTCCTCCCCCTCGACCGGCACGTGCTCGACGGGCGGCTGCGGCGGCACGTACAGCCCCGGTTCGGCCTCCACGCCGTCCATGTCGTCGTCCATACCGTCCGCGTCAGACGTGGCAGCCGTGTCGGAGGCGCCGGCGGCCGTCCTGGCCCGCCCGTCGCCCTCCAGGTTGCGGATGCGCCGCTCCAGCGCCTCCAGGACGACCCCGACCCGGGTGACGTCGTCCGCGAGGCGGCTGACCCGGGTCATCGCCTTGTCGATCTCCTCGCGGATGAGCCCGACGAGCAGGTCCCGGTTGGCGCGCCCAGCCGTCATCAGCTCATCGGCGAGCGTCTGGACCTCCGCCGGGATGCGCCGGCCGATCGAACGCTGGACTTCCTCGACGTCTATCCCCGCCTGGTCCAGCAGCTCTCTCGCCGCCCCGACCGCCCGTCGCCGGGTGGCCTCGGTCAGGCCGCCCGCAATCTGCAGGCAGGTCCGCAGCGCGTCCCGCATCGCCCTCACTCCTCACCTTCGGGTTCACCGGTCTCCGTGCTTCTCGTTGGTCATGACGCTACCCCGTAGCGGCCCGCGCCTCGCCAAGGGTCCGCTGCGGTACCGTCGATCAGCACACGTCAGCATCCGAACGGGAGACGCACAACCGATGGCGACCATCGAGGAGTGCCGCAGCGCACTCGACCGGCTGTCGGAGAACCTCGCAAGGGCGGAGGGCGACGTGCGCAGCGCGGCCGCCCTCGACCGCTCGCTGAGCTGCCGCATCACCGACCTCGACATCACCTTCGTCGGCCGGCTCTCCGGCGGCCGCATCCAGGATGTCGTCACCGTGCCCGGCACGCCGGACGAGCGCGCGCAGATACGGCTCACCATGGCCGGTGACGACCTGGTCGCGCTCGTCGACGGCAGGCTGCACTTCGCGAAGGCGTGGGGCAGCGGCCGGGTGAAGCTGGAGGCGGCCCTGCGCGACCTCCTGCGGCTGCGCAAGCTCCTCTAGCCGCCCTCCCGGCGCCCGGCCCGGCTAGCTCAGGCCCAGCCGGGCCAGGGCCTTCTCCGCGTCCAGAGTGCAGGTACCGCCACCTGCCGCCGTCCAGGCCGCCGCGCACAGCGCGCGCAGCCCGTCCATGGGTTCGCCCTGCCCGTCCAGCAGGAGCGCGCCCTCGCCCGCCAGCGCCGTCCAGCCACCGCAGCGGTACGCCCCCTCGCCGCCGGCCGCCTCCACCTCGGGCTGCGGCGTGAGCAGCCCGCGCAGATCCGCGTCCACGTACGTCGGCCGGTGCTGCGGAGGCGCGGCGAGCAACTGCGCCGCGGTGGTGACCCCGGTCAGGACCAGCAGGGAGTCGACGCCACCCGCGTGCGCGCCCTCGATGTCGGTGTCGAGCCGGTCCCCCACCACCAGGGGCCGCTCGGCGCCCGTCCGGATGACGGTCTCGCGGTGCATCGGGGGCAGCGGCTTGCCGGCGATCTGCGGCGTCGCGCCGGTCGCGATCCGCACGACCTCCACGAGCGCGCCGTTGCCGGGCGCCGTGCCGCGCGCGGTCGGAATCGTCAGGTCGGTGTTGGACGCGAACCAGGGCACGCCCCGGTTGACCGCGTACGCGGCTTCCGCGAGCTGCTCCCAGCCGACCTTGGGCGAGTAGCCCTGGACGACCGCCGCGGGGTCGTCGTCGGCGGAGTCCACCGGCCGCAGTCCGCGCTCGCGCAGCGCCTCCACCAGCCCCTCCCCACCGACCGCCAGCACCCGCGCCCCGGTGGGCACCTGGTCGGCGATCAGCCGGGCGACCGCCTGCGCCGAGGTGATGACCTCCGACGCCTCCGCGGGCACGCCCAGCCGGGTCAGGTGCTCCGCGACGGCCTGCGGGGTGCGGGCCGCGTTGTTGGTGACGTACGCCAGGTGCATACCGTGCCCGCGCGCCATGCCGAGCGAGTCGACCGCGTGCGCGATGGCGTCGCCGCCGGCGTACACGACCCCGTCGAGATCGAGCAGCGCCGTGTCGTACGCCTGGTCCAAAGGCTGTTCACTGCCGTCCGGCACGGTCCGGTGAGTCGTCATCGGGCTGTCGCTCCTCGTATGTTGTCGATCACTCGGCACTCCCCGCGGGCATGACCCGCGTAGCATTCCCGGATGAGCATTTCCGGACCCGCTGCACCGGGTGGTTTGCGGCTCGCGCCGTTCCGCGCGCTCCGCTACGTCCCCGAGCGGGTCGGCAGCCTGGCCGCGGTCACCTCGCCACCGTACGACGTCGTCGTCCGGCCCGAGGGACAGCGGCACCTCGAGACAGCCGACCCGCACAATGTCGTGCGGCTCATCCTCCCCAGCGCCGAGCCCCCGGACGGCCGGCACCTCAAGGCGGCCTCCGCGCTGTCCCAGTGGCAGAAGGACGGCGTCCTCGCCCTGGACCCCGCCCCCGCGCTGTACGTCTACGAGCAGCACGACGGCGACCACCTGCAACGGGGACTCATCGGCGCCCTGCGGCTGACCCCGCCCGAGGAGCGCATCGTCCTCCCCCACGAGGACGTCATGCCCGGACCGGTCGCCGACCGCGCCGCCCTCATGCGCGCCACCGCCGCGAACCTCGAACCGCTGCTGCTGTCGTACCGCGGCGAGGACGGACCCGCCGGCCGGATCGTCGAACGCACCGTCCAGGAAGCCCCGCTGCTCGCCACGACCACCGAGGACGGCATCCGGCACCGCCTGTGGGCGATCACCGACGCCGACGCCATCGCGGCCGTCGGCGCCGACCTGTCGCGCCACCAGGCACTCATCGCCGACGGCCACCACCGCTGGGCCACCTACCTGAGGCTCCAGTCCGAGCACCACGGCCCGAGCCCCTGGGACTACGGCCTCGTCCTGCTCGTCGACAGCGCCCGCTACCCGCTGCGGGTCCGCGCGATCCACCGCGTACTGCCCCAACTGCCCCCCGCCCTCGCCCTGGAAGCCGCCCGCAAGGCCTTCCGGGTCCGCGAACTGCCGGGCCCGCTCCCCCAGGCCCTGGCCGCCCTCGAGGACGCCACGGCCGAGGGCAACGCCTTCGTCCTGAGCGGCGACAACGGCTTCCACCTGCTGGACCGGCCCGATCCGGACCTGACCGCGCTGGCCGTCCCGCACGACCGCCCCGAGGCATGGCGGCGGCTCGACGCGACCGTGCTGCACAGCCTGTTGCTGGACCGCGTCTGGGAGGTCCCCGACTCCCCCGAGCACATCCAGTACATCCACGACACGGAGGCGGCCGTGGCGCACGCGCGGCGGCTGGGCGGCACCGCCGTGCTCATCCACCCGGTGCAGGAGAGCGTCGTCCACGAACTCGCCCGCCAGGGCGTCACGATGCCGCGCAAGTCGACGTCGTTCGGGCCCAAGCCGGCTTCCGGCCTGGTCCTGCGCAGCCTGGAGCCGGAGGGCACACCGGCCTGACGCGGAACGCCGAAGGGCGGCACCCGCGTGATGCGGGTGCCGCCCTCTTCGTTCGCTGTCCGCGGAGCGCCGCGGGTCAGTCCTCGGTGTCGCGCGAGGGCTCCTTGAACGGGTTCTCGAGGAAGGCCGACGGATCGGCCTCGTCGGTCAGGTCGACCTCGGGCTCCTCCACCGGGGCGGCGGGGCGCTCGTCCGCCGTGGCCTTCGCCTCCGGCTCGTCGTCCTCGTCCTCGTCGTCCTCGTCGTCCTCGTCCTCGTGTTCCGCGTCCGCGCCGGACGGCTCCACCGTGTCGTCGCCGGGGACGACCGCGTCGTCGTCCTCGTCGTCCAGGACGTCGACGAAGGCCACGCCGTCCAGCTGCGCCAGTCGGTCGGAGGCGTCCGTGCTGCCGGTGTGGTCGGCCTCCACCGCCTTGGCGAACCACTCGCGCGCCTCGTCCTCACGGTCGACGGCGAGCAGCGCGTCGGCGTACGCGTAACGCAGCCGGGCGGTCCACGGGTGAACGGCGTTCGACGCCAGCTCGGAGCTCTGCAGCGTGACGACCGCGGCCTCGTTCTGGCCCATGTCGCGCCGGGCCCCGGCCGCCACCAGGCGCATCTCCACCTGGCCGGCGCGGTCCAGCTTGTGCACCTCCGGGGCGCCCGCCATCTCCAGCGCGCGCTCCGGACGGCCCATGCCTCGCTCGCAGTCCGCCATGACCGGCCACAGGTCGACCGTGCCCGTCATCCGGCGGCAGGTCCGGAACTCGGCCAGCGCCTCGGAGTACCGCTCCGTGGCGTACGACGCGAAACCGGCCGCCTCACGGACGGCGGCGACGCGCGACGCGAGCCGCAGCGCGACACGGGAGTACCCGTAAGCCGCGTCCGGGTCCTCGTCCAGCAGCCGGGCCACCATCACGAGGTTGCGCGCCACGTCCTCCGCCAGCGTCTTCGGCAGGCTCATGAGCTCCTGCCGCACGCTCGGGTCGATCTCCTGGCCCGTCACGTCCTCCGGGATCGGCAGCCGCTTGATCGGCTCCCGCTCCTCACGGCGGTCGTCACGGCCCCGCGTGTCCGCGAAGCGGCCACGCCCCTGCACATACGGACGCCGGCCACCGCGGTCGTCGTCCCTGCGCGGACCACGCGGTCGGTCGTCGCGACGGTCGTCACGGCGGAACCCACCACGGTCGTCACCGGGACGGTCCTGACGCGGACGGTCCTCACGGGGACGGTCGTAGCGCGGACGCTCGTCACGACGGTCGTCACGACGGAACCCACCGCGGTCGTCTCGGGGACGGTCCTCGCGGGGGCGATCGTCACGGGGGCGATCGTAGCGCGGACGCTCGTCACGACGGTCGTCACGACGGAACCCACCACGGTCACCACCGGGACGGTCCTGACGCGGACGGTCCTCACGCGGGCGATCGTCACGGGGACGGTCGAAGCGCGGACGCTCGTCACGACGGTCGTCACGACGGAACCCACCACGATCGCCACCGGGACGGTCCTCACGAGGACGGTCGTAGCGCGGACGCTCGTCACGACGGTCGTCACGACGGAACCCACCACGGTCACCACCGGGACGGTCCTCACGCGGGCGATCGTCACGGGGACGGTCGAAGCGCGGACGCTCGTCACGACGGTCGTCACGACGGAACCCACCACGATCGCCACCGGGACGGTCCTCACGGGGACGGTCGTAGCGCGGACGCTCGTCACGACGGTCGTCACGACGGAACCCACCGCGATCGCCACCGGGACGGTCCTGACGCGGACGATCGTCACGCGGGCGATCGTCACGGGGACGGTCGAAGCGCGGACGCTCGTCACGACGGTCGTCACGACGGAACCCACCACGGTCACCACCGGGACGGTCCTGACGCGGACGGTCCTCACGGCGGAACCCACCGCGATCGCCACCGGGACGGTCCTGACGCGGACGGTCCTCACGGGGACGATCGCCACCAGGACGGTCGTCGCGACGGAAGCCACCTCGATCGTCCCGCCGGTCCTCACGGGGCCGGTCATAACGGGGGCGATCGTCGCGACGGAAACCGCCGCCGGCTCGGTCGCCTTCGCGGCGGGGACCGCTGCTGCGGAAACCACCCCGGTCGCCGCCCTGACGCGGCGCGCGCCGCTCCGGCCGATCCGGCCTTTCCTCGGGCGTGTTGGACATCGACATGACTCCTGTCGTTCGTACTGCTGTAGTGCCAGTCTCGCGTACCGTCCGCGGACTGCGCACTGGCGTGAAAAACAAAAGGACCCCCGGCCCCAGCGCTTTGGCCAGGACCGAGGGTCCAGAAAGATTGTTCGGCGGTGTCCTACTCTCCCACAGGGTCCCCCCTGCAGTACCATCGGCGCTGAAAGGCTTAGCTTCCGGGTTCGAAATGTAACCGGGCGTTTCCCTAACGCTATGA